>JBOGNC010000153.1:0-10714 GCA_050747045.1 Candidatus Acidiferrales bacterium | reverse complement strand
TGCGCAGCGCCGATAGATTCGCTGCGGGAAGGCCCGCCGCATCTCGGCACGCACGCCGCGCACGCGCCAAGTTTTCTTTCCGCGTTTAGCAGGGATCACACTTTGCGCTCCGAATTTCTGCCGAATGTAGGTGTGATTTCTCTCGCTGTCGAACTCGGCGCCGGCCAGCACCAGGCCGATGCGTGTTTGCTGGGATGCCGTCTCGGGCTTGACGCATCTGCATTTGCAAACTGCGGCCAAGTGCACGAGCCGAGAGCTTGCGTTTGAGCGCCTCGACGACGGCGAGCAAATTCGCACACTTGTTCCAGGGACCGCGCCGTGCAATCTGCGACAGCAGGAACTGCTGATCCAAAACCACGACGACCACCCCGCTTGTATCGCTAGGGAAGCAGCTTCTGACTGTGATGATGCATGCGTCGCACAAAGAATGTGCTGACCGCCTCCCCGCGCCAGGACGGTGGTGGCATCGACCGCCAAGCGGGTGAACGGCAAGAGTCCGACTTCGGCCGTCGCACCTCCTGCTCGGTAACGAACAACAATTTCGAACTGCTGGATATCTCAATTTTTCATTGCCGGAGTAGGACGACAACAGAGCCAGATAAATTCTGGTTACCAGTTCGCGTTAGCGCGCAGAGAAGAAGCGCATATTTCGGCGCGCCGGCTGCCCAAATCACTCGGCGAAATTTCGAAAAATAAGGGTCAAACTGCAGCCCTTGACGGGAACGTTACGGCAGGCTGGACGCGAAAAGCGCTGAGAAAAAGTCCTAAGCGCGCGGACCGCGCGGCGGCCACGTTTCGAGGAGTTGCTCCTTGCGGTAGATCATGGCGTTGATGTCATACGGTGCGAGTTCGATACTGTGGCCGTGCGTGATTGCGTCGGTCGGGCAAGCCTCGACGCAATAGCCGCAGAAAATACACCGCGAGTAATCGATGTTATATGTTTTGGCGTAACGTTCGCCTGCCGAGATGCGCTGCGCCTCTGTGTTTTCGGCAGCTTCGATGTAGATGCAATTTGCCGGACACGCCGCCGAGCACAGAAAACACGCCACGCATTTTTCCAGGCCGTTTTCGTCGCGCTGCAAGACGTGAATGCCTCGATAGCGCGGCTGAACGCTGGGTGCGGTCTCCGGAAAATTTTCCGTCGTAGTTTTGCGGAACATAGTCCGCAATGTGACGCTGAACCCTTTGATCAGCGCCGAAAAAGTTTCTCCAACTTCACCTATGACTGATGGCATTTGCATTCACTGTATCAGAAATATCTCTCGACGACAATTTAGCCATCGGCAAGGACAATGAAAGCAACGCTCCTGCTTACGACCTACTCGCCGGGCGGCGCTACCGGCGCAGGTTCATTGATGCGCCCTTTGCCGGCCATGGCGGCCACGATCTGCCTGCCGTGAAAGCGGCCATTTTCTATGAAAATGTCCGATGTCTGCTTGCCTCCGACCACCACTCCCGCCACGTAAATCCCGCGAATATTCGTTTCCAGGGTGTCCGGGTTGCACTCTGGCCGGCGCGTCACTGGATCAAGCCGAATTCCCTGCCCTTCCAGAAAACTGAAATCAGGATGATATCCGGTCATAGCGAACACTTGGACGGCGGGAATTGCTTCTTCATGATGCGAATTATGCACCCAGACGCGATGCGGCTGGATTTTCGTAACACGCGTTGAAAACAACGCTCGAATCTCCCCTGCGCGGATGCGGTTCTCGATGTCAGGCTTAACCCAGTATTTTAGCGTCTTCCCCATCTCGGAGCCGCGATGCACCAACGTCACGCGCGCACCAGCACGGAATAGATCGAGTGCCGTCTCCGCGGCGGAATTTCGCGCACCGATAACCACGACATCCTGGTTCCAGTAAGGATGCGGATCGGTGAAATAGTGAGATACGTTCGGAAGCTCCTCGCCCGGTATGCCCATGTAGTTCGGCAGATCGTAGTATCCGGTGGCAATGATGATCCTCGACGAACGATATTCGTGCTTTTCGGCGCCGGCGCCGTCCGCATGAACACAAAACTCCCCAAGGCGTGATTCGCTCTGTTCAATCCGCGTGACTTTCTCATACAAACGCGTCTCGATGCCGTAGTGATCGACGGCCCGCCTGTAGTATTTCAAAGCCTCTGGCCGCGTAGGTTTGTCGCCGGAGGTGGTCATCGGCAGGTCGCCGATCTCCATACGCTCGGCGGTAGTAAAAAAGTTCATGTTCATGGGGTAGTAAAAGAGCGAGTTGCAGAGGCACCCCTTATCAATCACCATAGGCTGCATCCCGGCGCGCTTGGCCTCAATCGCACACGCAAGGCCCGTGGGACCCGCACCGATGCATATCACGTCGTGATGAGCGTTGGAGGTCATTTGCAGAACTTTTTCCACTGCACAATGCGCACTTTCGATGCGCCGGGAGGTTCCGGGTAGACGGGTACACGGTCGTTTGTTTTCATTGAGTTAGGTGCGATTCTACTCGATTGACTGTCTCGGGTAACTGCCCCGACGCACGCCGCGCGTTGGGGAGCCTGGGTAGAAGCGACTTGGGCGCGAGACATCGGCTGACGATGCTGGACACTTCTGCGCGAGCTACCCACGCCTGCAAGACTATAGACGACCGAGCTGGCCGGATTCGCGGCTGGGCGTGTGGACATCGTTTCGAGCTTCTCTTCCCTTCGGCTCCGAGTCAACCGCAAGAACCCTCCTTCGCTACGATAACATGCGCAACGGCCAAACGTGGATTCACGGGCGTTTTTCAGTGGAGCAAATTTCTCCGGTCACGTGGAGCAAACCGCGGCGCGGGGCGAGAAAGTCGAAATTGAGATGCACCGGGACGTTCCGCCCTTTGTAGTGGTCGGGCGTTTGTTTTCAGTGCGTTACACGTGTCAAAGGTTGATTGAGCGTTCCGCCCTTCAAAGGCGAGCGAAAGCGAAACGAAAGCGAAGGGATTGCGGATTTCGCACGCGGCACGTGACGCCATTGCTGCGGCGCTCATCGCCAAATTCATCGCGTTCCCTCTCCCGTTTCTGTTGACCTTCGTCGCTGCATGCTGAACCGCTTCACGCAAGCAACGAAAAACAACCAACGGTAGCACCGGCACGGGGCGGCGTCGAGATTCAATTTGGCGGCAGTACCAACTTTCCCGTTTTGGTACTTTAGCGGCTGAATGCGTGTCGAAAAAACCATCAAGAAACGAAAATCCGCGCGCTTGGGAAATCGAGGGCACCCAAGGGCACCTTCAAGATGAAAAGCGCCGAATGCGTGTGGCTGTTTCCAAGGCTGCCCCCAGGCTCATGCCAGTTACTTGTACGCGAATTGAAGCTCGGTAGTCGAATCGCCCTTTCGTTACATTTTCTCCCCAGGTAGGCAGTAGCGATTTCGACGGCCCGCGGCACTCTCAACTAAGCGTCTTTGCATCAGTACGTTACAGGAAATCTCTGGTTGGTCTACAGCGTGCATTTAATTGCGGCAGAACTTGCGTTCTGAGCTCGATCTCAGGGAGAGAACGTCTTGAAACTCAGTAAGTCAGGCAATTTTATCAGTCTCACGCGGCCTTCTCGACCTTCGGTAGGCTTCACCCTACTAGAGATGGTGTTGGTGGTTTTTGCCGCCATGGTGATGGCTGCGCTTGCGATTCCGGCGCTGAACAGAGCGATGACCAACGAGCGCATCAACGCCGCAGTCAACCAGTTTTCTGGCGCTATCTCGAGTGCACGCTTCCACGCAATCCAGGATAGTCAGACTTATACCTTGGTGCTCACCGCGCCGGCTAACACCTACGTGGTAACCAACACCGGGGCGTCACCGCCGACGGTCGGCCCGACCGTGCCTCTACCGTCGTATGTTTCCATCAGCGGCGGAACGGGCAGCCCTTACACGTATACCCTTTGCCCCAACGGGCTCGTTTACGGCACGGGTGGATGTAGCCTGAACCCTAATCAGCCGCCCGCGCTTTCATTTACGTACCAGGGAAGACAAATCAATGTCGCCATATCGGACGTGGGAAATGTCACGACAACTACAATCCAATAATCGCAGCAATAAGTCGGAAAGCCAGGAAGGTTTCACCCTCATCGAGGTACTGGTATCGATTGCCATTCTGGCGATCGGCCTGCTGAGCGTTGCGGCCTTGATTGCCAGCACGCTTCAGGCCGGTACCCGCTCCAGGTACATGAGCATGGCCAGCATTCTCGCGTCGGAGAAGCTCGACAGCCTCAACAAATGGCCGTCAGGGGACACATCAGATTCGACGAGCACGGCTATGGGTGCAGCGCCCACGGACCCAAACATCTGGCCCGGTGGCAACTTGTCCCTCACGCCATCAACCTGCGCGGCAGGCGATCCGTGGTGTGATGAAGTGACGGTTTCAGAAGCCTCAGGCGCCGACTACGAAACGGAGACGCAAGTCGTAAATGGCATCCCGGTTCAAACCACAATCGTGCATACCAACTCTGGGTGCGTGGGCACGCCTGCTGAGTGCGGAGTCGCAACGCCCACGGGGGGAGCCACCTTCACCCGCCGCTGGGAAATCACCGGGAATCCGACGATTAACGCGGTAGGTGGCGGGAATGCGATTGCCACGGACACCCGGCGCGTCACCGTGCTCGTAATGCTCACTAACGCTAGTTCAAACAATCCCGTAAAGTTTCAGCTCAGCATGGTGAGGCCATGAAGAAACCCGGCTCAGTGGTGCAACCGCCCAGCGGGCAGGATCGAATTCGCTCGCGCGGCTTCACGCTCATTGAATTGATGGTTGCCATGCTGGTGTTCCTGATCGTGGCCGGAACAGCATTCTCAGTATTCGACAAGCATATGGAGATGATCACGCACCAGGAGGCTCTTTCCGGAGTCAACCTGGCGCTTCGCAATGCAACCAGCCAGTTGCAAATAGATCTTTCTGGCGCTGGCCAGAACCTTCTCTCAGGCGCGGGCCAAAATCTTGCCACTAAGTTGGGAGATTTTTCAACTGGCGTTGTGATTCAAAACAGCGTTCCGCCCTCCCAAGGGGGCACCGCTGCCGCTTGTGTGCCCGCAGGCAATTGGACATACCCGGCCTCCAGCGGCTGCTTCGATTCCCTGACGATCTTCGGGCCACAAAACGTGGGCTGCACCGCAACCACCAACGGACAGCCGCCGGTCCTGGCTATTGCGGACTCGGAGTTGATCGATTCTAATTCCACCATCTCTGCCACCGATCCGGCCGATTCAACCGGGGCTATCCTGGCAACCGACAAGAATTGCTTCCAGTCGGGCGACGAGCTTCTGCTGATTCAAATGCCGAGCCCCGGGGGGTCCAATCCCACTTGCGATGCCGCCGCAGCGCAGTTTACCTACTGCATCAGTGCCGTTACACTTACGGCGGCACCGAGTGTCAACACAGTCAGCATTGACGGTAGCAACGTCACTGTGCTCCAGCTAACCCATACGCTGACGGGTTCGAACGGAGTGCCCAGTGGCTGCCCCGGAAGTTCGTGCACCGACCCGCAGGGCGTTCTGTACAACCCCCAATCACCCATCGGTTATAATTTTCAAAATGCCGTTTCGCGCACCTTTTCTCCTGGCGCGTTCGTGGTGGATATCGGCAGTTCGTCGTCCCAGATCAAGTACAGCGTGGTGGTGAGTCCTTCGAACACTGCCGACACCCAGCTCCAACGCTGCGACTCCAGCGGGTGCGCAGTCTTGGCCGACCAAGTAATCGGATTTAAACTTGGCGCCGCGCTGTGGAGCAACGAGTCAAACGACCAGCCGGACATCGCCAATTACTTTTATGATTCCAGCAAGTACTGCTACGACTCGGACGGCACAACGGACTGCAACGCCACGCCAGCCCCTGCCAATGACCCGTACGATTTCGGCCTGATTCGCGCCGTTCGAGTCTCGCTGATTGGCCGCACGATCCCCAGCACGGATCCCGTGCTCAATAAATTTGCGAACGGTTTCGATAATGGACCTTACCTGGTACAGCAGTCCTCCGTCGTCGTGGACCTGCGAAACATGAGTATCGGAGATTTCCAGAATTAAGCAGCATCGGAGCGAAACCATGAGCCGACACATCTACACGTTGGGAAAGAATCATTCGAATCGCGCGAGCACCCGCGACTCTCGCCCTGCAAGTGCGCGTTCCGCGGGGGAGCGCGGTATAGCCCTGCTGATCACCCTGGGGCTTCTCGCACTGCTTGGGGCAGCCAGCCTTGCCGTGATCTTCCTCACTTCATCCGACACGATGATCAACGGCTACTATCGAAATTACCGAGGCTCGTTCTATGCCGCCGATTCCGGCATCAACGTGGTGGTTGAAGCCATGAAACACGCCATTGCTGCGAGTGCCAATACAGGTGTCACAGGCGCTGCTCCTCCTCTGGCGATCTCGGGAACCATTGTCGCTCCCGGCGCAACCGGTTCGGCGATTCCATCGACAGCCTTACAGCCGGCGTATGCTCCCTATTTAGCCTCGGCATATACCATTGGCGATCCGGGATCATGGAACAGCCAATTCCAAGTGGTCGCGCCTCCCATTCTCGACACGCCGAGCTATAGCTACAGCACAAAAATTGCCTGCCCACCAGGCGATGCGAGTTGCCCCGCGGACGGAAGCGGGACTACGGTCTACACCTGGAATTTCGAATACCCGTACAAAATCACGGTCAAGGGGCAGTCCTCCAGGAGCGAATCAGAGGAGATTACTGAAAGCGGGATCATTCAATACAGCTTCTCTCCGGGTTCCACTGCCGGCGGGGGCCTGCCGAGCTTCTCCAAGTGGGCCGGGTTCATCGACAACTTCACGCTTTGCGGCGGAGCGCTCGTTCCTGGGAAGATGTACGGTCCCTTCTTCACCAATCAGTCGTGGAACTTCGGCAACTTCACTAGCCCCGGATATACCTTTGAGAACTCGATTGGACAAGCAGGTTCCCAGGTAGGTTACATCAACGGAGGTTGCACCAAGGGCGGCGCGACCGCGCCTGCGGGATTCAAGCAGCCCACATTCGTTCAGGGCTTCCAGATCAACCAGCCTGTGATTCAGGAGCCGACTGACAGCTACAATCAGGAAGAAGCCGTTCTGGACGCCAAAGGATGTACCCAAGTCCCGTGCTCAGCCACCGACGAAGCCAATGTCGCATCAGAAGCGACCTCGGTGTTAAAGACCGTCGGAGGGACCCCTTATACCTCTTCGACGACCGGCGTTTTCCTCCCGATGCATCCAGACCCGACGGTTCCAGGCCAGATGGACTTCGGTGGAGATCCTACCGTCACAGGCAGCAGCGGCTCCGGCGGATTCATGGTCAACGGCGATGCATCCGTCGCGCTTGGCGCGTCCAACGACACAGCTGGAAAGCCAACGCAAACCTACACGATAAGCCAAACGTCGGGAGGCGGGAGGTGGGGCGGCGGAACCACGACGACGACCACGATTGTGGTGGACACGACGGCGAATACCACTACCGTGACTCAGGGTTCAGGGACGCCGCTCGTCTTAGCCGGCGTGCCGACTCAGCTCAATCCAACCACCGGCGCGACTATAACTCAAAACGACCCATCCGGGGTCGCCGTGGCACCTACCATGGTTTACGTCAACGGGCAGATAACCGGTTTGAGTGGGACAGTCCAGAACGCCACCGGCGTTACAGTCACAGCGACGAGCGACATAGACGTCACTGGCAACATCCTCGACGTGTCCCAGCCGGTGAATTCGTCCGACTCGCTAGTTTCCAATACCAGTGCCGGAGTGCTGGGAATCTATACGAACGCGAACGTCAACCTGGAACCTTCGAGGAATGGCGGTGACCTGACGATTGATGCGAGTATCGCGATGATCGGCGGCGGGACTAGCGGGTTGGAAACTCCTGGCAATAGCGTCGGTACCCTGACCATAATGGGCGGACGCAGTGAAGATCAAGCCCATGGTGTGAACATGAGTGCAAGTAACACGCTGTACGATCAGCGGTTCGCGGGCAATTTCGGCCCGCCGTGGTTCCCAACGGCGGTGCCGACTGCTGGAGCACCGTCAGTTCCTTCCAGCCTGGACCTCTCTGTGCAGCGCACGTCGTGGCAGCAGACCAGCCGCTAGCCAATCTACAAATGCTTAGTGCCGCCGGCCGCTCGAGAGCGCAAATCTCTCGGGCGGCCGGTTCCCTTTTCAAGATTGGCTGACGAATAGTTACCAAGTACAGGCAGACCCGGCCTGTACCAGGAGCGCAGGGTGTAATCGTCGTCACAGGCGAGTCGGAGTACGGTGCAGCTTCCGACAGAAGCAGGAGCCCAAGGATGCTTCGCGAGAGTCTCAGTCCAGATTCGCTCTAATCGTAATACTCTGCTCCGAGGTGGGTAATCAATTCCTCGCCCATCATCCAGCGCAGCGTGTTTTTCAGCTTCATCGACTGAATGAAGAGGTCGTGTTCGGGATAGAGTTGCGGCGCGCACATGGGCGATTTGAAGTAGAAGCTTAGCCATTCCTGGATGCCACGCATGCCTGCTCGCTTGGCGAGATCGAGGAACAGAACCAGATCAAGCGCGATTGGTGCGGCCAAAATCGAATCGCGGCACAGGAAATCCACTTTGATCTGCATCGGGTAGCCCAGCCAGCCGAAGATGTCGATATTATCCCAACCTTCTTTGTTGTCGCCGCGCGGGGGGTAGTAGTTAATCCGCACCTTGTGGGTAAACTTTCCGTAGAGATCGGGATAGACCTTGGGCTGCAGAATGTATTCGAGCGCGCCGAGCTTGGATTCTTCTTTGGTCTTGAACGACCCCGGATCGTCGAGCACTTCGCCGTCGCGATTGCCTAAAATGTTGGTCGAAAACCAGCCATTGAGGCCGATCATGCGTGCCTTGAATGCCGGCGCGAGCACGGTTTTCATCAACGTTTGACCGGTCTTGAAATCTTTTCCAGCGATGGGCACATTCTTCGATTTCGCGTAATCCTCGAGGGCGGCGAAGTCAACACTCAGGTTCGGCGCGCCATTTGCGTAGGGGACGCCCTCGCTAATCGCGGCGTAAGCGTAAAGCATCGAAGGCGCGATGGCCGGGTGGTTCGATTTCATGGCCTTTTCGAAGGCGTCGAGATCGCGGTGAACGTCCTCAGCCCTGAGGAACACTTCGGTCGAGCCGCACCAGAGCATGACCACGCGGTCGAGCTTATTCTTTTTCTTGAATCCACGGATGTCTTCGCGAAGCTGTTCGGCTAAATCAAACTTCGTCTTGGCTTTCTTGACGTTGGTGCCCTGCAAGTTTTTCACGTACTTCTGATCGAAGGCGGCCTTCATCGGCCGGATCGTCTTCAGGAATTTTTCGGCTTTCGACAAATCTTTGGCGTCCAGCACGCCGGCTTTCGCCGCCGATTGGTACGCCGTGTCGGGGAAAATATCCCATCCGCCGAACACAATGTCGCTCAACTTAGCCAGCGGCACGAAATCCTTGATTGCCGGAACGCGATTTTCCGTTCGCTTGCCGAGCCGGATCGTTCCCATTTGCGTCAGTGAGCCGACCGGAACGGATTCGCCCTGGCGAACCAACTCGACGCCGGACATCAGCGTGGTGCTCACGGCACCCATGCCGGGCGTCAAAACGCCGAGTTTGCCTTTCGGCGGAGTAAGACTTGCGGGCCTGCGCATGCAATTCCCCCTGTTGTGTCCGCGGAAAAAAGCGGTTAGTCGTCAGCAAAAGGCCGGCTCTCTGCCGGCGAGGTCGGGTGCGCTGTGCACCCATCTTGTACGAGCACAAATCTGGACAAAGCTATTCATGATGCGGTATACGAGCCGCTTTTGCAACGCGTTTCAAAGCTTAAAAAACGTTCATCAGAGAAATTCGCAGGCGTGTAACAGGAGTAGATGTTGTCGCGTAATTATGAATTAGACTCTTGTATCCTTACAGCCGTTATGGGATCGGCGCGTTGTTGCGAAGATTCGAGAAACGAGCCTTGGTTCTGAACGAACACGCGCCGCGCGAACGATTGTAAAACTCAGGAGGGCCGTATGATCGCGCAAAGGTTTCCGCTCGCGAAGCGCATTTTCCGAGCCTGCGATGCACACGCGCAGGCACAACGAAGCTGCTCGAAGCGAACACTCCGCTACGGCAGCGGCTGCGCGCTGGCGGCTGCACTGTCCCTGGCGATTTGCACTTGCGCACGGCCCGTTGCGGCGCAGGTAACTCGCGCAACGAGCGGCGCACCCGCCCAGGACGCGCAGGGTGGCGGTCAACCGATCGAGGCCAGTAACGCGCCTTTGACGTTGACGCTGGCCGATGCGCTGGCGCGCGCGCAAAAAAACAGCCCAGATTTTCAACGCGCCCTATCGGCGGTGCAAATCGCGCATGGCAACCAAGTGCAAGCCCGCGCCGCGCTGCTTCCTAATGTGAGCGGCCTGGCACAATATTTGAACGCTCAGGGCAATGGAATCTCGCCCGTCGGGCGGTTCGTGACTCAGGACGGCGTGCATGTTTATCGTGCATGGGCCGGAGTTCACCAGGATTTACCGGCGAGTCTGCTGGTTGATGCGGGCCCGCGAAAAGCGGCGTACCAAAAGGCAGTGGCGGATGCGGGCGTGCAACTCGCCAGGCGTAGCTTGGTAGTCACCGTCACGCAGGATTACTACGCGCTCCTCGTATCGCAGCGCGCCTATGCGGCCGCGCAGCAGACGCTCACGAGCGCCCAGCATTTCCTGAACATCAGCCGGCAGTTGGAGCAGGGTGGAGAAGTAGCTCACGCGGACGTGATACGTTTCGAGCTGCAGGTGAACC
>JBOGNC010000152.1:0-10772 GCA_050747045.1 Candidatus Acidiferrales bacterium | reverse complement strand
GCGTGCGCGCCTTCATGGCAGGTGGTGGAAAGCAAAAAAACGATGTACCAGATTAGCCCGACGACGATGAATTGCGGATTCACGTGAGCGCACAGAGTAAAATGGGCGCGCGAGTAGCGCAAGTGTTGATGCGCGAAGGCTTTGAACCTGCGAGGAATCCTGCGCGCGTAACCAGCCGCGCTAGTGCGCGTTCGCCGCCCTTTCTTGTCCCGGGAAGACGCGTACCTGGCGACGCCTCCCGACGAACGCAATTCCCCATTGCAATAAGACAAAGAAACGGTTGGCGAACCCGATCAAAAAGTAGATATGCACGGCTGCCCAGACGATCCATGCCAACAGTCCGGCGAAGCGCAGAAAACGCAGATCAGCAAGGGCGTACGTCCGGCCCACAATAGCGAGATCGCCCTTGTCCCAATACCAGAAGGGCGCAGGGGCGGGCTCTCCCGTTACGCGACGACGTATCACCCTCGCTACGTACTTACCCTCTTGAATCGCGGGTTGTGCAACGCCGGGCATCACCATTGGCTCCTTCGATTTGATGCCGATCAAATTTCGCGACTTGGCAACCACGTGCGCCGTATCGCCAATCGCGAAAACGTCGGGATGCCCGGGCACGGATAAATCAGAGTTTAAGATGACTTTCCCTGATTTATCCATAGCCGCGCCCAACCATCGTCCCGCCGGGGACGCCAGCACACCAGCTCCCCAGAGCACCGTACCCGCCCGCACACGAGCGCCGTTGGCCTCAATGCCGTCGGCATCAACCGCAGTAACGCGCGTGCCGGTGTGCACTTTCACGCCCAAGCTTTCGAGATGCCGCTGCGCTTTGGCCGATAGAATTTTGGGGAAGGTCGGCAGCACGCGCGGCGCGGCTTCATAAAGCAAAATTTGCGCGGATCGTGGGTCGATGTGCCGAAAATCGTGCGCCAGTGCCATCCTCGACATCTCCGCCAGCGTGCTCGCCATTTCAACCCCAACTGTTCCCGCGCCTACGAGCACAAAGGTGAGGAGTTTCTTGATTCCTTCGGCATTGGTTCGGTCGAGTGCGGCCATTTCCTCAGCACGCTCGAATGCGGTCAAGACTTTCCCGCGAATCAGATCGGCGTCGTCGAGCGATTCCAATCCGGGCGCCACGTGCCGCCATTCGTCGTGTCCGAAATAGTTGTATTGGATCCCGGTGGCGAGTATCAGGAAATCGTATGGCAGTTGATGTTGTCTCAGGTGCACGAGCCGTTTTTGAGTGTCGACGGCTGTAACTTCATCCTGGAGCACTTCTACATTGCGCTGGCGGCTCAGTATCGAGCGCAGCGGCCCGGCGATCTCGTCGGCCGATAAGAGCCCGGTGGCCACCTGGTACAGCATGGGACGGAACAAATGGTAGTTTCGCTTGTCGATCAGTGTGATGCTGACACGAGCTTTGGCCAGGGCGCGCGTCGCGAAGAGTCCGCCAAATCCGCCTCCCACGACCACAAGGCGAGGAGTTGTTGAGCCCACGGAGCCTCCATACCAGTCATTCACTGCGAGTATAACGGGCCGGAGACTAGTTTGATGGCCTGCACTTGGCCCGCTAAATTGAGGTGCACAAACCGCGTCGCAAGTGCCGGGTGTCTCAACGAAACTTGTTAGGCCGTCGTTTCCCGCGCTTGTCTTGAATCCGCTCAACAAGCGGGCACTGTCGAACTCCAATCATCGACGCAATTCCACAACGCGCGTGGGCGAAAGACGACCGTAAGGTTAGGTGCCTTGCTCGATCCCAAACACGCCGCGCCTATCCCGACGCTGCCGACCGGCCCCGCGACTTCGAATTATCCTGAGCAAGCCAGTCGTCGAACAGAATCTTTCCGAGCCTCGCGTCGTCTCCGGGAACGAGTGTTCGCTCCTTCACTGCGATCCCGTAGTAGCGACCGTGCGGATCAGCGACAACTTCGCGCGGATCCTTGCGGGCGGCTAGACCTCGCCGCACAAATTCATCGAGTCGAAACTTTTCTGGACCACCTACCTCAATGGTGCCATTCGCTGGTGCAGCGAGTGCGGTCCTGGATACCGCGCTGGCGACATCGTCGGCAGCCATCGGCTGGATAAGCACAGATGGCAGGGGTACTTTGTTGCCGTCCGTGGAAAAATCCGCGATGCCTTTGAAGAATTCATAGAATTGTGTCGCGCGCACAATTGAGTGGGGGACCGAGGAACCCTTGATCAAATTCTCCTGCGCGATCTTTGCGCGGAAATAGCCGCTTTCGACCAGACGGTCCGATCCTACAACTGACAACGCAACGTGATGGCCCACGCCTGCGGCCGCCTCCTGTGCAAGGAGGTTTCGCGTTGATGTCTCGAAGAAATTCATCACAGCCGCATCCTCCCACGAGGGAGAATCCGATACGTCAACAACCACCGGCGCACCCTTCAGAGCTTCGGCGAGTCCTTCGCCGGTGAGCGTGTTGACACCGGAATTCGGTGATGCTGCCACCGCTTCGTGCCCTTGCTCGCGCAGCTGATTGACAACTTTCGATCCGATGCGTCCACTACCTCCGATCACCACGACTTTCATGACTTACCTCTCGTGATGCTCCCAATCGAGCACTTTGAGTCTGTGAATTTCTTGACGTTAATTAATTTTCCCTCAGCTCTCCCAGTTTGACGCAGCCGCTGTAGGCGGACATCCTTCCCCGTCCGGACGATCCACTTAAATCAGCAGGATACTGTATTGCCGCATCGGGTGAATCCCTGTGGATCTGTAGCCTTTCTCCGGCTCGCGCGACGCTTCGCGGCTCAGCCCGAGGACCAGGAATTGAGGATTCACGCGCGCGCACAGAGTAAAGGGCGCGCGAGCCATGCGCAAGTCTTGCTGCGCGATCCCAAGGGCGGCAGGAAGACTCGGGGAAAAGACGTTGCAACAAGGGAGCTCAAGCGTCGGTTCTTCAGTTTCGTTCGGCCTTGTTCTTGGCTACTTGCAGGTGCGCCTGGTGAATCAGGTAATTGCGAATCGCGTCCAACTGCTGGTCAGATAATTCCGTTCCGAACATCGGCATGCCGCCCGATCGCAACAGGCCGCCCTTCACGACCTGTTGCAATAGCGAGCGATCGTAAACCATCGGGGAGTATCGCAGATCCGGCACATCTCCCGCACTGATGCCCCAAAAACCGTGGCAGCGAAGGCAGCGTCCGTATTGCGTTCTGCCATACGCGATCTGCGAGGCGCTGGCAGTATCCGGCGGCGGGTTTAGGGCGCGTTTCGCTGGAAGGGCAACCGGCGGCAGCGAGTATTTGCCATTCAACTTGAACGCGATCACGCGCGGGAGATTGTTCGGCACGTGGTTCTGCATGCCGATTGGTCCCTTCAGCAGCCCCAGCGACCCTCCCCATCCGACGGTCACGGCTATGTACTGCTCTCCGTCGACCTGATAGCTAATAGGAGGGGCAATGATCGCGGTCTCGACCGGAATCGACCATAGCCTCTTTCCAGTATTCGCTTGATACGCTGAAAATTTCCCCGTCGATGTGCCCTGGAAAACCAGGTTTCCGGCTGTGGCGAGGGTGCCACCATGCCATAAGCCCTTCAAGTTCGCGTGCCACACTTCGCGTTGGGCGACAGGATCCCAGGCGGCCAGATGCGCGCTGTAATACGTCTTCACCTTTGCGATCACCTGATCCTGAAGTTTCCATTCGGGCTCGCCGGGCGGCGAGCTTTGCGCGACCTCTTTCTCCGCGATGGGCTCCGCTACGAAGATATTGGGCATTTCCATCACCGGGATATAAACCAACCCTGTGACCGGACTGTAAGACATTGCTTGCCAACTGTGCCCGCCCAGCGGCCCGGGCATAACGATAAACGGCTTGCCGTGTTCAGTTCCGCGGCGCGCTGCCGGATTTTCGATCGGACGGCCGGTCGTCCGATCGATGCGGGTGGCCCAATCAACTTTCGGGAAAAGAGGTTTGGCTGAAATGAGCTTTCCGGTCGCGCGGTCGATGATGTAGACGAATCCGTCCTTGGGCGCATGGATGATCACCTTGCGCACGCGGCCTGCAATTTTGATATCGGCAAGGATTAGCTGCGAGGTCGAGTCGTAGTCCCAAACATCATCGGGCACTTCCTGATAGTGCCAGACGTATTGACCTGTCTCCGGCCGCACAGCCACGATGCAATCGCTGAATAGCCGGTCACCGCCTTTGCCTTTGGCGGGGTTCCCCGTGCCGAAATACAAGAGGTCGAGCTGAGGATCGTAAGAGATCCCGTCCCAAACGGCGCCACCGCCGCCCGCCACTCCGTTCCAAGTCTTCGCCGCTAATTTGAGGGCAGCATTTTCGACTGGCTTCGAAGGGTCGCCAGGGACGGTATAAAAGCGCCACACCAATTTGCCGGTCTCGGCGTTGTAGGCGGAGATGTAGCCGCGCACCCCTTGGTCGCCCCCGCCGGTGCCAACAATCACTTTGCCTTTCACCACGCGCGGCGCGCCCGACATGACGTATTGCGCCACCGGCGTACCCTCGGGCGTGTACTCCACATCCGACGGAAACGTGAAAGTATCCCAGACCGGTTTGCCCGTTCTAGCGTCGAGTGCGATGAGGTGTCCGTTCAGCGTTGGGTCGTAGATCTTTCCTTTCCAAACTGCGACACCACGGTTGATTGGACCGCAGCAGCTATTCAGACTCCAGTCCCTGGGAACTTTGGGATCGAAATACCAGAGCTTTTTCCCCGTGCGCGCGTCGAGCGCATACACCTCGCTCCAGGCCGTCGAGACGTACATCACTCCGTCGACAACGAGCGGTGTACCTTCTTGCCCTCGCGTGGTGCTCAGAACGAATTGCCAGACGGGCTTGAGCTGACCAATATTCTTGTCGGTAATCTGCTTCAACGGGCTGAAACGCTGCTCGCTGTAGGTGCGGCCGTTGCTCAGCCAGTCGGCTGCATCGTCCTTGGCTGCAGTGGATAAACGCTCTGCGTCCACGGCGGCCGGACGTTTCGCAGCTGAGGCTAACTTCGTTGTTGCTGGGTTTTCGCTGGCGTATCCGTATCTGAGTCCAAGCCCAGCGAGTACAACCAAGAAAATCACCGAAGAAATGCGAGATGATGAAAACACCTGAGGTCATTCCTCACTGGGAAATTTTCCCCAACTGACGCGCTAGACAGTATTCGAATTTCCGAACGCTGCGGTCTGCGACCGGCATGAGAGGTTATAACGTCAGGATTCTTGGTGTCCACATCTGTATGACGCCTGCGGCTCTCGATTTCTTGGGATCCGTACTACAGCATCGCAGCCGTCGGACTACCGCTAATTCCATGGTTCTCGCAGAGCATCGCGCGCTAACGCGGAGCGGTTCCGCTTGCTGCGCCGAGCGGCTTGGTCGGTAGCCTGCAAGAGCCTTTTATCGAGCACAATTTGAATGGTTTCCATACCGTGGACTCCGATCCACACCACACTCCACAGCCGAACGGGGCGCCACTTCCCGCGCCAGACCATGACACGTGGTGGAAAGCAGAAAAACGATGTACCAGACTACACGACGACGAAATCGAAGGTTTATCGGCGCGCACAGAGTAAAACGCGCTGCCGACGAGCGCAAGCGTTGCCGGAGAATTTCGCGCGCGCTCGCGGTTCGCGCTTGCGGGTAAGGAAAGGCACAGCACACTGTGTCCGACTTGTACCAGATGGTCCGCTAGTTAGGTCCTTCGCGCTTCGGCGAACGAGTAAAGCGCCTCTGCAAGCTTCATATTAGACTGTGCCAGCGCTCCGTAAAGTTCAGCTTCCGCTGGATCGCACAATTTCCGTGCGGCTTCCGCAATCCGTGAAAGCTGATTGGCTAGACGCTCTAACTCCTGAGCCGAAGCCACGGAGCTGTTCTTAGACATTTTGCTCTCCGATCAGGAAAGGCATCGCTGCGTCTTGTCGGCGAGCGATACGCTTTCATATCCGAATCGAGATTGGCTCACAGCATTGCGGAAAGCGGCTTCGCGAGTTAACTGCTGACGTATACCATCATATCGCGACATTTCCGGAGATTGCTATCCTAAACACCATACCCCGTCCTTCTTCTTTCGAGAGTAGCCGCCGCCGCTAGAATTGATTAGGTTTCGGAGGTTGCAATGGGACTCTTTGGCAGGAAATCAAAGGACGTTGTGGTGCGTTGGTCGCCGGAGTCGGACACGACTTGGGAGAAGCAAAAGGGAGATTCACTGTTCAAGCCGATGAAGCACATTCGATGCGGCGGCGTGAGCCTGATGATTGCGTCTCTAGACAAAACCGACGACGGCAAGTTTGTGATGAAAGTGAGTGTCAGCAATTACGAGCAAAAAGTCGTTGGCTTCAACCGTGGAGGCTTCGGCCTGACCTGGGGTGGCGGGCGTTATCCGTGCGCTAGGCTGAAAGTTCGATATGGCAAGGTGGACCACTTCGGCACCGGAGACCGGGAGGGAGAGGAAGTTGGGTTTCGGGACGCCGTTGTAAGTGAATTCAAGGACGCGACATTCACCGCCTATTTCGATTCGACGGTACCCGAGGAGGCTTTTGTTGTGGTGGTCGAAGCGAAGAGGATATTCGGTCCCCACATCATTTTTGCAACGCCGTACGAGAAGATCGAGTTGGCGGTCTGGGGCCTAGGGCAATAGCTTCGATACGCCTCGCCAGGGCTCGAAATTCGCAGCTCTAAGAATTGTCGCGGAATCCGTCTGCCCCAAAGACTCGGGGTCTTGCGTGGTTGAAGCCTCGTTGTTACGCAAACCTGCCGTCCGCCTAATGGCTCGAAGTTTGCGCTGCTCGCTACGCGAGTCGCGTTGCCATTGAGGGCCGTCGGCTTTCGTGCTCGAAAGTGCTGTGCTAGACTCCGCGTAGCGGTTGTGCTGCAGAAAAAGTTTCTGCGTGAACTGCCGATCGGTGGAACTTCGGGCTCTGTGCAACGATTCCCCGTGAACCCCGCCAGGCCCGGAAGGGAGCAACGGTAGCGGGACCATTTCGTGTGCCGCGGAGGACCCGAAGTTCCTCTCATCGCTGCGCATCGTGGAGCTTTGCGGTCCACTGACAGTCGCACCGCAGCCTAATCGAATCCATCGCATGAGCTACAAAGTCATCGCGCGAAAATATCGTCCGCAGACGTTCAGCGAAATCGTGGGCCAGCAGCACGTGACGCGCACGCTGGCGAACGCGATCCAGTCCAATCGCGTGGCGCACGCGTATATTTTTTCCGGCGTGCGTGGAGTAGGGAAGACCACCGCCGCACGCATCCTCGCCAAAGCGCTGAATTGCGCCAACGGTCCCACCGCCGAGCCGGACAATACGTGCGACTCCTGCCGCGAAATTTCCACCGGCGCT
This sequence comes from Candidatus Acidiferrales bacterium, assembly GCA_050747045.1. Classification (GTDB taxonomy): domain Bacteria; phylum Acidobacteriota; class Terriglobia; order Acidiferrales; family UBA7541; genus Palsa-295. Next base: position 3,468 of record JBOGNC010000152.1, on the reverse strand, counting down.
TCGCTGGACGTCCTGGAAATCGATGCGGCGTCGAACCGCGGCATCGATCAGATTCGCGAGCTGCGCGAAATGGTGCGCTACGCGCCGGCCGCCAGCCGCTATAAAGTAGTGATCCTCGACGAAGCGCATCAGTTGACCGACGATGCATCCAACGCGCTTCTGAAAACGCTCGAAGAGCCGCCCGACCGCGTCGTATTTATATTGGCCACCACGCAGCCCGAAGATCTCGTCGATACCATCAAATCGCGCGCGCAGCTTTTCCAGTTCCGCTTGCTCACGTTTCAGGAAATCGCGGGCCAGATCGAACGCATCGCCAAAGCCGAAAATCTGGCCATCGATTCGGGCGCGATCGCCGTCCTGGCGCGCGCCGCCGAGGGCAGCTTGCGTGACGGCCTATCGCTTCTCGAACAAGCGATCGCCTACGGCGGCGATGCGATTACCGACGCGCAAGTCCGCGAACTGCTAGGCGTGGTGGCCGAAAGCGTGCTCGATGATCTGATCGAAGCCATTGCCTCGCAATCTTCCGAACGGGCGCTCTCGCTGGTTCATCGCCTGATCTCGGATGGCCAAAACTTGCAGCACTTTTGCCGCGAAGCAATTCGCCACGTTCGCAATCTGCTGATCGCGCGCGTGTGTGGCGCCGATTCGCATCTGATCGCAGCGGCGGAGGACGAGCGCCCGCGACTGGCCGCGCAATCAACACAATTCAGCGAAGAAGATCTCACGCGCTTTTTCAATATTCTGCTGGCCACCGAAGACGACGTGTATCGCAAGCCCGACCCGCGGCTGCATCTTGAGCTTGGCTTACTGAAGCTGATCAACGCACAGCGCTTGGCGCCGCTTGAGGAAGCCATTGCTGAGCTTCGCGGCGAAAGTTCATCGTCGCCGCGACCCGCGAATCCAGCGCGTCATGCGGTGGCTGCGAGCGCATCTCCGCCTGCGCGCCCTTCGCAAACCGTCGGAGCATCCGCCGCGCCCTTCGCAACACCGGCTCCGCCCGCGCAGTCGGCATCTGCGAGTTCCGGAGCCGCGGTGCGCATGGCGCCGGTAACCGAACCGCTCGTCGCGGGCGTAAGCGCAGATGGGTCTGCTGCAAGCGCGCCATCTGTTGCATGGGCGCGCACATCGACAACGGAATCTCTCGCGTCCAACTCCAGGCCCCTTGAACCGCTTTCGCGAAATGCCGCCGCGCCGCTCGCTGCAGAACGCCCTATCCCAGCATCGCCTCCGCGCGAGGTGACGAGCGCCGCAAAAGATTCTGGCAGCGGTGTCGGCTCGGCCCAAGTGGACGCCATCAAATCCGCGCTGCAAGGGCAGCGATTTTTGTGGTCGATGGTGGAGCACGCCTCGCGGTGGGAGCTTGATGCCAGCGAATTGCGCCTGTTTTTTCCGACGGAAAGTCGCGCGCTGGCGGAAATGTTGCAGGCGCGCGACCCAATGGAGCGTTTGCGCACAGTGTTGCATCAAGTGGTGGGCCAGCCTCTTCGCGTCTGTGTTAAACTCGACTCTGGCCGAGTGGGTACGGCTCACGGCGCCGAACTTCGCGCTCGATTCGAGGAAGATCCGATCGTTCGAGCGATGCTTCAAAAGTTCGGCGGACGCATTTCCAACGTGAAGCAACCCGGCGAGGAATAACGCATGGAAGTCAAAGCTCTGCAGCAAATGCTCTCGCAGTTTCGTCAGGCGCAGGAAAAGCTGGAAAAGCGCATTGGCGATATTTCCGTGGAAGCTTCGGCCGGCGGCGGCATGGTCACCGTGCGCATGAGCGGGCAGAAGCATCTGATCGAAGTGCGCATCGATCCGGAGATTTTCAAGACCAAAGACCAGGAAATGCTGCAGGAGTTGATGATCGCCGCGGTGAACGAAGCCGCGCGCCGAGTGGACGAAGAACTCTCCAAGCAAGTAACGGAACTCGCCGGCGGTATGCCCGGCATGGCCGGAATGAAAATCCCCGGGCTCTTCTAATTTCGCTTCCGTCTGAAAACAGCAACGTTGTACTGCGTGTGCTCTTTGCTCGCGAGCCATTCGACGAGGATCGTTGAAGAGTCCCCGGGAACCTGGCGCTGTTTGACGCGGTGGCACTGCGCGCCGCAAAAGCAAAAATGTCCGCCCGCGTATCCAGCACACAGAAGCTGCTACAGCCAACGAGTCGGCGAGCCTGGAGTCCGGGCAAGTGCCGCCGGTTGCGCTCGCCTTGGCGGCTTGTGAAGCTTCACAGGTCCATCCCACGGCTCGGCATTGCCGCGAATTCCGCTTTCCTCCACCTGGAAAGCAAAAATCCCTCTCCGCCTTTTGCGAGCGGAGAGGGATTTGCAAATCCGCACTGAAAAATTACTGCCGTGGAGGCCTGCCGCCACCCGGTCCGCCTGCGGACGCGCGATGGAACATTCCGATCAACACCGTGCCGGTCAGGACGTGCCCGTCCATGGCCTTCATGATGTCGTCGCGGCTGGCGCCCTTCTGCAGATCGAGCGTGGTATCCAGCGCGTAAAGCTCAAACGTGTAGTGGTGCGCAGGTCCCGGACCGGCGCACGGCCCGAAGAATGCCGATTGGTGCGCGATGTTGGAGCCCTGCACTCCCACGCTAGCCGGCGCATCGGCCTTCACGCCTTCTGGCAGCGAGGTCGAATCGCGGGGAATATTGAAAATGATCCAGTGAGTGATGTCGTCCACGGACTTCCCCGCGTGCGCGTCGGGATCGTGCAGCAGCAGCACGAAGCTCTTGGTACCCGCTGGCGGGTTCACCCACGAAAGCGGTGGGGAAGTCATGTGTGCGATGTCCATCTGTCCATTCGGCGCGCACGAATACTTTTCCGGATACGTACCCAGATCCTGAAATGCCGAAGAGCTCAATTGCAGCGGCGGCCCCATCATCATCCCTCCGCCGCGTCGTCCCGGCGGCGGTCCTTGTGCCAGCACCGGAACCGCGCTCGCTGCTGCTAGAAATGTTACAGCCGCAAACCATCGGACTACTTTCGTTCGCATGCGATCTTTCCCCCTTTTGAAACCGCGAATTTCTTGTTGATTATCGAAAACCTTGGGTTGAACCCGGCGCGAACCCACCTCAGCCGGACGTGCTGGACGAGCGAAAGCCCACACTCCACAAACGCGAATCCGCACGTAACACGCTCGGCATTGTAACCCTGGCATCTTGCGCACGCAACAAACCTGTCCTCTTGGACGCCACTCCAACTGTTCGCGTTTCGCTCGTTACCACCAAACCAACCGCTTGCGAGGAGAAATGCCGGCAGACGCGTTGAGGGCCTATCCTTGAAAGCGTGCACTGCATAACGATTCTTTGGTTGAGCGCCCCGCTGGTCTGGCTTTGGAAACTTTTTCTGTGGGGCTTCGAAATTATTTACGCCTGGCCGTTTCTGCTAGAACTCATTTCAAAACCCTGCGTAAGGTGATCATCAAACAGGCGATATGAAAGAAAGCTTCGTAAATGGAGTCGGAGCGGTAGTAGCG
>JBOGNC010000151.1:0-10810 GCA_050747045.1 Candidatus Acidiferrales bacterium | reverse complement strand
TGGTAGATGAAGTACGTGGCGAGGCCCGCGCCGCCTACGACGATGGCGGCTGCCGCAACTCGGTGCCAGTTGATTTTTCGAGGCCTGCCTACGCCCTGAATCCCGGGATCGGTTGGGCCGCCGGCCGGGTCCAGGCTCGCGATATACGTTTCACCGGCCGCGATACTCTTTGGCACGCCGTCCGCGCCATCCACCAGTAGTTCGCCCTGGTACGCGCTCACTTGGATCTTGGTGGGACTCAGTAACGCCACTTGACCGTAGGCTTTATTGCTGCCGCTTCCGCGAATTACGCCGAGTGGCGTCTCCACTTCAAACTGGCCGGGAGCACCCGAAAAATCGATCGTACCGCGGTCCATCTTTGCGCGGACTGCGCTGCCGTTCCGGAGCATGGTCGCGTCGGTTGACGGCATCAGGAAAAGCTGACTCGATCCTGCCGCTAGTTTCAGAGAGCCGTCGTCCCGCGTAGAGAGTGTGTCACCCGGATACACGTCGACCCCTGGCACGGCAGCCGCACTGCTAATGAGTGCGTCGTCAGTGGACACCACCATGGCCAGCGACGGCGCATCTGCGCCCATCGCTGGCAAACTCAATACGCCAAGCGCTAAGGTTCCGATCAGGAAGAAACGGGCGCTCGCTAAAACTGTTGGCCGCACGGTTGCCTCCATGCAACTACTTCGCAAATGTACGCGGGCGCTAAACGTGTGTCAATACGTAGCTCACCGGTTTTCGCGGCGCGGCGGTTGTCGGAGATGTGGGCGTCTGCTAAGCTACGAAAAACCGCGGCGGAGAGGTGTCTGAGCGGTTGAAAGAGCTCGCCTCGAAAGCGAGTGTAGGGGAAACTCTACCGTGGGTTCGAATCCCACCCTCTCCGCCATGTTTGGGCCTGCGAGATTCGCTCCATAACTTTTGCATAAACCGACCGGGCTCAGCGTTAACCGCTTCGATTCAGGATTTTCCCTGCGCTTTTTTCCTAAGGTCTATAACCCCGTCGCTGACTTTCCGGCGACAGAACGGCTAGGCAGTGCATCCCTTCTAAGATGACGATCCGCAGGCCACCCAGCCACGCACTCTCACAATCACCGTAATCACAAGGAGAAATCGAATGAAGCGGATGTTGTTCGTTACACCGATGTTGCTGCTCTTGGCCTGCTTGGCTCCCGCGGCTTCGGCCCAGGTTTCAGTAGGAGTCTACGGCGACTATATGCGTCTCTCTCAAGCCGGTACCAACATGGATGGACTCGGTGCGCGCCTTGGGGTGCATATCGCTCCGGAGACGAGCCTTGAAGCGCAGATGACCTACGACTTCCAGCAGACTTTCGCGGAGGGCTTCACCAACACCAGCGGCGGATCGCTTACCTTCTCGAATTCCGGCTTGAAGGTTCTTCGCGGCCTAATTGGTCCGAAATTTCAAACTCCTGGTCCGATTCACATCTTCATCACTGCAAAGGGCGGATTTATTAATTTCAGTTTCGACCCAGCTACGGCAAGTGGCCCTGGATTCGTGAGCACCATTCAAAATCTGCGCACCAACAACGTGCATGGAATGTTTTACCCAGGTGGAGGTTTGGAAGCCCAGTGGGGTCCGATCGGTTTGCGCCTCGACGTAGGCGACGATATGTACTTCGCCGGTGGTGCGCATAACAATCTGGTCGTGCAGTTCGGACCAACGATTCATTTTTAACGGCTGACTCGCAATCGAGCGGTAAACCGGCGATAGTATGGGAGCCGCTAACTGCCTTGCGAAGTCCGCTTCGGTGCCGCGTTGTGCCTTACGGCGAACTCCACAACTTGACTGCCCACGGAGTTGAGCGCGCTGGCTGCCTTTGAGTCGCTGCAGTTTCCGTTCGCGTCAAAAAGGGGCTCGGCTGTATTCAGGGGCGCGCCCATGGGCGTCGGCCACCCTCGCAATGCGTGAACGATGGCGCGCAAAGCATGGAGCGTGGTCACTGCCGCCTGCCACCCTCCGGCCGTTGCCACCAACCCTACCGCTCGCCCGTCCAGATAACTTCGCTCGTCCGCGCTCAAATCTTCCAGCAGATCGAGAGCGTTCTTCACCAGTCCCGAAACCCCCCCGTGGTATCCGGGACTCGCCACGATCAATCCGTCGGCGCGACGAACCATCTCCACCATCTCTCGCTGTTCGTTGCTCCGCGTTTGATGTTCCGGCGCGAAGTGAGGCAGCCGCACAAGGAACGGACCATTGAAGCAATGAACGATCGCCCCGGCGTCCTCAGCGGCGCGCAGCGCCAGCCGTAGCGCCCGATCGGTTGACGACGGCGTGCGCGTGGTTCCACCGATTCCCACCACTAGCGGTCTGCTCGATTTGCCGTTGCTAAAGTCAGTCATCGAGTTGGCTTCCAAGCTCCGCCACGCGTCACCTGCCTACTGCAACAGCCGTTGATTCAGAGCACATATCCAGCGCTTCCGCGATTCGGTCGTGAATGGAATTCAGCTCCGCGGAGGAGATCACATACGGAGGCAAAATGTAAATCACATTTCCGAGCGGTCGCAGCAGCACGCCCGCGTCGATGAAAAACTTGTACAGGTTTGGACGCAGCTTCGAAAAATATCCCGGATCATCGGCTTTCAATTCCACCGCAGCCATCGTCCCGACGGAGCGTACGTCGCCCACCGCCGGGTGCTCGCGAATCGCGGCCAATCGCTGGCAGTGAATCTTCGCAATCATCGCGATGCGTTCGGACACCGGCTCGTTCTCGAATATCTTCAGGCTCGCCACTCCCGCTGCGGCAGCGATCGGGTTCCCGGTGTACGAATGTCCATGCCAGAACGTTCGCGAAGAATCCGCGCCCATAAACGCTTGGTGAATCTCATCCGTGCAGACGGTCGCTGCCATTGGCAGCACTCCGCCAGTCAGCCCTTTCGAAAGGCACATCAGGTCGGGAACTACTCCTGCTAACTCGCCAGCGAACATCCGCCCGCAGCGCCCGAATCCCGTCAGCACTTCGTCGTCAATCAGCAGCGCGCCAAATTCCGTACACATCTGCCGCACGCGTTGCAGAAATTCCACTGGATGGACGATCATCCCACCCGCGCCCTGCAGGAGCGGCTCTACTATAACCGCTGCAATCTCGCCGTGCTTCTGCTCCAGCAATCGCCGCAGCTGTTCCGCGCAGTCGATGTTGCACTTAGCGCGTGTTTTTCCCACCGGGCAGCGATAGCAATACGCTGAATGCACCCGATGAACTCGAAACAGAAGGCTGCGAAACGACTCTGTGAATCCCGAATCGTCGCCCACGGACATCGCGCCCACCGTATCGCCGTGGTAGGCGTGCTCCAGCGCCACTATCGAATTCTTTTCCGGCTGTCCGATATTTTTCCAGTACTGAACCGCTAGCTTGATGGCCACTTCCACGGCCGTCGACCCATCATCCGAGAAAAAAATGTGTTCCATCTGCGCGGGCAGTACCTTTCGCAGCCGCGCTGCAAGCTCTTTCACCGTTTCGTTCGTGAATCCGGCCAGCATCACGTGGTCGATTCGCGCGGCCTGTTTCGCAATCGCTGCCACGATCGCCGGATGTCCGTGCCCGTGCAAGTTCACCCACCAGGACGAAATCCCGTCAATGATGCGCCGCCCGTCCTCGGTGTAAAGGTAGACGCCCTCGGCTTTTTTCACGCGAATCGGCGGCGGATCGGTTGCCTGCTGCGTGAACGGATGCCAAATTTGCAAGCCCGCGCTCATCGCTCGAATGCTTTCCGGTCGAAATGTTTGCGATAGGCGGACAATAGCGCGCCCCGGTTTAGCCGCTTCAGAAGCGGTAGCCATCCAATCACGGCGGTTTCGCCGTAATGTTCGATTGCTTTGCGGTTTTCCAAATTCTTCTTGCCCACCAAAATCACGCCTAGAATATCCAGACGCGCCTCGCGCAGCGCTGCCAGCGAAAGCAGCGTGTGATTGATCGTGCCAAGCGACGTGCGCGACACCAGCAGCACGGGAAGGCCTAAGTGTCGCATCAGGTCGGTCGTCAGTTGCGTTCGGTTGATTGGCACCAGCGCGCCGCCCGCGCCTTCCGCGACCAAATTATCGCCTGCAAACAGTTCCGGCAATTTAATCTTCCGCAGTTCGATCCGCGAGCCCGCCATCCGCGCCGCCAAATGCGGCGAAACTGGCGGCGTAAAGATATAGCTTTCAGGGCGCGTCCGGCTGCGCGGCAGTTCCGCCAGATGCATCACCGTGTTGCGGTCCGTTCCCTCGCGCGAACCTGTCTGGATCGGTTTCCAATAGATTGCCGGAAGCGCGGCGCACAGCAGCGCCGAAACGGCGGTTTTCCCCACGCCTGTGTCTGCGCCGGTCACGAAAAACCGCTCAGGCATGTGTAGCGCCAGCGCCCTGGGTCATGGAAGCGCCCGCCGCGCGCAGTACTTCCGCCAAGCGTCGCGTCTGCTCCATGCTGATCCTGCTCGTCAACGAAATTCGAATTCGTGCTGTGCCCGCGGGTACCGTCGGCGGCCGAATCGCTTTCGCCGCGAAACCCGCGCGCTGCAGTTCGCTCGCGGCATGCAGAGCCGCCTCGTTGTTGCCCAGAATAACCGGCACGATGTGCGTTGAACTCGCGCCGCAGTTGATTCCTGTTTCCGTTAGGCGCGTTCGCAGCTCGTGAGCAATCTCGCGCAAATGTGCCCGCTCGCGCTCGGCAGCGCGCGCCAGAGCGGCTGCTGCGCGAATCTGCCCCGCAAAATAAGGAGGCATTGCCGTGCTGAAGATAAACGTTCGCGCGCGATTAATCAGAAACTCCTTCAACGCTCTCCCGCCGCACACAAAAGCCCCTGCGCTCGCCAGCGCCTTCCCGCACGTGTGCACCACGGCCAGCATCTCGCTCTCGATTCCCAGCTCGGCCGCCGTCCCGCGCCCTTCCGGTCCGCGCACCCCGGTCGCGTGCGCTTCATCGACCACCAGCCTCGCGCCGTACTTTTTCGCGAGTCGTAGCATTTCGTCGAGTGGAGCCACGTCGCCTTCCATGCTGAACACGCTCTCCGTGACAATCGCTCGCGCGCCCGAGCCGCCAGCAGTGTCGCGCAACGCATTCTCCAGGTCGGCCAGATTGCCGTGCCGGTAAATCACCTTCGTCGCGCCTGAAAGTCGCATCCCGTCAATCAAGCTCGCGTGGTTCGTGGCGTCTGAAAAGACCACGTCGCCCGGCCGCAGCAGGGCAGTCATCAGCCCCAAATTTGCCGCGTAGCCTGAACAAAAATACAAAGCCGATTTGGTACCTGCAAACGCCGCGAACTCTGCTTCTAGCTCTTCCCATTCCCGCGCATTCCCCGAAAGCAAACGCGAGCCTGTCCCGCCCACGCGCCCCGCGCGTGCCAGTGATTCCATGGCCGCTTGTTTCAGCCGGGGATCGTACGCTAGTCCGAGGTAGTCGTTTGAGGAGAGGTCAATTCCGCCGCTGAGTTCCAGAGCGCGGAATTGCGAAATGGGGCGAAGCGATTCCAGTTCCCGCGTGATTCGCCGCTCGATTCGCTCTTCGCCCGTTGCTTCGTCGCTTTCCATTTCAAGCACGCTGCAAAGCCTTCAGCCCCAGGTTTTCAAATAGCCGCGCGTCCTCGTCCGCGTCTGGATTCGGCGTGGTCAATAGCTTTTCGCCGGTGAATATCGAATTCGCGCCCGCTAAAAAACACAGCGCTACCGCTTCGGGAGACATTTGCCGCCGTCCCGCCGCCAGGCGCACCATAGACGCCGGCATCAGAATCCGCGCCGTCGCGATCATGCGAACCATCACCAGCGGATCAAGTTCCGCGGCGTCCGCGAGCGGCGTCCCTTCGCCGCGCACCAGCATGTTAATTGGGACGCTTTCCGGATGCGGTTCGAGCCGCGCCAGTTGTTCCAGCAGCCCGATCCGGTCCTCATCGCTTTCGCCCATGCCTAGAATCCCGCCGCTACAAACGGTGATGCCCGCCTTGCGCACGTGCCCAATCGTCCGCAGCCGGTCTTCGTATATGCGCGTGGTGATAATGTCGCCGTAAAATTCCGGCGAGGTGTCGAGATTGTGGTTGTATGCCGTGAGCCCGGCGTCTTTCAACCGTCGTGCCTGCGATTCTGTGAGCATTCCTAGCGTGCAGCACACTTCCATATCGAGCGCCGCCACGCCGCGCACCATCTCCAGGACGCTGTCGAATTCGTTCCCGTCGTTCACCTGCCGCCATGCCGCGCCCATGCAGAATCGCGTCGCGCCTTCGACTTTCGCGCGTCGCGCCGCCGCTAGCACGTCTTTCGGATTCATCAGCGGCTCGCGCTCCACTTCTGTTTTGTAATGCGCGCTCTGCGAACAGTACGCGCAGTCCTCCGGACATCCGCCGGTCTTGATCGAAAGTAGCCGGCACATCTGCACTTCATCGGCGCGGTGAAATTCGCGATGCGCCAGTTGCGCGCGGAAGATCAGCTCCGGCAGCGGCAGCCGGTAAACCCCTCGAATTTCCTCGCGCGTCCAGTCGTGGCGAATCCGGTCTTGATTGGCGTTCATCGACAAAATATCCTCGTGTGAGCCTTCAAAGATATCAAAATCCGAATCAAACGATGCGCCAAATCTGCCGCCGCGCCACCGAATACAGTACCAACAAACTTACACACAATTTCTCGCGGTTTGGTTTAGCATGTGCGACGCAGTTCAGCTAAGTATTGGAAATAGCTCGGAATAAAAATGGACGACTTAACTCGTCTGCCCGCCACCGATCCCACGGACCTGTTTCGCGTGCGAGACGGCCTCTACGGGCCCGAACTCGTCGGCGCCGCGGTGATCGGGCTCGATTTTTTCACCCACGTCGCGCAATCGCCGGCTGACGCATCCACGATATGCGCTTCGCTCGGCCTCGCCGAACGCCCCGCCGACGTGATGCTTACTTACTTCTGCGCCCTTGGCCTGCTGGAACAACGCAGCGGCATATTGTACATTACCGAAAAATCGCGCGACTTCCTCACGAGCGATTCGCCTTGGTTTCTCGGACCGTTCTACGCCTCGTTCGCCGAACGTCCCGTCGCCCGCAGCCTGCTTGACGTGCTGCGGACCGGCAAGCCGTCCGTGTGGGCCAGCAACCAAGCGCGCAAGCCCTGGGCGGAGGCAATGGAAGACGACGCTTTCGCGCAGCAATTCACCGGAATCATGGACGCGCGCGGCCTCTATCTCGGCCCGGCCATGGCTCGCCAGCTCGATCTGCACGCCCATCAACGCGTCCTCGATATCGGCGGCGGTTCGGGAATTTACGCCTGTTGCCTTGTCGCCGCGCATCCGCATCTGCGCGCTACGGTACTCGAAAAGCCGCCCGTCGATCGCGTAACGCGCCAGTGCATCGCCCGCCGCGGCTATTCCGATCGCGTCGATGTTGTCGTCGGCGATATGTTCGCCACTCCGCTGCCCACCGGCTGCGATGTGCATCTCTGGTCCAACGCTCTCCACGATTGGGAAGCTCCCACGGTAGAGTCGCTGCTCGCGAAATCGTTCGCGGCGCTTCCGCCCGGCGGCATGGTCGTGATTCACGACGCGCACGTCAATCGCGAGAAAAACGGCCCACTCGCCGTCGCCGCCTATTCGGTTTTCCTGATGGCATCCACGGAAGGGAAGTGCTACTCGATTGGCGAAATGGAATCGATGCTCGGTGAAGCCGGCTTTGCAGATTTCGAATTCCGTCCCACCGCCGTCGACCACAGGGTGATCACCGCACGCAAACCGCTCGTCTGATATGAAGCGAGGGGCGCAGTGCCTTTTCTACAAAATGAAATAATCGTCCTGTCTGCTTTCCGCCTTGCAGTCTGTTACCGCGTAACAGCCGCAACCGTCTTGCGCGCGGAGCGCCCCTGTTCGATGTCTGCCAGCCCAGCAAGCAAATCTTCGACGAGGTCCTCGTGGTTCTCGCAACCTGGCGACAGCCGCAGCAGCATATCCGAAAGCCCCAACCCTGCTCGGGCCTCCGCCGGAATCGACGCGTGCGTCATCGACGCGGGATGACAGATAAGTGACTTGACTCCTCCTAAGCTTTCGGCGAGCGCGAAGTATCGCCGCGACGACGCAAACGCCACCACTTCATCCATCGTCCCTTCCAGCTCGATCGACACCATGCCGCCAAACCCAGCCATCTGCCGCCGCGCGATTTCATGCCCCGGATGCGTCGCCAATCCCGGGTAGTAGACGCGCCGCACCAGCGGATGCCCGTTCAGCGCATCGGCGATCGCCGCGGCGTTTTCCTGGTGCCGCTGCATTCTCAGTTCTAGAGTCTTGATCCCGCGAAGCGTCAGCCAACAATCCATTGGCGAAGGTATCGCGCCCGTGGCATTCTGCAAGTACTTCACCGGCTCGAAGATCGCCGGATCGTTCGCCAGTACCGCGCCCTGCACCGTGTCCGAATGTCCCGCCAGGTATTTCGTGACGCTATGGACCACCAAATCTGCGCCCAGTTCGAACGGTTGCTGAAACACCGGCGTGGCAAACGTGTTATCGACCACTAGCAGCGAGCTATTCGCGTGCGCGATTTTCGCCATCGCCTCGATGTCGTTAATCAGCAGCCGTGGATTCGTGGGCGACTCGATCCAGATGATGCGCGTCTTCGCATTCGCCGCCAGCTCCACTGTCTTCACGTCGCCGGTATCGATCTGCCGCACCACCACTCCGATGGGCTGAAACACGCGGTTGAGGATGCGATAGGTGCCGCCGTAGACGTCCAGCGGAATAATGATCTCGTCGCCCGGCCGCAAATACGCTTGTAAAATGGCATTCTCCGCCGCCAGCCCCGAGGCGTACGCCGCCGCGTACTTCGCGCCTTCCAGCTCGGCCAGCACCGTTTCCAGCCGCTCGCGGGTGGGGTTATTCGTGCGCGAGTAGGAAAAGCCCTTGTCCTGCCCAGGCGCCTCCTGCTCGTAGGTGGACGTTTGAAAGATCGGAGCGATCAGCGCGCCGGTTTCCGGCTCGGATGGCTGCCCCGCGTGGATCGTCTTGGTTGCGAATTTCATTTTCGTGCTCCCTCACATGCTCAATATAAGCTGCCGCAACTGCGACGAAGCCTCCGCGCGTGTGGCGACGTTTGGCAGACTGACTGGCAGCCTGCATGAAACGCCTCGGCTCGCGCGTCACTTCGTTTTTATTTTGGGAGCTGAATCGTCAATCGATCCGCTGTGGCGGATCAGTTGAGATCTTATCTCTCCCTACTCTCCTAAACCCGACGTTTTGGCGCCGGGTTCAGAAGCCCTTTTACGGGCAGGAATTAGCACCTTGGCACTTGCACCAGGTTGCTGTGGCTTCTTCGGGCCTGTACCCTCTGCCACTCTGGATAAGCGCTGCCTGATCAGCAGCACCAAAATCCTAACAAAAGCCTGAAACTTGGTCAATAGTCAACAATCAAGGGTCGACAGCAGATCCCTCACGCTCATCCGCATAGCGCGCGGATGGGTTCGGGATGACAAACAACTTCAATAAATGGCGAAAAGGAGACGAAAATGATTGCAGCAAAGGGTATGATGAGCGTCCTGTAAACGGCGCGCTTAGGCGATGCTTATAGCACCAAATTTGGACCGATTTTGCCGCGCTAGGCGGCTTTGGAGGACATTTTGAAAACCGCACGGCGGACACCTCAAAGAGACAAGACGCTGCGCGCCTGGGGCGCGTATCTTGAGCTGACGGAAACGGCGAATTGGATGGAACGAAAGCTGACGACGGCTCTGGATGTGTTCGGACTGACGCATGAGGAGTTCCGGTTGCTGGTGACGCTCTACCGCAACGGCCCGATGACGAGGCGCGATGCGACGGAGAAGCTCGGACGCATCCGGCGGGCGGTGCACGAAACGATCCGGCATGCGGAAGAGTTTGGCTGGGTGATCGTCACCGAGCGGCAGCTTCCTCCTGCAGAGATGAGGGAGAGCCGGATACCGAAGAGGCATCGGGGCAAGCCGAGAGCTGGGCTGCGGGTTGGGGTGGTGAGCCTGACGCCGGAGGGCGAGAGGCTGATAGGAAAAGTTCTGCCGAAACAGGAGGCGGCGGTGAAGTGGCTTATGAACGAACTCGATAGCCGCGAGTTGGAGTCGCTGAGCCGGATTTGCCGGAAGGTGCGTCGAGGTGACGTGCTGCCGTTTTGGTTCGAGGTGATGCGGCAGAATCGGGAGTATGAGGAGAGCGGCGGCGAAGCGGGGGAATCGGAGGAGGTCTAGAACAGCGTCGTTGCCATCGGCGGTCCACCCGATCGGGCGGCGCTGTTTGTGTGCCTCGGGGCGTTGCTGCCCACGCCCCATCCTAACGCTTGACGTTTAACGCGCTGCATTACATCCTTCGGATGTGATCAAGACCTTTCGGGACGCTGGCACAGAGAAACTATTCAATCGAGAACGCGTCAAGAGGTTTCAGGCGGTCGAAAATGTAGCGCGCAGGAAGCTGGAACTGGTGAATTGCTGCGTGCGTATTACGAGATTCGAAATCGCCTCCCGGCAATCGTCTTGAGAAGCTAGAAGGCGACCGCGCGGGGCAGCACAGCATTCGAATTAAGGTCTAACGACCAATGGCGCGTCTGCTTTGTTTGGCGGGACAGCGACGCATACGACGTTGAAATTACGGACTATCATTAGGGAGAAGAAAATGACGAAACTAGCGCCGATCCACCCAGGCGAGATTCTGAGGGCAGAGTTTATCGGGCCGCTGGGACTGAATCCGCACCGGGTTGCGCTGGCGCTCCACGTTCCGGCACCAGGCGTTTACGAAATCGTCCACGGCGAGCGCGCAATTTCCACCGACATGGCTCTGAGGCTGGCGCGCTGCTTCAATACGTCACCGCAATTCTGGCTCAACTTGCAAACGCGGTACGATTTGGAAATCGC
>JBOGNC010000150.1:0-10838 GCA_050747045.1 Candidatus Acidiferrales bacterium | reverse complement strand
GCATGTCGCAATCATATGGACCAGCAGATGAAGAGGAGTCACTAGCCGCCATCAACTTGGCGATCGATCGCGGGATTACCCTGCTGGACACCGCGGATATGTATGGCGGCGGAGCGAACGAAGAGTTACTGGCAAAAGTTCTGGCGAAGAGGCGCAACGAAGTGACGCTGGCGTCGAAATTCGGGAACATGCGCAATCCGGATGGGCGATTTTTGGGCGTAAACGGAACGCCCGATTACGTGCAGGCGGCATGCGAAGCGAGCCTGAAGCGGCTGAAGATTTCGACGATCGATCTTTTCTATTTGCACCGCGTGGATACGAACGTGCCGATTGAGGAGACGGTGGGCGCGATGGCGCGACTGATCGAGCAGGGCAAAGTTCGATATCTGGGACTTTCAGAGGCCGGAGCGAAGACAGTCCGGCGGGCGCACGCAACCTATCCGATTACCGCGCTGCAAAGCGAGTACTCGATTTGGACGCGCGACCCAGAGGGAGAAATCCTGAACGCATGCAGGGAATTGGGTATCGGGTTCGTGCCGTACAGCCCGTTGGGCCGGGGGATTTTGACCGGAAAGGTGAAGAGCGCGGAATTCGGACCGAAGGATTTCCGGAGGATTTCTCCACGATTCCAAGGCGAAAACTTCGATAAGAATTTGGAGATGGTACAGCGGATCGAACAGATCGCCGCGGAGAAGAATTGCACTCCGGCGCAGCTTGCGTTGGCGTGGGTGTTGGCGCAAGGCCAAGACGTGGTGCCTATTCCGGGAACGAAGCGGAGAACGTATCTAGAACAGAATTTAAAAGCTCTGGATGTGAAACTCACACCGGAGGATTTGAGGCGCATTGACAAGGCGGCTCCGCGGGGCGCGGCGGCGGGAGCGCGGTATCCGGACGAATACATGAATCGATTGGGTGTGTGAAATAAGCGATGCCGAGAGGTCGTAGAAAAGCCGAAGATCCAGCGACGGCGCGCCGAATTCTGGCAGCTGCCGAACAGCACTTTGCGGCGCGCGGAATGGCGGGTGCTCGTACGGAGGAAATTGCGGCTGCGGCGCACGCCAACAAGGCGATGCTTTACTACTATTTCGGCAACAAGCGCCGCCTGCACCGCGCCGTGCTAGAAAATCTGTTTCGTCAGTTGCGGACACGGGTATTGATGCCACCCGCCAAGAATCTCTCTTCCAGCGACCAGTTTTTTGGCTACGTGATTGGTTATTTCGACTTTCTGGCTACGCATCCAAATTACCCGAGGCTGGTGCAGCGCGAGGCGATGGAAGAAAGCATGAAATTCGATTGGATGGTTCGCGAACATTTTCGTCCTCTCCACCGCAAGCTGGCCGGCGCGATTGAAAAAGCCATTGAAAGCGGCGAGTTTCGGGAAGTGGATGCGGATCAAACCGCATTCATCACGTTGGGCATGGTGACCTCCTATTTCGCCGGAGCTCCGATCATGAGCCGGGTCATGGGGAAGGATTTGCTGGCCGTTGAGGCCGTCGAAAAGCGCAAGCGGGCGTTACTGGACTTTTTGGATCATGGGCTGGTGCGGGAAAGGAGCAGCGCACGATGAGCGGCCGCAAATTTTTGGTTCTACTGGCGGTGATTTTTTTGATCGCCGCCGGTATCTACTGGTATTCGACACCCTCGGGGAATGCGATCCCGCTCACGGGAATCGTGGACGGAAATGAAGTGATCGTGAGCCCGCAAATCACAGGCCGGTTGGTGAAGTTGACGGTGGACGAAGGCTCGCGAGTGAAGGTCGGCGAGCTGATCGCCGAACTCGATTCGCAAGAGTTGCAGGCAAGCCTGGCATCGGCGAAAGCGAACGTGGCGAGCCTGGAAGCGCAGGTTCAGGAAGCCAATCACAATTACGTCTGGACCAAGGACGAGACGATTGCTTCCGTGCAGCAGGCGCAGGCCACGATGACCTCCGCGCGAGCCCAGTTGGCGCAAGCGCAGGCCAACCTTTGGCGCGACCAGACCGATTACAACCGCATGCAGGAGCTTTTTAAGGGCGGCATTGAATCCGCCCAGGACCGCGACCACGCGGAGGCTACGCTCCGAGCATCGAAGGCAAACGTGAAGTCGCTCCGGGACTCGGTGGGCGCACAGCAGGCGGCACTGGCGGTGGCGTTTGCGAACCAAAAGCAAGTGGATGTGCGTCAGAGCGAAATTGCCACCACGATTGCGCAACTGGGGCAGGCGCGCGCGGCGGAAGCACAGACTGCTACGCAGCTTGGCTATACGAAAATTTACGCACCGATCGGCGGGATCGTGTCGGTGCGCGTGGCAAAGCAAGGTGAAGTGGTGTCGCAGGGATCACCGATCGTGGTGATCGTGGACGTGGACCATTTGTGGGCGCGGGCGGACGTAGAAGAAAGCTATATCGATGATGTGGGATTTGGACAGACGCTGCGAGTGAAGTTGCCGTCTGGCGACGTCCTGAAGGGGCAGGTGTTTTTCAAGGGAGTGGAAAACGATTTTGCGACGCAGCGCGACGTGAGCCGCACAAAGCGCGATATCAAGACGTTCGCGATCAAGGTTTCGCTGCCGAAGGACGATGGCCGGCTCTTTACCGGAATGACGGCAACGGTGCTGCTGCCGAAGCCGCATACGAAAAGCTGGTTCGCCCGTTTGTAAGCAGAGGAAATTGCACATGAATGCCATCGAAGTAGAGCATCTCGTCAAAAAATTCGGCGACCTGGTGGCGGTCAATGACATCAGCTTTGCCGTTGCCGGCCGGGAAATTTTCGGACTGTTGGGCCCAAACGGAGCCGGGAAAACAACCCTGATTCGGATGATGACGACGCTCACGCCTCCAACCTCCGGCACCGCGCGAATCGACGGGCACGACATTGGAACCGACGCGGACGGCGTGCGCCACGCGCTGGGTGTAATTCCGCAGGCGTTCACGTCCGATCCGGAGCTGACGGCGATGGAGAACATGCTGATCCACGCGAAACTGTACGGCGTTCCGGCAGACACGCGCGGGCGGCTGATTATTCAACTGCTCGAATCGGTGGACCTGATGAAGTTCAAGGATAAGTTGGTGGGAACATTTTCGGGTGGAATGAGGCGCCGACTGGAAATTGCGCGTGGTCTGGTGCATTCGCCGCACATTTTGTTTCTCGACGAACCCACCTCTGGGCTTGATCCGGTGTCACGGTCAAACGTCTGGGAAATGATCCGCAATTTGCGGGACAAATCCGAGCTGACCATTCTGCTGACGACGCACTACATGGACGAAGCGGACAAACTGTGCGACCGGATCGCGATCGTCGACCACGGTAAACTGGCGGCATTGGATACGCCGGCGCGGCTGAAGGATAGCATCCCGGGCACAGACGTAGTGGAGGCGGAGTTCGAGAATGCCCCGCTCAACTGGAATGCCCAGCTCAACGCTCTAGCCTCGGTAAAGACGGTCACCCGGCGTGAAAACGTGACGCATATCGCTTCGCTGGACGGCCCTAAGACCGTAGCGGCGCTCATGGATGCTGCGAGATTGGAACATGTAACAGTCCGGAAAGTTTCCGTGCAAAGCACTACGCTCGACGACGTTTTCCTCCATTACACGGGAAGCGATTTGCGCGATGCGACGCATACGGCAACCTATGACGTCAGCCGGTTCTACAAGTAGCTGCCCCTTGCGATAGGGTCTCTGCGACTTAGGAGCGTTCGTAATACATGAATTTTGAGCGAATATCGGCCCTGATTGAGCGCGACATGCGCAAGTTTTTTCGCTCGCCTGCACTAATGGTGAGCTCTTTAATTTTTCCGCTGGTGCAATTGATCGTGCTGGGCTACGCATTTGGAGGAAAAATCAAAGGCGCGAAGGTTGCGTTCGTCGATCAGGACCATTCTGTTTTGTCGCGCCAGGTACGCGAAATGTTCGATGGCGTGGCGGCGGGCCCAGCCACTTTTAAAGTGGTGGATTACGATTCCGAAACGCAGGCTTTAGATGATCTCCGCACGGGATTCGTTCGAGGTGTTGTGGAGCTTCCGCAGCACTTTTCGCAAAAGTTTTACGATCACGACCGGCCACAGATCGCGTTCAGCGAGGACAACACCGATCAGGTGATGGCCAGCGCGCTTGAAGGGGAGCTTCAGGACATCGTGACGGCGCTCAATGCGCCGTCCACTTCGCCGCGGCTGGACGGGCAGGTGGAGCTCGACGTGGTGGAGGTGTATCCGTACGTCGAATATGCGAAGTACTTGCTCGCGGGCTCCACGGCGATGGCGATTTTTATCGTGGCGATGATCGGCGGGGGCATCACGTTCATCGACGACAAATCCCGCGGGCTCCACGAAGGCTATTTGCTAACGCCCATCAAGAAATCGGAGTTGGTGACTGGCTTGATCGGCGCAGGAGCACTGAAAGGGCTGATGGCCGGCATGTCGATGATCATCATTGGCGGGATGATCGTGGGAATACCGGGCCTATGGGATCCGGTCCGCTTGCTTTATTTGTGTTTGGTGACGCTGGTCGCTTCCGTGGCGATGATCAGCTTAATGTTCGTTGCGATGGTGCGTGTGACCGATCCTCTCGTTCCTCGAGCAATTTTCGGAGTCCTGAATATGCTGCTTTTTTTTCCGTCCGGTGCGATCTCCCCGATCGAGGGATTCCCGAAGTGGCTTCGATGGATATCCGTAGTCGATCCGTTCACGTACACAGTTCATGCGCTGCGCAACTTGACGGTGAAGAATACCGGGATTGAAGGAATTTACGCCGACGTGCTACTGTTAGCTGGGCTTTCCGCTGTGATGATCGGCGCCAGCATCGCGCTGTTCAAGCGGCAAATTTAGCACCAAGGAGCTGTGCGGTTGCTCTTTGACACTCCGCAGCAAGAACACCGTTCGTCCAAGATCAGGCGTTACATCATTACCGCCGTCGTGTTTCTCGCGATTGTGTTCGGCACGACTTGGTATCTTCTCCGCTACTACAAGGAAAAAGATACCGTCCGGGAGTTCCTGAGTGAAGTGGCGGCCGGGAAAATGCAGCTGGCCTATGAGATGTGGAAGCCATCGGCCTCGTATTCCTTCAAGGATTTCATGGAGGATTGGGGACCGAGTGGATATTACGGTCCGGTGGGTAGCTATCGCGTTGAGCGCACGACTCGACGAAGCGATTCTAACTATCTCGATGTAATTGTAGAAGTAAGCCCCTATAAACCATTTCCCGCGGACGATCCAGCTAAGCAGAGCAAGACTCAGGAAGTCGACATCGGTGTTCGCTTGAGCGATCAGGGGTTGAGCCTTCCTCCCCCTGCGCTGTGAAATAATTAGTTGTTCACCCGCAGCTCCATACTTTTAACCCAGGGCGGACGGACTGCGGTCCTCGTGTTCCACGCTTGCTTCGTCAATCAGCATGATGGGGATGTCTCCGCGGACGGGGTAGACGCGCCGGCAGGTATGGCATTTCAAGCCGTCTCCGGCCGGGGTTGGCTTTACGGGTGTCTTACAAAGCGGGCAAACCAAGATGTCCAGAAGTTCTTTCGAGATCGCCATTTAGTCTCTCCGTTGCCGCCGCTCTGCCACTTGGCGGTACGATCCATCGGTCACTTTTTCCGAGTCACATCATCAATCAAGTTGCGCCACAGTTAGCCGGAGGCTGCCGCGCCATTCCTGGTCCTTCGATAATTCTACCGGCCAAAGGGCGAGCAACTGCGAGCCTTGATAGATGCGTTCGAAGCCATCTTCCGACTCCGAGACGGTATCGATCGGCGAGACCCAGAACTCTCGCGCATCTTGCGCCTTGAGGTCAACGCTTGCTTTTTGCCACTCGTCAACCACGCGCATTTCCACACCAGGCACAGCCGCAGCCCAACGCAAAGGGAAGCGTCGCCCATCAGATTCGAAATAGCGGTCCGGAGTGGAAGGTGCGAGAAAGTTCACCACTACTTCTATCCCGATATTCACGGACGCAGCGCCTTTCGCGTGTCGCCGAACCGCGGCGTCGCAAGTGATCGCGAAGCCGCCGGCTACCGTTTCAAACGAGAAAGACTTTTCCGCGGACCAATTTCCGCAATCAGGAGACGCCAGCGATACGCGCTTGGGCGAAACCTCGGTGACACGGTAGGAGCCTCCCGCCAGTGAGGCGTCTTCTTCGAGACGAACTGCCGTACAATCCTCAAAAGTTTTTTCGCGGCCAAAAACAAGCAATCGAAAGGCGTTGCGGGGCCAGCGGTCATAATGGAGCCAGCGCTCGAGGCCGTCTTCCTTGGTGCGCGTCTGCTCGTGGATCGAGTGAACCTGTTCCGTGACTCTCGCGGATGTGTTGCGAAGTCTCGCGTGGTACGCCTCCGGCCGTCGTTGCAGGGAATTGATCAGGGTAACGTTTCGCGGGCGAAAATCGATGGCAGTGATGGTGCCGCCGTCATCAGGACAAATCAGCGCGGTGTATTGATCCGAAGTGAGATATATCTCGTCCTGACCATCGTCATCAAAATCAAGCGTTTGCGCGTCCGCGAATTGACGGGTCCGGTGCGAGAGGCGGTCGGCGATCGTTTCCGCTGAAGCGAGTGCCTGCCAGGCGGCAGTTCGCAAATGCGGAGAATACAGGCCGCCAAAGACGCCGTGCCAGTATGAGTCGTTGCATTGGCCGCGCAGCAAAGCTGTCTCGGCGAGTTCACGGTCGGCCTGCGATTTTCCACGCTGGCTACGGTTGTGCGAAAGGGCGGTGAGTTTGTTGGAGACGTACAGCATCTTTTTGTGAAGAAGGTTGGCTTCGCGGTACTTGCTGAAAAATCCACGCCAAATCCCGCCTCGCAGAAATGGCAGCACGTCGTCACGTGAAGAGAACTCATGAAGGACTTCGTGGTAGCGGGTGCGCGCCGGGGTGGGCAAAGACCACTCGGCCATTTCGTTATAGGAAGCGACCGACAAATCGGCTCGGCCAAGCGGTGCGTGCGATGAAATTGCCTCTCCGGGCGTGCTGAGCGCCAGCCAATCGGAGCTCTGCTCCAAGGCGGTAAAGAAGCGTTCCAGCCAGCCGTCGCGATAGCAAAGATCGTAGGTGCCGGGCCAAACGCCGAATTTTTCCATGTCATCGCCCATGGCCGCGAAGCCTTCTGGACGAGACCGAGCCGCGCCGTGCAGATAGTCAATCGTCTCGTTTACGTCACGAAAAGGAATGTAATAACGAAGAACCTTGAGGCCGGGCAAAACGCGCACAGTGTGGCCAAGATCTTCGGAAATATGGTAGCCGTAAAGCTGTTCGAGATCGAATCCCGCGCCAACGAAGTGATTATCGTCCACCAGGGTGTATTCGACGACAGCGGCTGCGAGCGAAGAGGGAAGTTGCGGCTCCCAAACGCGTTCGGCGAGCCATGCGCCTCGCGGTCGAACTCCAAAATGCCGCTCGATGTAATCCTGGAGCCTGGTGATCTGCGCGTGACGGTCTTTGGGGGGGATGGAAATCAGAATGGGCTCGTAAAATCCGCCGCCGACTATCTCCACTTGGCCGCGCTTTGAAAGTTCTCGTAGGCTTTCGAAATACTCCGGATGCTTTTGCTCGATCCACTCGAGCAGTGGGCCGGAGTAGTGCAGCCCGAGGCGAATCTGCGGGTGCCGCGCGAGAAGCTGGACGAACGGCAAGTACGACTTTGTGTAGGCGTGCTCGAAAACGTCGTCGAAGTTGCCGACCGGCTGGTGAGCGTGGATCAGGAGAACGAGTTCAAATTTCCGCACAGTCGGGCCTCGATGCCCCCAAACAGAATAACTCGGAATTCCGAAGCTGCACAACTGGGAGTGTCGCGCTCGATTTTCGTTTTGGGAGTTTTATAGTTCGGCTCCTAAGGCTCGAGGAGGGATGGCAGGAACGTTCTCTTTCATCTCCTTGGGAATCGACATCCAGGTCACATAGGGAAGCGAACTACTCAGCTCGCTCGGAATTTAGCGAACAAAGACCGGAGCCGGTCACATGCGCTGCTGCGAATTGGACTAGGCGTTCGCCCAGCCGTGAGAGTCCGCGCTCTATGGATGCGCGCGAGGCAATGACTGACGCGTAAATTACGGCCAATATGTGATTCGCGGATTCCGTAATCATAGTGCGAGTGGAATCGCTGATGGGGCTGCCGAACGGGCCGTTGGCGTCGGCGAGCACCGGACGCCCCGCAAGATGCCACATGCGTTTGCCAATGCTTTCGTAAATCTCACCACTTGCGCCGTGGCGAAAAGAGATTGGCGGCACGATCCGCGCTCGGTCGTACAGACCGTAAGGCCAGCCGGTTTCGATCGAGCACAGATTCCGAGCACAACTCCAGGGAATTCCACGCGTATGTTTGGCAATACGTCTCCGACCGGGGCTGATATGATTCCCGTCGCGAAATGTCGCCTCCGAACTGGGCGAGCCGAAAGTCTATCGAAAGTGCGCAGCGAACGCGACCTAGATGGCCAGCCTCGACAAATTCAAGCACGCGGTATCGCTCTTCAACTCCGGCGACTTCTTTCAGGCGCACGAGGTTTGGGAAGAGATTTGGATGGACGAAGCGGAGCCCGAGAGGACTTTCTTGCAGGGGCTGATTCAGGCGGCTGCCGCATTTCATCATTACCAGCGAGGGAATCCAACCGGCACAGAATCGCTCTTGGCGTCTTCGGCGACTAAGCTAAGACGTGTGCCGGCGCGCCACCGGGGAATCTTGGTTGAACCACTTCTCGCGGATGTCATCTGGTGGGCGCGAACCCTCGGAGAGGGGAACGATCCAGGTGCGGATAAGCTTCCGCGCATCGTTCCGGGCTAGAGATCATGCTTGCGGAGAGGTTCGGCAGTTCTGCGGCTACTTCTTGAAATGGTCGGCGTTCAATTGGGTGTAGCTCGCCCACTTTTCGGGAAGGTCTTCCAGCGCGAAAATCGCCGTCACCGGGCAAACGGGAACGCAGGCGCCGCAGTCGATGCATTCATCGGGATTGATGTACAGCTGCTTTTCGCCCTCAAAGTCGGCTTCGTCCTTTCGCGGATGAATGCAGTCGACCGGGCAAACATCAACGCACGCGCTGTCCTTGGTCCCGATGCAAGGCTCGGCAATCACGTAAGCCATTCAGAATCTCCTGAAATATGACGAAGCATTTTGCTCTGCATCGCAACGAACAGTATAGCAAACACATTTTTTTATACCATCATTCACCGACGCACACAAGCGCACCCCGGCGCCCACTGCATTCGTCGCACGTTTGTTTTTCAGGTTTTCAGCGGCGGCCGCCGAGGCGCTCGAACTCGTTCATGGAGCGCTCCATCTCTTCGCGGGCGGCATCGGCGGAGGAGCGAATGCCCTGAATGCGCAGGCGGAAATCGTCTGGATTCGAAGCGCGCGTAATCGCTTCTTCAAGGGTAATGAGGTTGCGAGAGTACAGATCGAATAGCGATTGATCGAACGTCTGCATGCCGTACTGGCTGGTGCCGGCGGCGATGGCATCTCGAATCATGCGCGTCTTATCCGGATTCATTATGCAGTCTCGAATGTAACCGGTGGAGATCATCACTTCGACGGCCGGCACGCGGCCCTGTCCGTCGCTTTTGCGCACCAGGCGTTGGCTGACCACTGCTTTTAGCGTGGATGCGAGCTGCAATCGAATTTGCTTCTGCTCGGGCGGCGGGAATACCGCGATGATGCGCTGAATCGTTTCCGTGGCGTCGAGGGTGTGCAACGTCGAAACCACTAAGTGGCCGGTTTCAGCCGCGAGCAGGGCAGTGGATATGGTCTCCAGGTCGCGCATTTCGCCGACGAGGACGACGTCTGGGTCCTGGCGCAGCGCAGCGCGAAGCGCGGTGGAAAAGGACGCCGTATCGACTTCCACTTCGCGCTGGTTGATGAATCCTTTCTTGTCGCGATGCAAATATTCGATCGGGTCTTCAATGGTGATGATGTGCTCCGGCCGCAGAGAATTGATGCGGTCGATCATCGCCGCCAGCGTGGTGGATTTGCCAGAACCGGTTGTCCCGGTGCAGAGAATCAGTCCGCGCTGCTCCTCACAGACCTGCGCTATTACTCGCGGAAGCTCGAGCTCCTCGATAGTGCGAATTTTCGTGGGAATGACGCGGAGAACCATGCCGACGTTGCCGCGTTGCTGAAATACGTTGACGCGGAAGCGGCCCAAACCAGCGACGCCGTACGCCATATCGAGCTCAGCGGTTTCCTTGAATTTCTGTTTTTGCCGATTGGTCATCATGCTGAAGGCCATCGACAGCATTTCTTCCGGCGTGATGCGCGGCACGTCAGCAATCGGCGAAAGGACACCGTCTACGCGAAGGTAGGGGTGGTTACCGACCTTGAGATGCAGGTCGGACGACCTGTTTTCGACGGCGCGGCGCAGCAGATCGTCGATCACGATTGCCATTTATGAGAGCCCCTCAGCTTGGTTTAGACGGATTCAAGCTAAGCTAACATGGGCGTTGAAGAGCAACAAGGACTGCGGCCATTGCGATTTCTAGGAACGCAACGGGGAGAGCTAGCGGCGGAAACCAGCCGGTGAACGATTCGCGGTTTCGTCGGATGGCAGCGGCGCTCCGGTACTGCCGGGGTGCTGATCGCGCAGGAAGAATCGATCGTACACCACGCTGGCGAGAATTCCGCCGAGCAGCGGTCCTACCCAGTAAACCCCATGGTTTTCCCAATGCCGGGTAACAACGGCCGGGCCGAAGGTACGAGCTGGATTCATCGATCCACCGGTGAACGGAAAGGCTACCAGCACTCCGGCCGAGAGGGCGAGTCCTGCTACAAACCCGGTGAATTTCTGCAACGCTCGCTTCGCGTCCATGGCGGTGGCGAAAATCACGAACACCAACAAAAACGTAAGCACCGCTTCAATTACCATGCCTTGGCCGCGAGTGATGTCCGGTGAAAGAT
>JBOGNC010000149.1:0-10883 GCA_050747045.1 Candidatus Acidiferrales bacterium | reverse complement strand
CCGATGTCATTACAGTCTGGGCCGACGCCGGCTACGGATACATACGCGATGACGATCAGGCCGGACCCGGCCAGGGCGCGTATATCCATGTGGCCATGTACAACGGCATGGCCAATCAACTCTCCGAACTCACCCCGGTCGGCCGCCTCTTTTCCTCACTCGGCCGCTTTCAGAAGGCGGGCGCGATATCCTACCTGCTCGTTAATACCAGTGACATCCGCCCGGTTACCATGGGCGCCAGCGCGGCCCTCGACTTTGGCTGGCAGGGTGCTTCCATCGGCTCCAGCGATCAGTTTTACAACAACTGGTCCGCCGAGGAATTCGGTGCCAAAGCCGCCGCGCAGATCGCCGCTGTATACAAGACCTACTTTAATGCCCCCGCAGACGTCGCTGGCACTCCGCTGCGCCCCTATGGTGATGACTACTACCACAGCGTGGCGCGGGATATGCTCCGCAGCATCATGGTTCAATATCCCACCTATCACCTCCCCGGCCAGGCGCCATTCTGGACCAAACCCCGCGTCGGCCCGATTCCCTTCGACCCCAGCAAAGCGGTCGCGCAGGCCGAGCATGAAATCAAGAACTGCGGCGAAGCCGAGCCGCGCTGGGACGCAGTCTGGAAGCAGGCCCTGGCCGCAGAACCACTCGTGGCACCTGATCGCAAAAACTTCTATCAGGCTGGTGTGCTCACTATGATCGCCATCAATCGCGACAGCAATCGCATGCTCCTCTCACTGTCACAGGCTGTCGTCGCTCTGCATAACGGCCACCACTCCGCCGCTGTAGCCAAGGTCAACCAGGCTCTCGAAGACATTCAAGCCATTAAGGAATCCGAGTCCAAAGCCGAGTACGGGAAGTGGAAGAACTGGTACCACGGCGAGTGGCTCGTCGGTGTCGATCGCACTCGCCAGATTGTCGAGGATTTCGCCAACTATCTTAAGAATCCCGATGCACCCATTCCTCCGCCAATCGATTGGAGCGACTGGGAGGGTTACTATCACATTCAGCATTACGAAGGGCAGCGAACCGTCAACGTGCAGTAGTTCCAAGACCGATGGCTTGGAATAGGGGAAAGCAAAGTAAGGACTTGGTCGGCTTCGAAACCGTGTGCACGGGATCTTGCGACGCTTGATTCACCTGATTTTAGCGCGCCGGCGAAGTTTAAGTCCAAGTGGCTAGCACTCGTGATCGGGAGATACTCCGCTATTACGACACACGATCCGCCGCTGCGGACTCATGCACATCAGCTTCGCCAGGGGGTAACCATGTCCCCTTCCAATTCCATTCACTTCGTCGGCTTGACAACGAAAATGCCTTTGCCTACAACTGGAACGAAAACGTGCCGGTTCCCAGCGTTTGCGGCAACTGAGTGGCTGCCCAAAGGAATAAAGGTGAGGAACTTTCCGGTGACAGCGCTTACGACAGCAACGTTTGAATTTCGCGAGAAATAGTAGTTGTCGGAGCCTGGGTCATACCACACTTCGTCCGCGTCGCCGCCCTCGGGAATAGGCCTCCCGATTTTGCCGTTTCTCGCGTCAACCGTAATACCTCCGACGCTGCCGCATACCGTCATCAACTGCCAATTCGGTCCGACGGTGAGGCCGCTGAGCGTTAGACCCAGGAGACCCCCACTGCACTCCACAGGGAAACTCTTGATGGGATCGGGAAGATGCTGTGGATCAAAGACGTCGAGGCGATTCTTCTCACCAGGAACATTCTGGTAGAACAATCCTGTCTGGCGATCCCAAGCGGGTTGTTCCATGCCGTCTTGATCCTTGGGATAAACATAACGACCAATGATCGAACCGCTGGCGGCAGACACGAACACGATGTACGGTGGGGTATCACCGTCGTTTTCAGCCATTATAATTCGGTGTATCGGGTCGTAAGCTAACTCATCAATTCGGCCTTTGCCGTTCGTTGGAATCGAACGAATGATGGTCGTACCCGGTTTGTCGTCGGCTTCGATTACATCGGCATCGCCATCTCCCGACCAGATGTGGCCGAGGTCGTCGGGCACCACTCCGTTTGGTCCGGCGCAGAGACGCATATCTTTAGGATTATTCGGACAAGGCCTGCTGCCGGTGAAATGGCCCTTGCCGATAAAACCTAGAAATGTGTCGGTCGCCGAGTCAACCAAGTCAATCGCGTTATTGGTGCGATCGGCAAGGTAATACCTCTGCTTCGAGTTATCGTTCCAGCTCACGTCGAAGAACCGCAGATTGGTCGGCGAGTTCTTGACTAAAACGGGATGTGTAAAGCCACGTGAAGAGTTACCGGCGCCAGTTGCGGATAATCTCCACTTCGCTGATCCGGAGGTTTGGCCTAGACATGTCACTGCCGAAATAACGAGTGCAGCTATTAACGCCGAAAAACTGCGCATTCGTGACGTGTCCATGCTAGCGTCTTCCTCGGAAGCCCTAATTTGTAGATTTATCGTTGAAGAGTACATCACAACCGGCCGTCAATCTACTTAACGAATTTTGATTCATTGTGTCATCGGTGCGTCAGGAATCCCATAACGAGATTATTACTTCAGACGCTCTTGCTGTACGGCTTAGAATATTAAATCTCTTCGAATTGCGTGCGCGAAGAGGAGGGATCGTGAAAACCAGCATCGTGACGACGTTCTTCGCGTGTCTATTCCTACTTGGAGGCTTTCAGGCGCGTGCGCCGCAATCCAGCCCAACTGGGGACGTCCCGCTCGTCTTGAAGGCCACCATCCCGCTACCTGGCGCCAAAGGCCGTATGGACCATATGAGCGTGGACGTGAAAGGGCACCGTGTGTTCGTTTCCGAGATCGGCAACGGAGGCGTCGAGGCGATCGATATCGTCACACGGAAGCCACTGCATTTGCTCACTGGTTTCGGTGAGCCACAGGGGAATTATTTTATTCCATCCACCAATCGCTTGTTCGTGGCGAGTGGCGATGATGGCACCGTGAAAATATTCGACGGCACTTCTTACAAGCTAGTCGCCACGGCTAAATTCACGAGCGACGCCGACGACTTGCGTCTTGATCCGCGGACACAACACGTCATTGTCGGCTACAGCGGCCAAAAGTTCCGATGGGGCAAGGCTGTCCCAGGACCGGGCCGAGAGGCCGATGGAGCGCTCGGTTACGTCGCCTCGGACGGCGATCATCAAGCCTTGCTTCCCGTGGATGCGCATCCGGAAGCCTTTGAAATAGAAAAAAATGGTACTCGCGTTTTTGTCAACGTCCCAGACCATCATGAGATTGAGGTCGGCGATCTCACAAAGCACCAGGTGATCGCGCGCTGGCGTGTCTCCTGCACGGACAATTTCCCCATGGCGCTTGATGAAGCCGATCACCGATTGTTTATAGGTT
Organism: Candidatus Acidiferrales bacterium; assembly: GCA_050747045.1. Classification (GTDB taxonomy): domain Bacteria; phylum Acidobacteriota; class Terriglobia; order Acidiferrales; family UBA7541; genus Palsa-295. Next base: position 7,534 of record JBOGNC010000149.1, on the reverse strand, counting down.
GCCGCATCCCGCCAACGATGCAGGTTATCGCCACCGAGACGGGCAAACTCATTTCGTCGGTCGACATTCCCGCGACGAGCGATGACATGTTCTACGACGCAGCGCGCAAGCGCATCTACGTCCTGGGCGGTCAAGGCTTTGTGGATGTGATCGCGCAGAAGAGCCCCGACCACTACACGCGCATCGCGCGGGTGCGTGCGGAGGTTGGCTCGCGCACCGGCTTGTTCGTGCCCGAGCTAAACGAATTGTTCGTTGCCGTCTCGCAGAGCACCAATCATCCTCCAGAATTGCTAGTGTTTGAGGTGAGGTAAGGCCCCCGGCGATGCCGCCGTAATTCGCTTCCCCGAGGAAGCTTACTCCCCACGGATTGCACCACAATTGTGCAAAATGGGCCGTTTCGAAGCGCTCTGCCTCGTATCGGCGCAGCATTGGCGCGAACGGGCCCTTACGCTATACTGACCGTCACGATAGGGGTGCGGCCGGATACCGTCGCATGGGGGCCAGTCTCCGAGTTGGGGCACGGAGGCGCAAGTCCGGCAGGGTGCCTGTTTCAAAGTATTCTCGACTCACCGCAGATGTAGTTTCCAGCGGAGCAAGTTAACGCTGAAGGGCTAGATTTCTATCACGATGGCGCACCAGCAACGCGACCAGACGGGCGTGCCGGTTTCCGTCCCTCTCACGAATCCCGGCGAAATTGCGATTGTCGGCGGCTCAGCTGCCGGCTTATACACCGCAGGCTTATTGGCACGACGCGGCGTCGATGTCCGCGTGCTCGAAAGCCTGGAAACTCTCGAACCCGCTGCGCGGACGCTGATCGTCACTCATCGCATGCGCGACATCCTTGGCGCCTCGGCGGAACGGAGCGTGGTGAACGAGATTCGCCGCTTCGAGCTTTTCACCGACGGCCGCAGTGCCACCGTTTCGCTGAAGCATCCCGATCTGATCGTCGAGCGCCGCACGCTGATCCAAATTCTGGCCCAGGCGGCGCAGAAAGCCGGCGCGAGAATCGAGTTAGGTCGTCGCTTCCAGGCGCTCCATGCCAATGGCCGCGGTCTCGTCGTCGAAGTCGAACGCAGCGCCGATGGCACGCGCGAAGAAATTCGTACGGAGACTGTGGTTGGTGGCGATGGCGCTACCAGCCGCGTGGCGCGCGCGGCCGGCTGGGCGCCGCTTAAGACCGCGCCGCTGATGCAGGCCATCGTCCCGCTGCCGAAAGACATGTCGCCCGATACCGTACGCGTTTGGTTCATTCCGCAGGACACGCCGTACTTTTATTGGCTTATTCCCGAATCGCGCGAACGCGGCGCGCTTGGCGTGATCGGCGAAACCGGCCCGGAGACGCGCCGCCGCCTGGAACAGTTCATGGAGAAACGCGGATTCGAGCCGATCGCTTTTCAGGGCGCCCGCGTCCCTGTTTATAACAGATGGATTCCAGTCCGCCGCCATCTAGGCCAGGGCTCGGTGTATCTGGTCGGAGATGCGGCGGCTCAGGTGAAGGTGTCCACTGTGGGTGGCACGGTCACCGGTTTTCGCGGCGCGCTCGGTGTGGCACAAGCCATCCTTGGCGGCGGCAGAAGCACCGAATTGCAAACGCTGCGCCGCGAGCTCGATCTGCATCGGCTCCTGCGCCGCTCGCTGCACCGCTTCGAGCAAGCGGACTATAGCCGCCTGGTCGATTTGCTGAACGACGGCACTAAGCAATCACTGGCCGATTATTCACGCGATGAAGCGTGGAAGCTGCTATGGCGCGTGTGCCTTCGGCAGCCGCGTCTGGCGCTGCTTGGTCTGCGCGGTCTGCTGATGGGCAATCGGAAGCTGGGGCGCTCGTCCGGCGACCCGCGCGTGTAAAAGCAGTATGGCCCGTCGAAATATTTTCCGCACCACGGCCCTCGTGGTGATTCTTGCACTCGTCATTCTTTCCATTTTGGCGTTTCGCGGAGCAGGGCGCTGGCTGATACGCGAAAATGCGTTGCGTCCTGCCGATGTGATCGTGGTGCTCAGCGGCGCGATGCCCGGCCGCGCCGAAGAAGCCGCTCGGATTTTCCACCTAGGCTACGCGCACGAAGTATGGCTCACGCATCCCATAAGTCCCTCGCGGCAACTTGCCGCCATGGGCATCAACTACGCGGGCGAAGACGACTACAACCGCGAGGTACTGATTCACGAAGGAGTGCCCGCGGCTGACATCAGCGTTTTGCCGGGCACGATCATCGACACGGAACAGGAAATCGGTGAAATCGCGCCTGCGATGATGCGCGACGGCATAACCTCCGCGATTATCGTCACCTCACCGCCGCACACGCGCCGCGTGGGCGTACTATGGCGCGAAGTGGCGCCGCGAAACCTGCACATCATCGTTCGCGCGGCATACGAAGATCCATTCGACGCGAACCATTGGTGGCGCGATACTCGCGACGCGCTTTCCGTCACGCGCGAGATGCTGGGCCTGTTGAACGCGTGGGCGGGCCTGCCCGTGCGGCCCCGCGCTCGTTGAAAACATGGGAATCGAGTGTTAACCGTCTCCGACGGGAATCGAGCCGGATTCCCAGATGTGCCAGCGCTCCCAATCCACTTTTTTGCCTAGATCCCGCAGGCTAAGCTCCCATTCGATGCCCAGAGTTTCATCGGAACCCGCGTAAAATACATGCCAAAAACTCGCGCTATTCAGCGGCTGCGCGTTCCGGGTTCCGTTGATGCCCTCGTTTCCGCCGCTATCTTCCTCACTGGCTGACTCGGAATCGTTTCTACGATATTCATCGAGCCGCGCCGGATCGAGCGGCAACTGGAACAGAACGACCGTTTGGCTGGGGTTCGGCAAATTGAAGCGGCCGTTGCCGTTCGTTTCCGCCGTAGCCGAAATTTGCATCGCGCGCAACTCCAGCGCATCGCCACGCAGCAATAGCTCCAGCGACGGCGGACGCAGCCCCGCTGCCGACGGCCGCGCTAGCGCCAGTTCCCAAAGCGTCAGCACGTCGGCGTGATCCTCTGAATTCGGGTAGTAGTCGAGCCTGCGTGTCTGCAGGCCCGCGGATTTTCGCGCGGGAACAATTTCAGAGACGATTGCGACCGTGTGGCTGCGCCAGCGTTCCAGCTTCACCGAAGCGAGAAATGTTCCGTAGTCGTGAATGAATTTGCGATCTTTTTCCGTGGCGCGCACCGCCTGACTCCAAAATCGCTCGCCCAGCCGCAGCGAAAAAGTGAAAACCTGTTCGAGCGGCACCGGCGCGGCATCTCCCAACCGGCGGCGCAACTCCGGATCAGCCATGTCCTCGAGATTCTGGACGCGCTGAGAAAGTTGCCGGATAGCCCGCGATTGCTGCCCTAGCAGTTTGCTCCAATGCTGGGCCAGCACGAAAAACACGAACACCACAATTAGAGTTATGCCTAGCGCAGGCCAGAGGATTTCCATCCGCTGCGACCTCCGGTACCCTCGATTTAGACCAACACCCTGTACTTGAATCCCCTGAATGACCGCGATTCTACTACCGATCGCCAGCCCCGCGCATTACGCCCGGCGCGCCCGGCCCACGCCGAACCCAGTCTCGTCCGTTGCATCCGTGACGGACGGCGATTATCATTTCAGCTTCAGCGGTTGCGCCATGAAGCTTCTCGGATTTAAGTCTCGCAAATCGCCGCTCTTGCTGTTCGCCGTCTGCGTGGTGATCTGGCGCGCGCCAGGCGCGTTGGCGCAAGCGCAATCTTCGGGCACATCGACCTCCGCGACGGTCGGCAAATCCTACGAATTCGATATCGAAGGCGCGAAGCAATGGGTCGATACGTCCGTCGATCTTCGCGCCGGAGAAAAGCTCCACATTAAAGCGACGGGTTCAATCACTTATCCCGCTGGGCCTTCCGCAAAATCGAAAGCGCACACATTTGGCCCGGACGGCCTCACGCGCGGCTGGGCGGACGTGATCCATCAATACGCAGTTTCCGATGCAGGCCACGGCGCGTTGATCGGACGCCTTGGCTCAAGCGATGCTGCGCAGCCGTTTCTGCTCGGCGCAGACAAGCAATATCAGGCGCCCGTCGCAGGCCGTTTGTATCTGGGCATCAATCAGAGCAGCCACGACGCATCTACCACGCAAGGAAGCTTTCAAGTCACCATCGAAGTGCTCGACGCTGGCCTCAGCGGCGCTTCCGCAGCTCTCGCAGGCGGCCCCGCTGACGCGCCGATCGCCGGATTCAACGCGGACCTGCTTGAAGAAATCCCGCGTCGGGTGTCCGATCCGCAGGGCAATCCCGGCGACATGGTGAACGTGCTGATCGTCGGCACGCAGGACGAACTCGTGCAGGCGTTCACCGCCGCCGGTTGGGTGCATGTCGACAGCTCGCTGCAGAGCACCGTGTTTACTGGCGTGCTGAATTCGCTGGAGAAAAAGGACTACCTGACCATGCCCATGAGCACGCTGTATCTTTTCGGGCGGCCGCAGGACCACGGCTTCGCGCACGCCGAGCCGGTGAAAGTGGTGATGTCGCGAAATCACCTACGCGTCTGGAAATCGCCCTATGAAGTAAACGGCCGCCCGCTTTGGTGCGTGGCCGCCACCCACGATATCGGCTTCGAACGCGACCAGCGCAACAACGGCCTGACGCACAAAATCGATCCGGCCATCGATGGCGAGCGCGAGTACGTCAACGACACGCTTTCCGCCACGGGCCTGGTGGTCGCCCGCGACCACGTCTTGCCTAAAGATGCGCTCACCGAAGCGAAAACCGCAACCGGCGGCAGCTTTCACTCCGATGGACGGCTCGTGGTGCTGGTCCTCAAGCCCGGCATGTCCGCGTCAGCCGCAAACTAGCATCGGCCCGTCCGCTGCGATAATTCTCAACCTACCGCGAAGAACTCGCTCCGGTCACTCTGATCCTGTAAGTCGCTGTGCCATCCGGATAGAGCGCATCGCGAATCTGCGTGCTCTGATCTTCGCCCGGACCGAGAGTCAAATTCATTTTGCCGTGGTTCACTAGCAGCACGTTGTTATTCGCACCGATGTACGTCGTCTCGTATCCGATATTGCTGTAGGTGTACGTCGGCGATTCATTCCTCATATCCACCAACCACTGCGCCGTGGTTCCTGTGTAATCCTTGGCCATCTTGACGTCGACGAATCGCAAATCCTTGGCCGGATCGGCGCCTGGTGCGGACGCCCCCGCCGGCACCGAGCCCATCGAGGCCGCCGATAGAGCGCCGCCGGGTGCATTGCGGTTCGGCTTTCGGCTCACATAAACAAAAAGAGCGATCGCGACAACCGCCACGATCGCCACACCAATCCAGATCCCTACTTTGCTATCCGGCACCTGCTGCTGCGGTGATTCAAACATGGTAGTACCCTCCCGTCACATCCGGGGCCCCCGGCGCGCTAATTTTTCGCCCTGGGGGGTGGACGCTTGCTGGTTCTGCTCCCGGCGAACGGGATTGCCGCCGGTCCCATCCCGCGATCCCACGGCGGCATGCAGAGCCCCAGCGCACGGCATTTCTCTGTCCCGGCGGCGGACGTTAGCACGCCGGGCCTTGGCTGTTCAATGAATTACTTGGGGCGGTCACCACTCCACGAAAAGCGCCTGGTTGCGACAGGCTTAGCTTTGTAAGCGGGCGTTATCGCCGGTCGCCGCCAAATCGTTGCAACATCCAGCCGGGATATTCCAGCGGCAGCGCGCTTACTTCGTCGAGCCGTTTTAGTTCTTCGGTCGAGAGTTTCAGATCGACCGACTTCAGATTGTCGTCGAGCTGCTGCTCCGTTCGCGCGCCGATGATCACGCTGGTGACTGCCTTTTGATGCAGCAGCCATGCCAGCGCCACGCGGGCTACGGACGCGCCATGCCCCTCGCCAACGTGCTTCATCACCGCGATGCATTTCAGCGCACGTTCCTTATCGATCGGGGGAAAGTCGAATTTCGCGCGCCGCGCGTCTTCCGGCCCCGTTCCGCTGGCGAATTTGTCCGTCAGGAATCCGCCCGCCAGCGGACTCCAAACCATCAGCCCCATGTTTTGATCGGCAAGCATGGGAATCGCGTCGCGCTCGAGGTCGCGCCCCGCGATCGAATAATAAGCCTGCAACGACTCGAAGCGCACCCAGCCTTGGCGTTCGGATATTCCAAGAGCCTTCATGATGTGCCAAGCCGCCAGATTCGAGCAGCCGATGTAGCGCACTTTACCCGCACGCGTCACCAGATCGAGAGCACGCAACGTCTCGTCGATGGGCACGGCAGGATCGATTCCGTGAATCTGATAGAGATCCACGTAGTCCGTCCCGAGCCGCGCCAGACTCGCGTCGATGGCTTCCACAATATGTTTGCGCGAAAGTCCCACGTCGTTCGGTCCCGGGCCCACGCGCCCGCGTGCTTTTGTTGCCAGCACGATTTCCTTGCGCCGCGCGCCAAGCGCCTTGCCCAAATATTTTTCGGAGTCGCCTTCGGAATAGACATCCGCGGTATCAAAAAAATTCACGCCGGCATCGAGCACCTTGGCCACCAGCTTGTCGGCTTCGCTCTGCGTGAGCTTCCCCACCGCTGCGAACATTCCCTTGCCCCCAAACGTCATTGCGCCAAAACACAATTCCGAGACCATGAGTCCAGTGCGCCCTAATGAGCGGTAGTTCATCGCGTATTCCTTTCTTGGATGGGAAATTTAGGAGTGCATTGCGCAGGCTTAATCGCGGCCCCGGTTCGCACCGGTCAAGTCCAAGTATCCGCGCGCGTCGCGCCTTTCGTCGCCAATACCGTAATAACAATTCGCGCGCCGGCGCCACGCTTGACGCGTCACGTGGCTCGATGATACCACTGCGCTCACAAGTATCAGCTGGGGGCATTCGCCCGCGGCAAATCGTCGGCGCAGGAGGATTCGATGAACGACACGTTGAATGGCAACCTCTGGGGCCCGGTTGTGCTCTTGGGGCGCATCTGCTTCGCCCTGGTCTTCATTTTCGGCACCATTGGCCACTTCACCGGCCAGGATCTTCCGTATGCGGTCCAGGCCGGTGTGCCCATGGCGAAAATCGCTGTGCCGCTCGCTGGCGTGATCGCCATCATCGGCGGGCTCTCGATTTTGGTAGGTTGCAAAGCAAAAATCGGGGGCTGGCTGATCGTGCTGTTCCTCGTCCCAGTCACTTTGATGATGCACAATTTCTGGGCGGCGCCTGCCGGCATGCGCGCCATGCAGATGACCAACTTTTACAAGAATCTTTCAATGCTCGGCGGCGCGCTTCTGATCACCCAATTCGGCGCTGGTCCGTGGAGCCTCGATGCACTCTCTGCCGCGAAACACTCCAAGTCCGCTCCTGCATCCGTGGCGAAATCGGCCCGCTGAATCCTACACGGCCGCTATTTGTGCATTTGCCTTTACGTCTGCCGTTTACTCTGAGCGACGGCGAAGGGCAGTGTTCGCTCGTGCGCCAAGGGCGCGGATTTTCTAGAAGCTGTTTCAAAACTGTGTACAACGGATTGAATTGATGATTCTTAAGTTGCCGAAAATGGGAGATAACAGCGGGCGGCAGCGCCGAGGGAGGACCGATGGCGCGATACGGTCGACTGCTGA
>JBOGNC010000148.1:0-10982 GCA_050747045.1 Candidatus Acidiferrales bacterium | reverse complement strand
TTGATTCGCGCAAAGACCACTGGGCTCAGACTCTCGTCCTCAGCGTCGGTCATTTTGCGGCCTACCGTTCGCGTCAGCGGTTGATCGGTAGGCATCGGGAAGAGGCTTCCCGGCAGGCGTTTCACAGCGCCCTAGCTGAAAGGCCACAAGGCTCGAATAAGTCGTTGAAAAGAATGGTCGGGGCGAGTGGATTTGAACCACCGACTTCCTGGTCCCGAACAAGCAGCAGAAACACTATCTTATTGGCCCGTTTAGCTTTGTTCTGCGTCGAACATGCTCGTTTGGGCCGGTATTCGGCAGCTAATGGACTCAAATCGGACTCAACTGATGTAGCGCTCCGCACTCTTGACATGATCGAACTTTTGGCATGAAAACAGTTTCGCACTGTAGACAGAAGCGAGAAACCCAGCGGGTCAATTTCAACGCAGCCTCCCGCTTGTCGCGTGGAACGACAACATAGACTTCGCCTCCAGGTAGGTCTGTCCGCCCGGTCAACACTCTCGATTGGCAGAATTCTCGCGGCAATGCCCCGTGAGATTCACGGAGATTTGGGCGGTTGCTTCGATCCCCACCGCCCCTACCAACCATCCTTTTTACTGGTCGGGACTTAACAAAAACGCGCGGGGGCGAAAAGGGGCAGATTCACTCGATGATCCGGTTCGTGCGTGAATCTTCGGCGGCACGAGTGACAACCGGACTGGAGAGCGTCTATCTGTTTAACAGCTGTGGGATTCACCCAACTACTGCAGGGGAAAAACGCCAGAAACCTCAGATTCCCGCAACCGAGGTACACGCGGAGTACACGGGCGGAGCACGCAGTATTCCCGAACCTCCTCTAGTGAAGCTTTGCCAGGTCGAAGTTTGCGGTAGCATCGCTACCTCCAGGGCCACGCACTTCGACTTGGGCAGGTTCTGAGCGGACTGCGGTCGCCGGATAATCAAGCTCCACCTCGGCTCCTTGCCATCGGCCGTTTCTGCCGTTACCGTACAACGCATGCTCTGTGACGCGCTCGGGTTGAATCTCGGTGTGCTGACTCAGCTTAATTTTAAAGTCTCGCCAGAAGGAAGCGGCACGAACTGTGATCTTCCCGTGTTTCACTCTCACCGCTGCACTGTAGGACGGAGTGAAGAATATCTGAACGCGGACCTGGAATTCGGTGAGCGTCCCCAAAAATTCCTGTACAGCATCGGGTGCGTGGTAGTTTAGGGCCTGTTCAGAACGCTCGACGACCTGGACGTATGGCGTCTCCAATTGGATCATGCCTATCTGAGGTCCTTGTTCGGGGATAGGAAAATGTCTCGTATATTGTTCAATAAACTCGGCGGTACTTATGTCTCCGCGAGTGCCGATGAAATACGCCTCGCGAATCGCTTCCGTAGAAAGCGGATAATCACATGCGAACACAGAACTCGCCCCTAGCATAACAAGCGCCAGGATCGCTGCCGTCCGGCAACCGCTCACAATCGGCCTCCTCAGGCATTCATGGCCTTGAGTTAAATCGTAACATCCAAGAGCAGTACCGTGCCACCTTGGGGATTTCGTTGGGGCACCTTGCGCGCGTACCCCATCGACAAAGCAAATGTAGAGCGAGCCTCCGCAATTACGAGATGACATTTCCGTTGAGAACCTGACTACAACCCCGGCGGACATTTGGGGCTGTATTGATAGGTGCCAAAGAATCTCGTGACGACTAGATCGGCTGCGATGCGATAAGCCACTCGACTGTGGTGGAAAGCGAAATGGATTGCCCCCTCCGCCCTTGTACGCGAAGGCAGACTCGGTTCCGTATGGAGTCTTGGGCGCGAAATGCGCATCGCCAAGCAGCCCATGAATCCATACCTGTACGACCTGCGATGCCGGCCAGCGGAAACGCGGCCCCCGCTCCGAAAAAGAAGAGTTGGGATGCTTCGCCATTTTGTTTTCCGAATGCTCCCGTGAATTCTACGGCGGTGGCAACCCATTCGCGGGAGTAGTACGCGCCGGACAATGTAAATCCGTTTTCGCTCGGAATCGTGTGCGGAACCTCGTAGAACCGAACGAATGTGTAGGTGAGTGCAATTTCAGAATGTTGATTTTCAGAATAGACCCCTTGAGGACCCTGTGCCGCCGCACTACAGGCTCCCAATAGCGAGCGCGCTATCAGGAATACAATTCGCCGCGTTGTTTTCTCCCGTAGGGCGATACAACATGCGCCGCTTGCCAAACGCTGCTGAACGGGCAAAGAATCCGCTAGGCGCGCCCGCTTGAATCAGTTTCCAACGACGATTAACACGGGATTTGAATCACCCTGTGTCGTCGTGACTATCAGCAGCTTGGTAGTTGAAACTGCAAGAAAATTGCCCGTGAGATTGAGGGGAGTGCTGAGCACAATAGTTCCGCTGCCTTGACCAGAGTTGGTGATCATGAAAGTTCCCTTTGCGGCTTGCGCAGAAATGTTGCTCGAAGTTGAGCTCACATCTTCCGTACCGCTGATGGCTGATACCCCGTCGAGCGATAGCGATCCAGACAAGTCGGGAACGGCGTCTACCGTCGGGGTAAGCGTCCCTTCCAGGAACGTGCCTTTGAGCACCGACGCATTGAACGGACCGCCTGACTGCGGCTCGAAAACTGCGAACGTCGGATCGTTTCGCAGCGTGCCTACCATTACTGCTGAGTTCTGGCCCGTTAGGTACAAAACAGGGCTCAATGGCGGTCCGACGTTCATAAGCACTCTTCCGTAGGAATCGATGGTATACGTTCCGTTGATCGGGCTGCCAAAATTCTGGACGGTTCCTCCCTGGTTATCGACGAGCGACATTGTGAATTCGCCCGCTCCCGTCGCAGAGATTGATACGACTGCCACATCTGGCACGTAAGTAGTGGCACCATTCGGAAGGAATTGCCCAACGACGCCGCCCACAGTCACTCCGTTCAGTCCACTCGGCCCTGTAAAGGGATAGCCCGATTGCTTGGTCAAGGTCCCGGCCGTCACGAGAGGAGTTGTTGATGTGACGGTGTCTGTCTCAACGGCGAATGCCTTGGTCGAACTGATTGGGTAAATGCTGAGCGTCACGGTTGGCAAACTCTCGACCGAAATGCTCATCGTGCAGCGCGCGCTCTGTGGCGTCGCCGCATAAGCACCAGACACGGTTAGCGGAGACACGTTGACGAATCCCGGAGTGTTTGCGTCCATTTCTCCCGGACCTAGACTCCCTTGCCCTCCCGGATTGCCCGGTGCGACCGCGCTTACACTCCCGGCCACGATGACGGGGCCTCCGATGAAGACACCGGGAAAATTCTTGCCCCATCCAGTTAGTCCAAGCACGTACTGACCGTCGATTGTGTTGTACGAGCACGTGGCAACGGTCTGTTGTTCGAGGTCGCCCGATCCGCGGATGCCACTTTGGTCAAACGCGATCAGCCGCCCTTGTGCGCCGGTTAAGTCAACCGTGAACGTGTAGGTCGCGAACACAGAACTCGGCGAGCCGCTAGCGAACTTCAGTATTCCCCGGTTGTCGCCGCCAAGCGTATAGGTTCCCGTAAAAGCTTGGCTCTTCGGTGGACCTTGAATTGAATCGAAATCTTCGACCCCATTCGTGACGTTGCCTTTTCCGTCCGATGTGAAACTGCCCGCTACTACAACTGCTCCTGAAGAACTGAAGCCGGTGAATTCGAACGCATAATTTCCGCTCAGCACCGAATCGTTTGCGTTGTCGGTGATCGTGATCACCAGCGACGAAGAACTCGACGACGCACCCGTTGAGTCCACTACCTTCAGCGTAAACGTAAAAATGCCACCCGTGGTTGGCGTTCCGCTGACCGTTATAGAATCGCCTGCGCTTGAACCGAGAGAAACACCCAGCGGCAACGCGCCTGACGCAAGCGACCACGTGAAAGGCGCGACGCCTCCAGATTCATTTACAGTAGCGGTATACGCCGCGTTGACCGTGCCAGACGGCATCGTTGTGGCCGGAGAGCAATTTATGCAAGGCGGGCCGGGGCACGGCACCGTCCCGTTGCCCGGCCCGCCACACATTATAGGGTGCTGAGACGTGCAACCGGCCAGAACCGTGCACATCAAAACGAGTAGATTGATGATCTTCATTTCGTATCCATGTTACCCGCCAGGCCGCCTTATTGGAACATGGGAAACTCGCCAAAGCAATTCAGCACGGCGAAACGATACCGATCCTAGCCATCCGCAACGTCACTGCGCGGGCGCAGCCGCGCTCGTTACGAAGGTGTCCATCAACCGGCGGGCATCGCGATGCCTTGCTGTCGGCGTTTCTTCTTCCCGCCGCCGAGAAGGATAGGCGGATCATGAGTAGTCGTCATCTGACGCCAGCGAGAACGAAGGGAATCTGTTTCGAACCGAATGCTAGACGTGAGCTATCGAAAGGCCAGGAATTCTCTGGAAGTCCGCAGTATTCAATGTCGCGACACCATAGCCAAGATGTAACGCGGTCGCGCCAATTAGCAAGTCCTCGAAGGTGATCCTGATGCCCCGCGCTGCCTGTTCGCCCTCAATGCGTCCGGCAAGCTCAGCGATCTCCACAGTCACTGGATGCACTACCATGTCGCGGCGTAGTTCTTCGCTAAATGCCCGCCGCCGCTCTCGATTCGCGTCGCTCTTGGCGCGGTAAATGCCGTGCGTCAGTTCAACGATAGTCACAACGGAGAGAGCGCAGTCAATTTCTCCTTGCACAGTCCGCACTCTTTTGAGGATTTCGCCAACACTTTCCTTGCGGCGCTCCCCAGCGATGAGCACGCTGGAGTCCAGGATCACTCCCATGTCGAGATGTTGCGGGGCTTCCGGCTCTTAATGATTTCTTCGAGGTCGGCTGCGAAGTCCGGGTCCATGGCGGGTTCATAGCCAAGTTCCTTAGCGTGTGCTTCCGCTAGGGCGATGCATTCAGAAATCGGGCGGCCACGCATCGCTTCGGCGGGACGCACCACGGCTACAGGCTTGGTGTCTCGTTCGATGATGACTTCCGCCCCTTCGCGTACGCGGGTCATCACCAATGCGAAGTCATTGGCCGCTTCTGACTCCGATATGTGGATCACATTCTTGCGCATGGCGTGATTATACAACGCCGATTCGCTGTTTTGATATTTGCGCACCCTATCGCGTGCCTGTACTGCATCTTTGGGAGAATGGGTCATCTGCTGATGCTGTGACCTGTTACCTGTGAGTGTTCTTGCCCCTGGCTTCGCGGGAGAGACTGCTCGATCCTGTGCGCTGGCGCGGATTCACGGTTCGGCTCCAAAGCAGATCGGCGGGACACGTCGCGCGAGAGTCGCTCCGCAAGTTGGGATTTGTCGTTCGTGTAGATTTGTGCGTCGTATCGACCACGTGAGATCGCAACGTAGGCAAGCCGCCGGTTAACGAGTTTCTCTCCCGCCTGTTCGGTATCCACGTGGACCAAGACACGGTCAGCGGTCTGTCCCTGGCTGCTGTGGCTCGTTACCGCATATCCGTAATCGAGATGGGAATTCTGGCGGATGTTGAATGCGACCGTGCGGCCTGAATCTAAGCGCAGCTGCAAATTGGCGCTTGCGTCGATCTTCGCGACAGTCGCCAGTTCCCGATTGGCGATATGTCGTTTGCGATCCGGGGCGGTGAACTGCACGCGGTCGCCTTCGCTGAACGCCCGCTGCGTCTCGCGGTAGATAGTGACCCCATGCAATCGGCGCGGATCGTAAGTCACCTGCTGTCCGTTTCCGCGTTTGACCGTGATTTGATTTTCCTTCTCGTTCACGCGCTCGATGCGGGCGTACTCTCCTGCCTCGACGCCGTACGCCTTGCTGCCTCTTGTGTAGCGCACGACATTGCCGGGTTCATATTGCGCGGCCCACTGCCGGTCTGCGCCCGTGATCTCCTGCCGGGCAACGAACACGGTCATCTCGTGCTCGCGATACGGCATTTTCCCAGCATCCTGCATGGCATAATGAATTGCTTGGTTGATTTCTGTCCGCGACCGATTGTCGGGCGATACTACAAGCGTTCCTTCGGGCTGGTGCACATATTCGTGCGCGATGGCCCCTAGCCGCTCATCGTGGTCGAATATCTCGTGCATGCGGCCTTGCCGGTCGAGCTTCTCCATTGCCTCTCGGACCTGGCCGCGCGAGAGTTTTTCGACTACCTCTTTGAGTGCCGGGTCTTTCTGCCGCACGATTTCGTCCAACCGGGCCGTCTCGATTCCGGCTTCCTGTAGTTGCTGATATGGCCTTCCTGCTTCGACCGCTTCATGCTGCCGCGTGTCACCTACTAGCAGCACGCGGTCTTGCTCGTGCAAGCGATGAAGAAACTGGTTCATTTGTTTTGTGCTTGCGAGGCTTGATTCGTCGAGAACGTAGAGGCGTTTCTGCCCGTCGGGTGGCTCCTGGTCGCCCACAAGGTGTCGCTGCAAAGTGCTCGATTCGATTCCGGCCTCTGCGAGTTTTTGGGCCGCGCGCGACGCGGGCGCGAAACCGTCCACCCTGTAACCCTCGCGCTCGGCGGCTTCCTGGATCGCCGTTAGCGAGGTAGTCTTGCCTGCCCCGGCGACGCCTTCGAGGGCCGTCACCTGATCCTGACTCGACAGGACTTGCTCGACCGCTCGCCACTGGCTCTGGCTGAGGTGCATGTGCTCTCGCTCGGTCTCTCGCCGCGTTGTCAAACCGGCGATGTGTGGATATCGCTTTTGCCCCGCTCGCATGATGTTGATCGTGTCTTGCTCATAGCCGACCATTTCGGCGGTGGTGAACGTTCGTCCTGGGTGTGCCGCTTCGGGATGCACTTCGATCAATTCACGGGCTTCGATCCGCGCCGAAAAGTCCGTTTTCACTTCGCTGAGTGTTGCTTCACCCATCGAACGTTTCAGCGCATCCCGCAACAGGGCCCGCTCGTCGGCTACTGCGTCACGCTCGAAATTTCTCTCTTTTGAAAACGTCATTGCCGATTGCGGCTTTTCGTGCCTTGTCGTTTGCTCAAGTTGCTGAGGATTTGTATTAGCCGCTGCGATTACGTGCTCCGGCTGATTCCCAAAGGTTGCGGCCAGATCGTTGTGCCGCCGCTGCATTTCCTCGTGTGAGAGTTCGATCTTGGCTTCACGGGTTCTGTGCGCAGCGATTTGGGCAGCTCCCGCGCCACGCTGATTTTCCTCGGCAAGATGTTCCTCGATTTGTCGGCGGCGCGGACTGGAAGCTTCCAGGTATTCCTTGCTGTAGCCTTTGATTTCCGGTTGGCCGCTCTCTCCGCGCTCGATTTCGTACCCGATGCTTTTCAGGCGGTGCGCCAATTCCGAGCGATAGACCGCCGTGGCATACTGTTGCGTTCGGTAGAGTTCCCGTGGCTGTAAGGGATGAGCTTCGCTGTCTTCGCCTTCGGTAACGTTGAAAACGATAACGTGCGTGTGCAGTTGCGGCGCGGCATAGCCGTGCACGGGCCGCGCGCTATCGTGTTCGAACTTCGCCGCAACCCACTTGCTCGTTGTCTCGGCTGGAAGGTTCCCACCGAGCCGGGCCTCCGTGTACCGCTCTAACTCGCCTAGCGCGACGGCTACACTTTCCCGGTGTGCTTCCCGCACGCGCTCATCGCCTCCAACAAGGGCGGTAAGAGACACGCTCTTGGGCGCTGAGAACGTCGCATCCCATCCCGCGCGATGCTCCATCGCCCGGACCATTTCGCCCTGGCCGTTTACGTACTCGCGGGCAGACTGATGGCGAACGAGTTGCTCACCTGTGATCGGGTGCTGGCCTTCGCTGAGTCTACGGAACTGGTCCTCGCGAACCTCGTCGTGCAATCCCCACTGCTCGGCCAGTCTACCGTGCCACTCGCCGCGTATCCGGTCGCCTTGGCTGTAGTAGTTCTCCTGCGCGTTGCTGAATTCCTCGCGGTGATACGCGCGGGCCTGGCCTGAACTGAGCGGCTTGGAAATGGTAAGCATGGGCGTCTACTCGAAGAGCCGTCTCTTTCGGGGAGTTAGCGCGTTTTCGAGCCCCTGTTCCTGGCTTGGACTTTGCGCGACTCTGGCGGGTTCCGGCGGCGTCCCATTGGACTTTGGCGAACCATTCGCTCCCGCTGAGGCTGCCGCTACTCTCAGCGGCTCCGTAGGCAGCGTTTCCGTTACTCGTTCGATGATTGCGGGCTGTGTCTTCGGGACTTCGATGTAAGGGAAGCTCAACTGCACAACGGCATTGCCTATCTTGAGGTAGCCGCGCCGGTCCTCAAGCCCCATGATCTGCGACGGCAAGACGAGCGGCTCGATGCGCCGCTCCAACTGATCGCTCCGCAACTGGCGGTAACGCGGAGAGTGCTCGCGCGAGCGGCTCTCGCGTAGCTGCTCGACCTCCACCTCACCGATGGTTTCGCTGATCCATTTCGCGCTCTCTGGCTCGCTCGTTCGCAGAAAAATCTTCGTTCCTGGCTGCGAGAACATTACCTCAGCGTCGAGGCCATAATGCTTTTGCAGTTGGCTGCGACCTTGAAACCCGAGGACAACTGGATTGTTCGTCTTGCGATTCCGGGTGATCGCGTCGTGTAATTTCGGAAGCTTTTGCAGAGCCGCAACCTCGTCGAGAATGAACCACACGCGGCGCAGCCTGCTCTCCTCGTCCTCCCCTGCTTCATCCTGCGTCCGCATCACCAACAAGTCGAACAACAAACTGAAAAGGGGCATGAGCCGGTCGCGAGTCATATTCGTGCTCGGAAAAAACAGCCATCCTCTTCCAGTCTTCGACCATTCCACGGTGTTCCAACGTCCGTGCGCTTGTTTCTCGTCGGGCAGGAGGCTCAGCGCGTCAGCCACACGGTTGAGCGAACCGAGCACGCCATTTCTCTGATCGGGCGACTCGCGATTGATCATCGCCGCGTAGGGCGTGCCAGCGACCACACGGTCAATCTCCTCGGTATGCGACATCCAGTGGGTCAACTGCTTCGCCGTGGGTCTGTAGGTGAGCAAGAACGCGAAAAGTTTACGCGATGTTTCGGCAAAGAATGGGTCTTGGTTGGGCCGGTCAGGAAAGAGCGACATTGCGATGGCGGACGCTTCGGCGGGACTCCGCACTTCATCGCCGATGCTCCAGAAGGGCATTCGCTGATCGCACGGATACAGGATCACATCGCCCCGCTCGGGCCGGTAGAAGCGCGACGTATATTCCCGCTCCGGGTCGTGCACGATGGCAATTTCGTTCCGTTCTTCGATCTGCAGAAGTTGCTGTACGATGAGTTGTGTCTTGCCAGTCGCGGTGTCGCCCATAATCTCAAAATGGCGGTTCTCTTTGATGAGGGGAATATGCAACTGTTTATTGAGATCGAACAAGCGCTCGAACGTGGTGCGCTCCTCATTCCCAAAACCGATGCCTTTGGAGCGGCGATGTTTCCAGTTGAATTGCGCCACGGTAATCAGGTTCGGTCCCCGAAGTTTCCTACCGTAGCGCAGCGCTCTCATGCGCTTCCGCTCCATCCACGTGGCCGGCCCTAGACCTACAACGAACACGAGCGACATGGCCCAAAGCGCGGGCCTTGCCAGATCGAAAAGCGTCTGGTCCTGATAAATCCAGTAGCCAAGGAAGGCGTGCAGTTTGCTGTTGTCGTAGAGATCGGGTTGCCATTCAAGGCGCAGCGCTCCCTGCTTCGCGGCGTCATCCGTGAGGGCGAAGGTCTTATGTCCGCCGTCCGTCACGACTGGCACGACTTCGTTATCCAGAGCCAACCGGCTCCCCTTGCGCGTCACCACCTCAAGCAGTGTGTAGCGCCCGCTCTGGCGAATGGCCCCGGCAATTTGTGTGCCTACGTAGGTGAGGAGATAGTGCCGTTGGAGCGGCGTCCAATCCCAAAGATAGCGAGCGTATCCGACCCCCATGCCTGCCAGGACCGAGCAAATCAACAAGACAATGGTGTACACCGGCTTGGTGCTCGGCCAGTCCGTCCGCTCGTCTCTGCCCCATTCCGTCCGCATTGCCTCTGCCCGTTCCAGTTGGTTTCAGCCCGCCTGTGGTTCTGTATTTGCTTTGGTTAGCCGCTCTAACGCCTTCGTCAGCTTGGACGTGTCGGCGCGATTGATGATGTCCTGCATGTCCTCGCTCGTAACGGCCTCATGGTTCGCGATACTGAACAGCGCATTCAGGAGGATCATCCGAAGTGCTAGCAGTTCGGCCACAATGGTTTGATCGGCGGGACTCGGCTTGCTCGCTCTCAGCAACACTTCGCGCGCCCATTCGCTGATCGTCTGTGCACCCGCGAGGGCCTCAAACTGCGCGTATTCTTCCTCGGTGACTTTGGTGCTGATGGACCTTGTACGCGGCGTGGGCATACAAACCTTCCTAGTTCCGACTGGACAGCGTGAAAGCGTCGTCCGCTCGGTGCCTAACAAAATCAACGAGTTCCCATACGGGAACCGCAAGTTCCTGCGCAGAAACCATGGTAAGCGATAAATCGCTAGCTGCTGTATTTGCAGCACGTTCCGCTATGGCAACCTCGGTTGCCATACGGCACCCGTTACGGGGTGACGTGTCACACGTCACACCCGGTGCCGAAGGCACCGCTCTTCTCTTACTCGGCCAAAGGCGACGACGCGGCCCGTTGGCGGCGCTGCTTCGGCCTGTTGTGACGAAGCCGGAGAGCATCACAGCTCACCGTATTCGAGTGTCAGCGCGTCCCAAGCCATGCGGATTTCGGGCAGTTCCCACGCGCGGTGGAACAGCGCTTGGACCGACTTCCACTCCTTCTCAGACAGGCCGAACGTGATGCCATTATCGTGAGCGCGAAACCAATAATCCTTCCCCTTGCCTTCTTCGGACGCCGCGATATAGCCGAGGAAGTACCCGCCCTCCCAACGGCGCGTCGGGTTGTCGGGGGCCACCACTGCCAGCATGGTGCGAAACTCTGTAATCCTCGGATACCCGTTGATCGGGTACATTGGGCCGCGTGGACCGGGGAAGCTCAAGAGCACATAAAGATCGTTGCTCTCTCCCCGATTAAACGAGAGCGTGAAGTCCCCTTCTTTGATGGAGGGAATCG
>JBOGNC010000147.1:0-11102 GCA_050747045.1 Candidatus Acidiferrales bacterium | reverse complement strand
CGCCCGTTACAACCTCGCACGCTTGCATCGGATTCCGCGCGTCGCATCGGGAAGTGCCGCGCTAGAATCGGAATTCGCGCATTTCGCGAGGGGGAAAAATGAAGCGTTCGGGCCATCTGCCGCAGGCGCCGCTTGCCTATCAAAATCCGCTGTTCATGGAAAGCAAGGTTGCCAGGCCGCTGCGGATTCTTGCCGAGTATATCGATCCTATCAACCGGCTCCGTCGCGCTCATGTGGGCGACACCATCGTGATGTTCGGCTCCGCTCGGATACGCTCGCGAGACGCCGCGCTCGCGCACCTTAAATCCGTCCGGCGCGAATCGCGCGGTCGCCGCACCGCCGAATGGCGCGGCAAAATTCGCGCCGCGCGTTCGATCGTCGATATGTCGCAGTACTACGAGGATGCGCGCGAGCTGTCCCGCCGCATCACTCTTTGGGCACGCACCCTCGGCCCGGATCCGCACCGCTTCGTCGTTTGCTCCGGCGGCGGTCCGGGCATCATGGAAGCCGCTAACCGCGGCGCGATGGAAGCGGGCGGAAACTCCATTGGCCTCAGCATTCAACTCCCGCACGAACAGAAGCCCAATCCTTACATCTCGCCGGATCTGAACTTCTGCTTCCATTATTTTTTTATGCGCAAACTGTGGTTCGCTCAGATGGCCAAGGCGCTCATCGTCTTTCCCGGCGGCTTTGGCACCATGGACGAACTCTGGGAGATGCTCACCCTGTTGCAAACGGGCAAGCTCCCCTCGCGCCACCTGATTCTGATTTATGGGCGGAAGTATTGGGACAAGGTTCTCAATTGGCGTCACATGGTGAATACCGGAACCATTGACGAGCACGAATACAAGTTGTTGCAGTTCGCGGATACGGTTGACGAAGCCTTCGAGCGCGTTCGCACTCGCATGGAATCCGACCACTTGCAGCTTGATCCCGGCGAAGAACGCGTCTGAAGACACCAAGCGCCGGACGGTTAAGGCGCTCAGCGTTCCGCTGAATCGTCTGGCCCCCGGCGCGCTGTCTCTTAGTTGTTTGAAATTTTCACGTCTTCAAAAAATACCGCGTTAAATCGCCGCTGCTCGTCCCGGTCGTGCACCAGTACCACCGGTGCCACGTGCAGCGACTGCTTGCAGTTGCGGCAAATGCTATTTTCGCCCTGCACGTCCTGCACAAACCCATCCGTGAAATGGTATTCGGACCTGGGTCTCCTGGCTCGCTTCTCTCCCTTGGTTCCGCAGTGAGGGCACGTGTATTCCACCGTATCCTGCTGCGGATCCCGGTCCAGCGCCGCCCAGCCTGTGTATCGCACTCCCACAGTTTCAATCGTTGAATTTGCCATTGTGGCCACCTCTCGTGACCCCGTTCCTCATCCTCATCCACCACGTTAGACGCATGATTCGCCGCCGGCGATTCACTCGGGACGTTACACTTGCTCAGCGAACAACCGTCAAACTTTCGGAAGATACACCCCGAGGTTCAGCAATGATCGCTTGCCCGCGAATCGAGTTTGCGAACGCAAATGGGCGTTGATAGTATGGCTGCAGCCGTCTATTAGGAAAGATTGCTCGCAAGTATGCAATTTCACGAGTGCAAATTTATCCGTGTAGCAGTTCTGATCCTCATAATTTTGGCTCTCGGGCCGATGGGAATCGTCGCGCAAGCAAAGGGCAAAAAGAACGACAAGGATAAACTCTCCAAGTATTACAGCCAGTGGTTGAATCGCGATGTCGCCTACATCATCACCAAGCAAGAGCGCCGCATATTTCTGCAGCTGACCTCGGACGAAGCTCGCGACGACTTCATCAAGCGATTCTGGGCCATTCGCGATCCCACGCCTGGCTCACCGGTCAACACTTATAAAGACGAAATTTATCAGCGGATAGCCTATGCAAACGCCCATTTCGGAGTCGGGTCGGGTGAAGAGGGCTGGCGCACCGACAGGGGGCGCGCGTATATAACCCTCGGGAAACCCCAGCAAATCCAGAAATACCCAGTGGCCCCGAACCTCTTCCCCATGGTCATCTGGTTCTATTCCACCGATAATCCAGCGCTTCCTCCATTTTTTTACTTGCTCTTCTACCAGCGCGACAACGTGGGGGACTTCCGCTTTTACAGTCCGTACATGGACGGCCCGGACAAGTTGGTTGGCGGAAACGAAGCAGCCAACGATCCGCAAGCGGCCTTGGAATTGATCCAGGACGCGGTCGGTTCCGAAGTGGCGCACATCGCTCAAACCTTGATTCCGGGCGAGCCTCTCGATCCGAATGGCCGGATCAGTCTCCAATCGGAT
Source organism: Candidatus Acidiferrales bacterium (assembly GCA_050747045.1). GTDB lineage: Bacteria > Acidobacteriota > Terriglobia > Acidiferrales > UBA7541 > Palsa-295. The sequence goes on along the minus strand of JBOGNC010000147.1, from coordinate 8,812 downwards.
ATGTTGCTCGCCAAAATCAGGGACCTGGCGGACCAGCCCTCAAATTTGGATCAGTTGGACCGGAATAGGCAGCTCATAGCCAACGTCACCGCCCGAATGATCGTTAATGCCAAGAATCTCGACATCGTGCTCTTTCCGATTCGGGACGCCCGCGGAGTCACTCGACTGGACTACGCAGTCCGGCTGCGCAATCCGAGCGATTTGACGCTCACCAAAGGCTCCGATGGCCAGTACTCGTATGCCGTCGAAGTCCGGGTACAGGTATCGGGACCGGATGGCAACCTGATTTTCACCCAGCAAAAGTCTGTGTCGGGAAAGTTCGGCCAGCGCCGCTTGGACGAAATCAAAAGCCGACCTTTCGGCTACGAGGGCACCCTGCCGCTCCCACCTGGAAAATATCACCTCGATTTTCTGCTCACGGACTGGACCAAGCAGGTCGGATTTCATGACCAGCGCAGCATCACCATCCCCGGCGATAACGAAAATGCGCTGGTCATCCCTGCCGTGTTGCCGTTCTCCGCGGTCACGCCAATCGACCGTTCTAAAGACGCCGTCACGCCGTTCGCCATGGCCGGCCTTCGCTTCACTCCTCTCGAAACTGGCACGCTTTTCTACAACCCGTCCCAAGAGCTGAACGTCGTATACCAAATCTGGGCGCCACCGAAGGATCCCCGGTCGAACGCTGGCCAGCAGCTAGCCGTGGACTACGCGCTCGGCGACCCGGCGCTCGTGAGCCGTAAGCCGATTTCGCTGCAGGACAGCGTCGATATGGGGGCGTTCGCCCCCTCCGGTGAGTTGGTTGACGGGAAGAAAATCTCCCTCATTGGCGAGCCAGAAGGGAACTACCTATTGACCGTTTCAGTTAGCCATCAAAGGACTGCGCAAACTGCTCACGCGTCGCTTCCGCTCCAAATCCTTGCTGACGTGCCCACTGTCACGCCGTGGGACGTCGACGAGCCCGCCATCGACACGGACGAGTCGCGAGGCGTGCTGTACCAGCAGCGCGCTCTGTCTTACTTGGCGCAGGGCCGGCCTAACGACGCTCGCCTCTGGTTTCGTCTGGCGCTCAGCAAGGATCATGGAAACGATGTAGCCCGCTCCCATCTCGTGCAGGAGTACTTCGACCTGAAGGCCTATTCGGCCGTGGTCAGCCTCTTTAACGATGCGGGCATAACCGGCGATACGGACTCGACCACCGTCGCTCAGATGGCCGAAAGCCTGCTACGGGCCGGAAACACGCCAAAAGCGCTATCGCTGCTCCAGGACCGCATCCGTTCGCGCCCCCACGATGGCCCACTCTATCTCGCCCTGGCCGATTGCTATCAGCAGATGGGCGATTCTCGCCGACAGGCCGAAATGCTCCAGCGCGCCAAATCGCTGCTAAGCTCGGGCTCTGCAACGAATTAGTCCTATAAAAATCAGTTGGTTTCCAGAGGATATACAACAGGACGTATCCCATTTTTAGTAGCAAATGGCACCCGCCCTTTTATTGGTGATCGCCGCCAGAGAAGGTTCAGTACTATATTCTTTGTATTCAGCCATATACCCGAAACTGTCCAGGGTCTTGTCTGGTCAACGCTTGGCAAGAGCTCTGGCAATCGCGTTGCTTATGTAGCGCTGGTCGATCTTCGATATTGTTGGGGCGTGTGTCTTCTCGCGGTTCCGTTTTCGCACTGCCTGTTGGGGTGTTGTCTCTCTCTCGTCGCCTTGCAGCGACCGATTCGCAAAAAGGGGGTCCTTAATGACCAGGAAGCTCACTCTATTTTTCGTTGCCTTTGCGGTCGCGCTACTCGCGCTTTGCGCGCCGCCAGCTCTGGCCCAGAACCAAGGCGCGACCACCGGCAATCTTGCTGGCACGGTTGCTGACTCTTCGGGCGCCACAGTTCCAGATGCCATGGTCACAATCACCGGGCCGCAGGGCAGCAAAACGCTGAGCACCACATCCGACGGCAGGTTTAACTTCCGAGACCTCGTGCCCGGCGACTACGCGGTAAAGGTGGAGAAGCAGGGCTTTGCCACCTTTAGCGTCCCCGCCGTCGAAGTTCTCATTAACAACACCGCCACCGTGCAGGCCACCTTGCAAACGGGGGCCGTCTCGACCACGTTAGAGGTCACTTCTTCAGCGATCACGGTCGATCCGACCCAATCGTCGATCAATACCAACCTCAGCGACACGTTTTACAGCAAGATTCCTGTCCAGCGAAACGTTTCAGCCATCATGTATTTGGCGCCCGGCGTCGTCTCCGGCCTCGGCACCGGCGGCGGCGTGATGAGCAACGCAACGGTGCAGGGTAGCTCGGCCGCAAATGCGAACCCCTCCATCTCTGGTGCGAGCGGCCTCGAAAACCTGTATGTCGCCGATGGCGTCGTGCTGAACGACCCCTCATACGGTGGCCTCGGTGGGTTTTCGACCGTGTACGGTGCGCTCGGCGTGGGCATCACCCCCGCGTTTGTGAAGGAAGAAGAAGTCAAGACCGCAGGCTTCGAGCCTCAGTATGGTCACGCCACCGGCGGCGTCATCCAGATCGTTACCAAGTCCGGCAGCACCAAATTTCATGGCACCATCGGTGGATATTTTGAATCGCCTGGAATGCAGTCCACCTTCGCCAATAAAGACGACTTTCAGCCCGTGAACCTGATCGGTCGCCACCTCGACAACGGCGATTACGAAGGAGATTTCGAGTTGGGCGGTTACGTTCCCTTTCTCGGTTTGAGGAACAAACTTTTCTTCTTTGGCGCGTTTAACCCGACCTTTTTCAATGACTACGAAGCTCCAGCACTCGGCTCGGGTCTGTTTACGATCTACAACGGCCAAGTGAATCGCCGAACTAACACCTACGCGTATGCCGGTAAGCTGACCTACAAGCTTACCGACAACATTACGGCCGAGTCTTCGGTTTTTGGCGATCCAGCTCATACCACCCATTCTCCATTTTCGACAATGAACGCGGACAACATTTCCGGTAACTCCAAGTGGGATTTCGGCACCCGCAACTGGGACACGCGCGTGTATGCGACGATTAGTCCCAGTTGGACCGCTGACTTTGCCTTCACTTACAGCTGGAACCACTTCACCGAAACACCAGCGGACACCACCATCTATCCAATCACCGATCAGACCCAATCTGCGGGCCTCGCCGGCCAGCGCGGCGAATTCCAGGCTCAAGGCCTGGGCACGGGAATTATCGTGGACTATCAAGCCCACCAGGAGAGCCTGAACTTCGACACTCAAAAATCCTTTAATTTTGCCGGCTCGCACACGCTGTCGCTCGGCTACTTTTGGCAATACCCGACCTACGATAACTCGACTATCTATTCCACACCGAAGTACACCGTCCCTTCGACCAACGCCACGGGCGGGGATCCCGGAACAGGAGTCGCAGCCGGTCAGGTGTCGGACGCAGCTTTCGAGCTTCAGCTTGCTCCCGGATGGGATCCGGTAGCGGGCGCATACCAAGTTGGCGCAACCCCTTGCACGCTCTGCCCCAACATGGCCGTTCCCGGTGTGGCCGGTGGCCTTGCTCCCGTAGTGCTGTTTCAGGTCCGCGGCCGTTTTGATGGCGGCCTTTCCCACAGCACCGGCAAATACCACGCGGCCTACGTGAACGATTCCTGGCAAATGAGTTCGCATGTCACCCTGAACCTCGGCCTGCGTTGGGAACAGCAGCGCTTGACGGGTTTGGGCGTACACGCGCTCTTCAACGACCAATGGTCGCCGCGCATTGGGTTCATCGTCAGCCCTAATCCGGAATCGAAGATATATGCGGACTTCGACCGGCTCGCCTTCGTCATTCCTCTGGACATGGCCGTTCGCGAGCTGGGTGGAGAAGCGGACAACTTCAACGAGTACTGGGCTCCTGTCGCTACTGGCCCCGGCAACACGATCCAAGCGTCGGACCTCGACCAATACGGAACCGTTCAGTTCCAAGGCGACGCGGCTCACTTGTTGACCAACGCCGTCGGCGGCGTCGGCGGCGTGCCGCTTGATGTTTCCGTACCATCAGCGGGTAACCCCTTCGCCTCCGGCACCCGATTCGAGTATAACGACGAATGGGTAGTGGGCGCGGAGCACAAGTTCCACGGCGGATTCTTCGTCAGCGCCCGCTATATCGATCGTCGCATGAAGCGGGTAATCGAAGATATGATCGGCCAGTCCGTGGAACAGTTCTATGCCGCTGAGGTTCTGGGTTTGCCCTATAGCTACAGCGTGGGAAATCCAGGCTACAATTTCACCCACTTCGTCACTCCGAACGAAATTACATGGGCCCCTGGCGCGATGACGACCCCAAGCGGATGCTTCGACTCGAACGGGAATGAAACACCGTACGTATCGGGCAAGATGTACACTTCATTCAACGAGGCCACCGGTGGACCATCGGTTGGTTCAGCCTGCTTTCCGGCGGTGAACATGAATCCATGGACCGACGCTTCCGGAAATGTTCTCCCAGGGGCGCTCTTCGGCGGAGAGTTCTACAATGGGGCCTGCCCCACGCTCAGCGGTCGTTCACTCTGCAAGCCCGGCTACTATCCGGACGCCGTCCGCAATTACCAGGCCGTGGAATTCGAGGTCAATAAGGCCTTCTCCAACAATTGGCTGCTGCGATCGAATTTACGCGTTGGCCGATTGCTCGGAAACTACGAGGGGGCGTTCCGCAACGACAACGGGCAATCTGATCCAGGCATCAGCTCACTATACGACTTGGCCCCCGGAGATCTGGGGCTGCTCGGCCACCAGTTCGACAACGGCCCGTTGAATACTGACCGCAAGTATGTGCTGAACGTCGAGCCCAGCTACACCATTCCCAGCGGATTCGCCAAGAACCTCGTTCTTGGTACCGCCGTGCGCGTTGAATCGGGCATTCCGCTGACCACCCTTTACGCGCAGCAGGCGTATCAGAACCCGGGCGAAGTGCCTGTCAACGGCCGCGGCGACTTGGGTCGCTCGCCCGTGACCGGAACCATCGACGCGCACGTGGAATATCCGTGGAAGTTCGGCGAGGAAAAACAGCTAAAATTCTCGTTCGATGCTTTCAACATCGCCAACACGAAGAGGTCCGTTCTGAGCACTCAGGAGGCGGACCTCGCATGGGGAATCCTGAACCAGGACTTCTTCAACCACATTCCGCTGACCTTCGTGCCGCCGTTTAGTGCACGGTTCGGCGTGCTGTTCACGTTCTAGCATCCCGCTGTATACGTTGAAGGGCGTCCCAGCTTCACCGGGACGCCCTTTTTGTTTCTGCGCGTTCGGGCAAGTCGTCCCCCATTCAGCACCCGTTAAATCCCGAGAAATTAAGCCCCGCAGGTTTGCGTAGGGTCTTTTGCGGAATGGACAGTCAGGCTCGAACCTGTTAGCGTCAGTCGGGGCGATGTTTTGCCCACGAGAGGCGACTAATATGGGTGCCCACAACCTAGCATGGCTCGGCCGCAGGGCGCGTCCCTCTGGCGTGCGTTCATCCAGCGTTTCGCCTTCTCTTCGCACCCTGCCGCGGAAGCTGCTTCATAATCCGCTCCCGAAGGCCGGAACAGTCAATCGACCTTTGCCCCGCGTAAGTTATAGAAAAGAAAGGCTAGGCGATCACCAAGGGCGGAACGTCCCGGTGCATGGCTTTTTTCGCGTTAGTTCCGCTCGTCGCCAGCAGCTGCAACTTCTCTCCTCGCCCGCGCGTATCAATCAGCAGCGCGCCAGTTTGCATCGTATCGTGCTGCAAACGTACCGTGCGAGAATTCGATAGGTAGCCTTACGTGCCGGGACAACGATCCAAATCGTCGATTTCGCTGGGCGAAGCCGTCACCATCGCCACCGCCAGCCTCTGGGCTCACAAGATGCGCACCGTGCTCACCCTGCTCGGTGTGGTCATAGGCGTCACGGCGGTGATCGCTGTCGTCAGCCTCGTCGGCGGCCTGAACACCTATGTTGCCAACGCCATCTCCAACAACCTTGGCGCGGACACGTTCCTGATCAACCGCGCGTCTTCCATCATCTCGAATGTCAATCAGTGGCAGGAAGCGCAGAAGCGCCGCAAGCTTCGCTACGACGATTACAGCTACCTGCTCGATAATTGCCACACCTGCCGCAACGTTGCTGCCGATCTCAACACCGTCGGCGACGTGAAATATGACACGCAGGATCTCTCGGCCACGGACATCATCGGCTTTACCTACCAGATGCCCGAAGTTTACAAGCGCGACCTCGCCATGGGCCGCTACTTTACGCGCATGGACGAACTCCGCTCCGCGCCCGTTTGCGATGTCGGATACGACATCTGGAACAAGCTCATGCCCGGTAGCAACCCTCTCGGCAAGGAAATCCGCGTCGGTTCCGGCGAGTGCGAGATCATCGGCGTCGCTACGAAGCGCGGCTCCCTGATGGGCCAGTCGGAAGACGACTGGGTCATCATGCCCCTCACCACCTATCAGACGATCTACGGCAGCAACAATTCGCTGACCTTGTGGGCGAAGGCTTACAGCACCAAGACGCTGCAAACCACCATGGACGAAGTACGCCTTCTCCTGCGCGGCCGGCGCCACGTGCCGTACCTCAAGCCCGACGACTTCGCGATGGAAACGAATCAGTCGTTCTTGCAGCTCTGGAGCAGCATCAGCAGCACTTTTTTTGGCGTCACTATCGGCATCGCTTCGATCTCGCTCATTGTCGGCGGCATCGTGATCATGAACATCATGCTCGTTAGCGTCACGGAGCGCACCCGCGAAATCGGACTGCGCAAATCGCTCGGCGCTCGGCGCGCCGATATTCAAAAGCAGTTTTTGATCGAGTCGTCCACCATCGCCGCCATCGGTGGGAGCATTGGCGTTGCGCTCGGAATTTTGTTGGCGAAAATCGTCACCTGGACCACCGCGCTTCCCAGTTCCGTCGCGCTTTGGTCGGTACTGATGGGCCTGATCGTTGCGATCAGCGTAGGTCTGTTCTTCGGCGTCTATCCTGCCACCAAGGCGGCGCGCTTGGATCCTGTCGTGGCGCTGCGATCGGAGTGATGGCAAACATGGCCGCGAGCCAAAAATTCGGGCAAGCCAAGGAATCGATCCTGCTGGCGATTGACGTGTTGCGCCGCAACCGCCTTCGTTCCGCTCTCACCGTCCTCGGCATCGTGATTGGAGTTACCACCATCATCGCCATCGGTGCGGTGATCAATGGATTGAACTCCAACGTGCTTGGCAGCATTCAGTCGCTCGGATCGAGCACCATCATCGTTTCCAAGCTCGATTGGGCCTCCTTCGGCCGACCCACCCCGGCCATGCTGCAGCGCAAGGAGCTCAATGCGAATTGGGTTGACGGCATGGCTGCGCTGCCGCAGATCGTGGCCGCTGGCGCGGCCCAGCAGATAGCCGTCTATGCCGGAAACTCCGCTGGCGGAATGAGCGAAGTGCGCCGCGGCAATTTACGCGCTGCCAACGTGATCCTGGAAGGCGACACTCCTTCCATCGCCGACATCAGCAATCTTTCGCTTTCACAGGGCCGCTTTTTCAACAATACGGACGAAACGCGGCATCTGCCGGTCACGGTGCTCGGCAATATCACCGCCAATACGCTTTTTCCCTATGGCGAAGATCCCATCGGCCAGGACGTGCAGATCGAAGGCCAGCTATTCACCGTGATTGGCGTGATGCAGCCGCAGAAGCAAGCGCTGGGCAACGGCGAGAATCCGCAGGACAACACCGCCCTCGTGCCTTTCTCCGTGATTCGCGCGATGCATCCGGAAAATAAAAATATCATCCTGCTCGCCAAAGCCGATTCCACTCAAAACCTCCCCATCGCCGTTGACGAAGTCCGCGAATATATCCGCCGCATGCGCAAACTGTCGTCCGAAAAGGACGACGATTTCGCCATCATGACCACCGATACCTTCGTGCAAACGTGGAATCAAATCTCCAATGGCATTTTCATTGTGATGCTCGCGGTCGGCTCTGTCGCGCTTCTGGTTGGTGGCGTCGGCGTGATGAACATCATGCTTGTCAGCGTCACCGAGCGCACCCGCGAAATCGGCGTGCGCAAAGCCATCGGCGCCCGGCGCATCAACATTCTTACCCAGTTTTTGCTGGAAGCAATCACCTTGTCCGGCGTTGGCGGCGCGATTGGAGTGTTTCTCGGCTGGTCGTTCGTGTTCGTCGTGCGGCTGGCGTTTCCCTCGTTCCCCGCGTCCGTTTCGGCGACGTTGGTAATCCTTGGCGTCGCGGTAGCAGCGATGATCGGGGTTTTCTTCGGCGTGTATCCCGCGTGGAAAGCCGCGGGTCTGAATCCCGTCGAGGCCCTGCGCTACGAATGATTTCGCAGTGTACCGGCCGCGAGCATCCGCGCTGTCCGCCCGCTTGAATTAGCGTTTCGCGACTAGCGAGCGCAGCGATTCCTCGTACGGTGCGCGCGCCACGCCCTGCTCGGTGATAATCGCGGAGATGAATCGCGCCGGCGTCACATCGAACGCGGGATGCGCCGCGCGCACCGGCGGCGAGATTCGCACCCCGCCGATGTGCGTCACCTCTTCTTCCGCGCGCTCCTCGATAGGGATCTGCTCGCCTGACGCGATGGAAAGATCGAGCGTGGAAATCGGCGCCGCCACGTAGAACGGAATCCGATGCTCTTTCGCCAGCACGGCGATGCCGTAGGTTCCGATCTTGTTCGCGGTGTCGCCATTGCGCGCGATACGGTCCGCGCCCACCACCACCGCGCCCACTCCGCCGGTCTTCAGGAAATGTCCCACCATATTGTCCGTGATCAGCGTCAACGGAATGCCGTCCTGATGTAGTTCCCACGCGGTGAGCCGCGCTCCCTGCAAATACGGCCGCGTCTCTGGCACAA
>JBOGNC010000146.1:0-11117 GCA_050747045.1 Candidatus Acidiferrales bacterium | reverse complement strand
ATCGTGGCGAAAATTCTGGATGAGCACGGCGGCTCGATTCGCCTGGAAGACTCGCCGCGCGGCGCGCGCTTCCGCGTATTCCTCCCCTCCGAACTGCCGGCACGGGGCACGCAACCGCCAGGCGAGCGACGAAAATGACCACCACAAAAGCATCGATCCTAGTTGTTGAAGACGAGCCCAAGCTGCGGCGCCTTCTCGAACTGCAACTGGCTGATGAGGGTTACCGTGCGCGCGCCGCGGAAAGCGCCGAGATCGGACTCCAGCTCGCCAGTAAAGAGCCTTTCGATCTGGTGCTTTCCGATTTCAAGCTTCCCGGAATGAGCGGCGTCGAATTTCTTCAGGCTCTCAAGCGCGTCAACGCCGATCTGCCCGTGATCATCATGACGGCTTACGGCACGGTCGAAGCCGCTGTCGAAGCCATGAAGGCTGGCGCCTCCGATTATGTCTTGAAGCCCTTCTCTCTAGCCGAGCTCGTTCTGGTAATCCGCAAGGAACTCTCCACGCGCGAACTGCGCGACGAAAATCGCGCGCTGCGCGAGGCTCTTGGCAAACGATACGAATACAAGAACGTGATCGCGCACAGCGGCAAAATGCAGGCCGTACTCGCGCTCGTCGAGCGCGTTGCCGCTACGAATGCTACCGTTCTGCTCGGCGGCGAAAGTGGTGTGGGAAAAGATCTGATCGCGCGGGCCATCCACGAACATTCCCAGCGCGCGCACGGGCCGTTCGTTAAAATCAATAGCACCGCGATTCCCGAAAACCTCCTGGAAAGCGAACTTTTCGGCTACGAAAAAGGCGCTTTCTCGGGAGCGGCAACCAGCAAGCCTGGAAAATTCGAGCTGGCCGACAGAGGCACTCTATTCTTGGACGAAATTGGCGACGTGCCGCCCACCACGCAGGTAAAGCTTCTTCGTGTGCTTCAAGACCGCGAATTCGAGCGCCTCGGCGGCACACGAACGCTGAAAGTGGACGTCCGTCTGATCGCCGCCACGAATCGGGACTTACGCGCCGCAATCGAAGAAGGCGCATTCCGCGAGGATCTCTATTATCGTCTCAACGTAGTCGCCATCGATATTCCGCCACTGCGCGAGCACAAAGAGGACATCCCCGAGTTGGCGAGTTTTTTCCTCGACAAATTCGCGCGCGAATCGAATCAGCCTGTGCGCAAGCTCAAGCCAGAGGCGCTGCGCAAGCTGATCGATTACCACTGGCCCGGAAATATTCGCGAACTCGAAAACATTATCGCCCGCGCCGCTACGCTGGCCTCGGGCGACGTGCTCGAGGCTGCGGATATTCACCTGGACTCGGAATCACCCTCGCGCCGCGCGGCCGCCAATTCCGCTGCGGCGCTGCCTCCCGGCATGACTCTCGAAAAATGGGAAGAAGAAATGATTCGCGAGGCGCTTCGTCAGGCTAATGGCAATAAATCCCAGGCCGCGCGCGCGCTTGGTCTTTCTCGAAACGCGCTTCGCTATCGCCTGTCTAATATGGGCGTTGCTGACCCAGAGGAAGCTTCTGAAAAAACGCAGGCGCAAGCTCCTGAGGCACCTCACGGTGGTTGAAAACCACCAGTTCCGCGCCAAAACCACCAGTCGTACAAGACCCGTCGATTTGGGCGGCTTCATGCGCCGCATAATCCGCTCTTTTTCTGCCACTTACAAACGTGCTGGAGGTGCGGTTTGGCAGGGGCCTTGCATTAACATCGGTCGGGTTGTCAGGTCTCCAGTTTCCAGTCGGAGGTTGGCCATAATGAAAAACTCCTTCATCGCGTTTGTTGCAGCGGCCTTCTTGTTTGGCATTGTTCCAGTCCGCGCGCAGGACCAATCAGGTCCGCCAGCGCCACCTCCCAACGATCAATCCAATGGTCAGTCCACCGTGGCCACGGATGCCAACCCAAACGCTCCTGGAATGGCGCGCGTGAGCTTGGTTCAAGGCAGCGTGTCTACGCAACGCGGCGACAACGGCGATTGGGTTGCCGCGGTCGTGAATACTCCGGTCGCGGTGGGTGATCGCGTAAGTACGGGAAAAGACGGGCGCGCCGAAATCGAACTCGATTACGCGGACATTCTTCGCATGTCCAGCGATTCCACCGCCAAAATCGCGCAGCTCAATAAAACAAATATTCAGGTGCAGGTTGGCCAGGGCTTGGCCACCTACACAGTTATGAAGGACGCCCAAGCCACACCGGAGATCGATACCCCCAATGCGTCGCTTCATCCTAATGGTCCCGGCGAATACCGCATCCTGGTGAATTCTGATGCAGAAACAGAAATTACTGTGCGCCAAGGTTCGGCGGACATCTCTACCCCGCAAGGCAGCACCCACGTGGACGCCGGCCAGTTGATCACCGTCGCTGGAACCGATAACCCCGAGTACAAAACATCCACTGCCCCCACGGAGGACGCCTGGGACAACTGGAACGAAGATCGCAACAACAAGATAGAAAGCGCGGAGAGCTGGCGCAAGACCGATCCGTATTACACGGGATCGGGAGACTTGGATGGCTACGGCACGTGGTCGGAAGTTCCCGACTACGGTCCGGTGTGGATTCCGTCCGAAAATGCGGGCTGGGCGCCGTATCGCGATGGTCGCTGGGTTTATGAACCGTATTACGGCTGGACGTGGGTCTCCTACGAGCCGTGGGGCTGGGCGCCATATCACTACGGGCGCTGGTTCGTTTACGGTGGCAATTGGGCGTGGTGGCCCGGCCCGGTGTCCTACAATCCCTTCTACTATCCCGTATGGGCTCCGGCGTATGTTTCCTTTTTCGGTTGGGGCGGAGGCGGCTTCGGAGTCGGTTTCGGCTTCGGAGGTGGATTTGGCCGCGTCGGCTGGCTGCCGTGCGGACCCGGTGATTGGTATCACCCGTGGTACGGGCGCTGGGGCCGCAATTACCGTTACGAAGGAGTACGCGACGGATTCCGCGGCCGAGGATTTCACGACGGCTTCGCTCCGATCGGACGCGGAGGGCGCGGAATCTCCAATTTCAACGAAGCTATGCGGAACGACCGCGTTCGCACCGGATTTTCTTCCATGGACGGACATAACTTCGGCCGGGAAGCGGTTTCGATGCACCAAAGCCCCATCAGCGCTTCGCAGTTCAACCAGGCGCGGATGGTCGGCGGACGGATGCCGTTCCAGCCGACGCGGGCGAGCTATAGCCCCACCGGCCGTTCCGCCAATCCGAGTTCGTTCCGGTCCGCTCCCCCGGCATCGCAGCACTTTTTCACCGGCGGCAACCGGACAAACGCGCGCGGCTTTAATCGCGGTGCAGGTTTCAATGGTGCCGCCAATCGCAACGCGAGATCGTTTGGGCAAGGGCGGGTATCGTCCGGATCGCGCAATTCGTATACTCCAACGAACGCGAACCGTGGCGGCAATCGTGGGCCCGTGAACTCAAGCCGACCGGGATGGCGCACGTTCACTCCTCCGCAAGGCGGCAATTCGCGCGGTGGCGAGCAGGGTTTTCGTGGTAACCGCGCGCCGATTAACTCTTCGCGCCAATCGTACGGAAACCGCGCGAATGGATCTTCATTCGGCGGCGCGGCGAATCGCGGCGGAGGATGGGAGCGCTTCACGCCGCAGGCTCGCGGTTCGAGCGGCGGCTTCTCCGGCAGAGGAAACGGCGGGTCCGGTGGATTTCAGCAGCGTGGACATCAAGGACAAGCTGATCCGTATCGCGGCGCGTACGGCGGCGATTCGAACGGGCGCTCTTCGCGACCGCCTCTGAACATGCACCAGCCAATCGTCCAGCCGCGCGGCGGATACGACGGTAGGTCTGGCTCTCCCCACGGCAATGGCGGGTCTCGAGGCAACTACGATGCTCCCCGGGGCTACAGTGCTCCTCGCGGCTACAGCGCCCCGCACGGCGGATATAGCGCGCCTCGCGGCGGTGGCGGTGGTGGCGGAGGCTCTCGCGGTGGCGGGGGCGGGGGAGGCGGATACCACGGCGGAGGCGGTGGGTCGCATGGTGGTGGCGGTTCCCGCGGCGGTGGCGGCGGCCATGGCGGCGGAGGCCGTCGGTAAGTTCGAGCAAGGAACTGGCGATGAAGCCCACGGCCCCGAGAAATCGGGGCCGTGGCGTATAGAAGTGATTTTTGCCGCGCAGTCGCGGTAAGCGGACAGTCGAAACTTAGGAAGCGGGCCGGTGTTGAACTAGCAGGAGCCAAAACACGATGTCAACGATGCGTGTCATCGCATGGCTTACATGGCTCACAGCATTTCGTTGGACCAGGGAGGTTGCTATGATATCAAAAGAGCGACTGTCCAAAGGAGCCCTATCCATGAGTAACGCTTTCTGGCGTACTCTTCCCCTGCTTCTGCTCTTGGCTGTTCCGGCATTGCTAGCGCGCCCTGCTGCCGCACAAGACCAAGACCAACAAGATCCGCCGGGCCGTGTGGCGCGGCTGAACTACATGCAAGGCTCCGTTTCCTATCAGGTTTCGGGCGACCAGGATTGGGTGCAGGCGGATCCAAATCGTCCGCTCACCACGGGCGACAATCTCTGGGCCGATAAAGGTTCGCGCGGCGAAGTGCACATCGGCAGCACCGCCATTCGCATGTCGAGCGAGACGGGAATTTCGTTTCTGACTCTGGACGATCGCACGGCGCAGATTCAACTGGCGCAGGGCACCATCGAAGTGCACCTTCGGGACCTGACGCCGGGCGACGACTATGAAATCGATACGCCGAATCTGGCGTTGACGCTGACGCGTTCTGGCGAATATCTGATCTCCACCGACCCGAGCAGCAATGTCACCACAATTATGCTCCGAGAGGGCGAAGGCCAAGTGACGGGCGGCGGCCAGTCCTGGGACCTGCAGGCCGGCCAGCAATACGTCCTCAGCGGTACCGACCAACTGACCTACGACGCGCAGCCTCTGCCGACCTTCGACGACTTCGAGGCGTGGTGCCAGGATCGCGATCAAATCGAGAACAATTCTATTTCAGCGCGTTATGTGTCGCGCGATGTGGACGGCTATTACGATCTCGATAGCTACGGACAATGGGAATCAGATCCGGACTACGGCGAAGTTTGGATGCCGACGCAGGTGGCTGCGGGCTGGGCTCCGTACCGTATGGGTCATTGGGTTTATATTCAGCCCTGGGGATGGACCTGGATTGACAACGAGCCGTGGGGATTCGCGCCATTTCATTACGGCCGCTGGGCCTACGTTCGCGACCGCTGGGGCTGGGTGCCAGGGCCACGCGTAGTGCGGCCGGTATACGCGCCGGCGCTGGTTGCCTTCGTCGGCGGCAGCGGGTCCGGGGTCTCGCTCTCCTTCGGGGGCGGGATGGCAGGCGTGGCGTGGTTTCCGTTGGGACCACGCGACGTGTACGTTCCGGCGTACCACTGCAGCCCGCGATACGTGCAGAACGTGAACGTCACGAATACTCGGATCGTCAACGTATCGCAGGTCAACAATGTCTACAACACAGTTGTCATCAATCGCGATGTTACTCGAGTGAAATACACCTATGGACGGGACGATCGTGCGGTCACTGTCGTGAAGCGTGATACGTTCGTGAACGCGCGTCCCGTTTCGCCAGCAATGCTTCGCGTGAACGCGAACCAGATTGCCAGGGCGCGCGTGGTGGATTCGGCTCCCATCGCACCGACACGCACCAGCTACATCTCCGCCGGCGCGCGGGTTTCCACAGCCAGACCCGTCGTGCCGATTTCCCGACGAGCGGTGGTTGTCCGACTGAATCCTGCGGTGGGCAACCCGAACCGCGGCCGCGGGGCGTACACCAACGACAGCCGCCCATTCAATCAAGAAACCAATCGCCCTGAGCGGACCGCCGCGCCACCACAGCAGCAGCCTTCGCGCAACGGCTTCCGTCCATTTCAACCTCCTGCGGGCGGAAACCAGAACCAGGCACCGGTTGAGCGCAATCAAAATCAGGGCGTACAGCCGAACAAGCGCGTAAACCAGAACAACAACCAAGAACAAAAGAACATCAACGAACGCCAGCAGCCCAATAGTCGCGTGAATGAGAATCGAAATCAGCAGAACGAGCAGCGCACATTCCGGTATGCACCTCCCGCACAGGCGCATGACAACATGTACGACGTGCATCCGCCGCTGAACAAGAATCAGAATCGCTCGCAGCCCGCGCCAAAGCCGGAGCGGAAATCCGCTCCAGCGCATCAGGCGGCGAGCCACGGCGGAGGACACAGCGAAAAGAAAAAGTAGTCCATTGAATTTGACGCGCGTGGGAAAGGCGGTTTGGGAAACCGGACCGTTGTTTTTTTTGCGCGAGTCGCTCTGAGCTGGTCGAGTTTTTAACTCTAATCGCGGCGAACCATCAGGATAAAGCCGCGGCGGAGGTGGCGCCGTAGAAACTGAACCACGGCTTGGCCGCTTTTAGGTGGTCGTTGACGTTGCTAATGTTCTTTACGCCTTGGCCGGCAAGCCAATCTTCGAGCGCCTTGGCGCCCTGCTTGGCATAAACCGGAATTCCATCTTTCCAAGTGGCGCGGCCGCAGAGAACTCCCGAGAAATTCACGCAGGATTCGGCGGCGATTTCGAGCGTTTCGGCGAAAACGTCGTTGCTCACCCCGGCGGAGAGATAGATGAATGGCTTTTTCGCAGCGGCGGCGGCACGGCGAAAATGTTCCTTGGCTTCATCGCGCGTGTAGGCAGATTCCGCTTTGCACGATTTCGTGCCCGCGACGAAAGCCATGTTGACGGGAACTTCGACTTTAAGTATGTCTACGGCGTACTGCGGCTTCGAAAATTCCTCCATGCTGTGCGTCACGACGTCGGGCTTCTTGCGCGCGAAGCCAATTCCCTTCTCGTCGGCACCCTCTTCATAGCCGACCATTTCCAGGAAAAATGGAACGTCCTCGGCGATGCATTCCGCGCCAATCCGCTCGACCCAGGCGTGCTTGATTTCGTTGACAGTGGGTGGATCGAACGGCGTGTAATACAGCAAGATTTTGATGCAATCGGCGCCGGCGGCAACCAAGCGGCGGACGGACCAAATATCGAGCAGATCGGGCAATCGGCCCGGTTGGGTGTTGTCGTAGCCGCTGTTTTCGTACGCTAGCAGCAGGCCTGCGTTCTTGGCGCGCTGACGTGCAGCGGGCAGACCGAACTCCGGATCAAGCAGAATGGCACTGGCATGGGGAGTAAGTACGCGTGCAACAGTGGTCTTAAACTCCTCGAGCATCTTCGAAGTGACAGCGCTTTTGTCGATGCCCTTTTCCTTGGCGATGGCGCTTTTCAGCGAGCCGCGCTGATCCATTGCAGCGGCGGCGATCACTCCGCACGAATCGGAGACGGCTTGAAGTCCCTTTTGCTTACCGGGCGTCAACTTCATGATGTGGGCACCTCCCCAGAGTGTGAACGATTCTTAGACGGCTTCGCAGGATTCTAGCACGCGGCCCATCCCAGTTGCAGGGCGCCATTAGGGGCCATTAGGGGGAGTCCCAATTTGAATGTTTGTGAATGTGATGTCCATCAGGCTGGGGCATAGACCAGTCTGACCGTGTCCTCACCGACAGGATCGGCGGAAACAAGGCGGAGCGGAGGACGTGGACCGGCAAAGAATGGCTTGCCGCGACCGAGCACGACGGGGTGGAAATACAGTCGATACTCATCGATAAGACCAAGGTCGGTGATGCTTCGGGCTAGCTCCGGTCCCGAAACTGTAATCTCGCCAACGAGTCGTGCCTTCAGGCCACGTATCATCGTCTCGATGTCATCCGAGACGAGGGTGGCATTGGGCCCAACTGACTTCAACGAGCGCGACACGACCCACTTCGGTTGGCGCCGCCACGCTGCCGCGAACTCTTGTTCTTCCGCACCCCACTCAGGACGGTCAGAGTCCCAATAACGCATTATCTCGTACATTCGGCGACCGTACACACTGCCCGTCAGGCCGCGCACATACTCTATCCAGTGTCGAAAGAGCGAGGGGCCTGGCCGCATTTCCATATGGTCCACATAGCCGTCCAGGGATAGGTTCATTCCGAACACGAACTTCGCCATGATTCCCCCTCAAAGACCCGAGTCGCCAAATTAGTACACTACCGAATTGGGGCGGCGACGGAAACAACAGACCGTGCTAGCGGTCTCCAAGTCGGAGTGATCTACAGAAACAGAATGCGATGATCGCGGGAGCCGCGGCCTGAATCGCTCGGCGTGAATGAAGTGAGATGCAAAAACTGGTCCAGAAGGTCCGGCCCATGCGCCGCGAGAAAAGGAAGAAAGCACAGGCTGCGTTCCTGCAAGCCGCCTTCGGGATAGAGCGCGTCGAACAAGATTTGCTGATGGCGATCGAGAATGCCGGTACGGAAATTTTCCGCTCGTCCAACTTTTCCGCGCAGCTGATTGAATTGATGCAGCATTTTTTCCTGCGTGGATTCGAGCGCGCCGGCGAGCGTGGAGTCGAGATTTTCGAGCGGAGTTTTGAAGCGGCCGAGAAGCTCGCGCACAGATTTTTCGGCTTCATCGAAGCCGGCCGAAAGCCCACCGGGCAGGGATTTACGTTCCATGGCTGCGCGCACGTGCTGCGGCCCGGCGAGGGCGTCTTTGAATTCGAGGCCGTACAGAGCGAGAAACCGCGCGATGGGCGGCTCGACAAACGTGAAGCTCTGGCGCGGCAGAATGGCAGGCATATGCCCCAGAAGCCGCTGATAGAGCACTTGCGACTGCGCGAAGTACGCGACTTCCGCAGGGCCACCGATGTAGGCGGCGGTTGGCAGGAGCACATCCTGCACGATTGGGCGGAGCAATGCATTGGGGCTGAAAGCGTCGGGTGTTTTCTCAACAGCATCGGCAAGCTGTGCCGGAGAAAACTCCGCCTCTCCGGCAACAAAAGTTCCGCCGCGTTCGCGGATCGGTTCCCGGCGGCCGTTCACGGTGAAAAAAAGAAGCGTGGATTCACGCGTGACTTTCACTTGCGCGTGAAAGCCGGCGGATTCGAGATCGCTTGAGCGCGCCAGAAGCGCTTCGCGAAGAGTTGCGGATTCGGCAAGAGCGCGCGAGAAAATCGGAGCCGCAAGGCGGTGCAAGCGCGGGTCGAGCGGATCAAGAAAAATGATCCCCCGGCCCCGAAAAAGCCGCGACATGAGCTTGGCGAATGCGGAGCCGTAGGTTTCGTCCGGCGAGTAAGATTCGCGGAGCGCGGTGGAAACTGTATCAACGCACACGCCGTCGAGGGTTTTCGAGGCGCCAGCAACGAGCGCTTGGACGGTTTCGCCCAGCGGAACCTCGCCGACGCGCCGGCCGGCGAATTCGTATCGCGCCGGAAGCTCGTATCGCGCCAGGCCCTGCCGCGTGTTCCAGAAAGTGTGGTTGACCTCGGCAAGGTCGTGATCTTCGGTCGCGATCCAGAATATCGGAACGGCATCGATTCCGCGGTGCGTGGTTTCTTCGGCGCAGCGAATGGCAGAAAGCGCCTTATAAAAACTGAAGGCCGGGCCGGAAAAAAGCCCCGCCTGCTGGCCGGTGACAACGGCTACGGCGCCCGCCGCGAGCCGGTCGAGATTGCGACTGGTGGCGGAATCGAGCTTGTTCGCAGGAGCGAATTTGGCATTTTGTTCGCGCAGGATTTCGACGACTGCGCGCCGGACGCCCGGATCGAGGCGCACTTCACGCGCGGCGTCAGCGATTCCTGACAGGTCCGGACGGTGTGGGTAAAATTTAGCGACGCGCGAATAATCGTCGAGAAAGGCGGTGAAGAGATCGGTGGTGTGCGGAATTTCGCGGAACGGAACAGCCTGCAATTCCATGGAGGCGCTCATGATACACGGCAGCGGAAACCGCGGCAACAAGGAGCTCCAACGAGGACGCGGGCGCGAAGGATCAGCATAGCTGTGATTGGATGAGGAAAGTGCGCCGGGGATTCAGCTTCACGACGGGATGCGTGCCGATGATTGGGACAAGGATATCAGGAATGCTCAGCCCGCGCCGTGGCGGCGGATTTGCGGCGGTGCAAGTCCTGCAAGGCCGCCACATCGACGGCGTGTCCGGCCATGGCGCGAATACCGCGTGCGGCGGCACGGGCCGCGGACAAGGTGGTGATGCACGGGACGTTGTAGCGCACCGCGGCGCGCCGGATAGATTTTTCGTCGTAAAACGATTCGCGGCCAAGCGGCGTGTTAATCACCAGATTCACCTTGCCGGTCTTGATCAGGTCCACGATATTCGGACGGCCTTCGTTCACTTTGTACACTTCTTCGATTTCGATTCCGGCGCGCGTGAGGGCCCAGGCCGTGCCGCGCGTGGCGATGATCTTGAGTCCAGCCGCGGCGAGATCTTTGGCCACGGCGGCGACGGACGGCTTGTCATGATCGTTCACGCTCATAAACACGGTGCCTGAAAGCGGCAGGCGCTGGCCAGCGGCGAGCTGGGCCTTGGCAAAGGCAAGGCCAAACGTGGACGAAATTCCCATCACTTCGCCGGTGGAGCGCATTTCCGGACCGAGAATGATATCGACGCCTCGGAATTTATTGAACGGGAACACGGGCGATTTCACGGCGTAGAAATCGCGTACCGAGAGTTCCTGAATTCCATGGTGGTCCACGATCGGCAAGTGCAGCTCGGAGAGTTTACGTCCAGTCATCAGCCGAGCGCCCACTTTTGCAAGCGGCACGCCGGTGGCTTTGCTGACGTATGGAATGGTGCGCGAGGCGCGCGGATTCACTTCCAGGACGTACACCGTGTCATGCTGGATCGCGTATTGGACGTTCATCAGCCCGACCACGTGAAGCGCTCGCGCTAGGCGCGCGGTGTAGTCGCGAATGGTTTCGAGGACGGCGGGCTTCAGCGTGACCGACGGAAGCACGCAAGAGGAATCGCCCGAGTGAATTCCAGCTTCCTCGATGTGCTCCATGATTCCGGCGATCACCACGTCTGTGCCATCGGAAAGCGCGTCGACGTCAACTTCCGTGGCGTTTTCGAGGAACTGATCGATCAGGATGGGGCGCTTGGGATCGGACGCGGTGCCGATCAGGACGGCTTGCGCGACGTACTCTTCCACGGTTTTCAGGTCGTACGCGATGACCATGGCGCGGCCGCCGAGAACATAGCTGGGACGCACCAGCACCGGCAGGCCGATTTCATTAGCAACTTGCACGGCCTCCTGCGGAGCGAGCGCGGTACCCG
>JBOGNC010000145.1:0-11134 GCA_050747045.1 Candidatus Acidiferrales bacterium | reverse complement strand
CGCTGACCGCGGATTGGTAGCGGGCGTCCACATCGGGACGCTCGTCGCGGTCCACCTTCACCGGAATGTAGAGGCGATTGATGATCTCCGCGATTTCGGGATTTTCGTAGCTTTCGCGGTCGATCACATGGCACCAGTGGCACCAGACCGCGCCGATATCGAGGAGGATGGGCTTTTCATCGGTGCGCGCTTTGGCGAAGGCATCTTCGCCCCATTCGTTCCAGTCGATGGGCTGATGCGCAGCGGAGCGCAAATACGCGCTGGCGGAATTCTTGAGGCGATTTTCGGTGGTTGGGGTCATGCGCGGGGGACCTTGCTGGCGGAGGAATAGCGAGAAAACGCATGCACCGGGACGTTCCGCCCTTGCTTATGCTCGGCTGTTTGTTTTCTATGACTTACGTGGGTGCAAGGCCGATTGACCGTTCCGCCCTTCACGCCCGAATTTGCGGGTAGAAAACTTCCGGGAGGGGCGACGTTGAATCCGCTCGGGGCCACAAGGCGGACGGACTGCAATCGCACCGGCGGTGAAGGCATAACAGTCATCCGCATCGGGCGTTCTCCTCTCCGGCTCTCGCACAACAAAGAGCCTCACTTCCACCCTACCATACGGCGCAAGTCCCCGCAGATTTGCGTACCTGTTAAGTGGCTGAGGGCAGGCGGGTTGCGGCGCGCGCGGCAACGGAAAAAGATGCGAATTTTACCGTTTTGGGCATGCGCGCCGACGGTATTTCCTGCAAACGGACTTTTGGCTTGAAGTGAGTTTCGAGTCGGTACTGTCGCAATTCAGAAGCGTGACAATTGACTACAAGCGCCATGCTCTGATAAATGGAGGGAAAATGAAACGCAAAGCCGCACTACTCGGACTGGCATTCGTATCCCTTGCGGCGGTGGCGACATCACAATCGCACCGCCCTGCGAACAAGTCCAAAGCCGAGCGAGAATACGCGAAAGAGGAGCAGGCCTACGATGCGTGCGTCAGAAAGGCGCTCGACCCGCACAGCAAGACGACGATGGACGATTGCAAGGCCCCGAACGTCTACGTGCATTGTATGTCCATCTACGGCAGGCAGCAGCTATGCCGGACGATCTCAGGCGGTACGATAAAGATAGGCTTCTCCGCAAAAGAAGTGGAGATGTCTTGGGGCAAGCCCGACCACGTCAACACGACGTGCGTAGAAGGGCATTGCGATGTGCAGTGGGTCTACGAGAGCAACGACGTCTACTTCACGGACGGCGTCGTCACTGGATGGGATAGCAACGAGTAGCCACCTAGCATTTCTCATAGTCGGAGGCCATGAGCATCGATGGACACGAAACACAGTTTGTGTTCGACCGTTATGACATCATTGATGTGAAGCCGAAGCAGGACGCTATGAAGAAGGTCGAGAGGCGGGCGACCGGGAAGGCAGCGCAGCAGTGAAGGAAGTCGATAAAATTCAGGCCGATTACGTTCGGGAGCGAGACACCAGGGAGTTTGACCTAGGGGACACGCTGGACGTGAAGACGAGCGTCATCCTTGCAGTGATCGTCTTTTTGGCGGCGCAGTCGGGAGATTTCTTCAAAGGAACTCTGACGCCCCGTATGCGACACCTGCAATACCTCTCCGTCGCTGCTTTGATCTTGGCAGGCATCTTTGCAGTTGCCGAGCTCGTGCCGCGGAACTATGGGACCGAGGCATCACCTTCACGCTACCAAAAATGGGTTAGCGAATTGGACGCCTACTACGCCGGCGAGGATAATGCGGATGCCTTGGTGGCGGACGAAGCCGTTAGAGGCCGGTGTCAGCGAGCGATGGCGCGCGTTGACAAAAACATCGAAATTAACAAACAGAAATCCCTATTTCTTTCGGCATGTTTCATCTTCACAGCAGTGTCGCTCGCAGCCAACCTCATTACGCTCGCTATCCACCTTTTTTGAAGGGGACATCAGGGGGAGGTGGTGGCGGACCCGAGGGCTGCCCACGGCGCTCTGGTTGTGGCTGCGGCTTTGGCGGATTCGGCTGTTGCGGAGAATCGTGTAGCATCCTTTCTCCTAGCTACAGCGGCTATTTGCCGTGTTTCCTAATTGTAGCATTTTCGGGAGGAGGTGGCGGCGCACCGCGCGATGAATCGTCACGCGCAGTGTCTGGAGCACTGTCTCGCCCAACTTGTCGCCTAGTCTTACGAAATTTCCGTTTTGCGGGAGGTTGCGGGGGGCGCGCCGGCTTCGTCGGTTTGTTTGACACCAGTCGCTCCTCGATGGTGCAAAGAATAGTACTGCTGATATTTCCAATCGATACGGGTGATTGTAAGCTCGCACGGCACTAGCGTCAACGTGCTCGACGCATTTGCAGCGAGGAAACTCAAATATGAATGGGACAAATTCGTTCCCGATTCAAGACTTCGAAGGCATGGTCACCGAAATCTGGCAGACCTTGAACTTCTGCCTTTACCACGCAGCGTATGTAAAAATTTACGCTAACACAGGTGCCGTGCGCTTGGCCGGAAGCAAACGCTCCCAGGCGGCGACTGAGCCGTTGTCGCAAATTGAACGTGAACTGCTTCAGGAAGACGTGGTTGTATTTCGTGCGCACTTCGCAGGCGCTCTTTGGCAACTTCGCCATCTTGCGGAACTCCTATGCAAAGCATACAGGCGCTGCAAGCAAGAAGGAATTGTGACTGCGGAGCAAGCGGGCAAGCTCATCAAGGCCATCCATGATGATCCAATGCTCGAAGAAATTCATCTGTATCGAAACTTATCTCACCAGTTTGCCGGAGTGGTCGTCACGCTGCACGATGGTGCCACTGACGCATTCATCGCTCACGTTTTCCCGCCCTTGGATGCCAAAGACCCGGAAGAAACCGCTGCGCTTGATGAAGGGGAGATACAAAAGGCGGTGCAAGAGCGGGAACTCAACACGAAGCTGCAATCATACTGCGATCATCTCTCAGGATATTGCGAGGGTCTTTTCAGGATTATTGACGCTAAGTACAAGATGGCTGTCATTCCCCGCAGTTACGGGTTCTTGGTCACCGTTCCGCACTCCTATAAAGGAGAACTACCGCAACTGCCGCAAGCCATTTACGTAAAAGTCGTGGGTTCGGCGCAGTAGAAGATTCGGGTCAGCCCGGGGTATGAGGACGCAAGAACGACGCAAAAAACTCACTTCTGGATCCTATGTTGATGGCTGAATAAATGGAAGCAATTGAAAAATTAGGGTTGTTGGAGGCGAGGCTCGGATTTGAACCGGAAACCCGCCGATTATTCCAGAAACATCACGTAGTTGATTCTGTTGCTCTTTCTTGCGTCTTGGCGGTTGGCGCATGCTCTCTCGGATTGATCTACATCGAAGCCTGACAGGCTGCCTACCATACAACACTGTCCCTATGGCTCGCTGTCAAAACGCTGCGGGTGCCCTCGTTCTTATCGAGGGGCACCCAGCTAGTTTACGTGGAAGGTGTAGCTGAGGTGTTGTGCGATATCATCAGCACCATTCGCGGGCGGTGCAATGCGCACGATGATTGCGCCACTCGCCGTTAGAGCGGCTCACGCGGGGGCATTGGCAATGGTGACGATCGTTGGAGCGGGCGGGGCGATATCGAATGAGCTGGTGACGCGGCTGGGGGAGCGAAAGGAGGCGTTCCGGCTGGTGGGGAGGAGTGCGCATCCTGTTCCCGGGGCGTCGGGCACGGCGGAGATTTTGACGGCGGATGTGACCGATCAGAGCGAGGCGATTCGGGCGGTGGCGGGATCGAAGCTGGTCTATCTGCTGGTGGGGCTGAAGTACGACCACAAGCTTTGGGCGGAATTGTGGCCGCGGGTGATGGCCAACACGATTGAGGCGTGCAAGCGCGCGGGCGCGAAGCTGATTTTCTTCGACGACGTATATATGTACGGGCGAGTGGACGGAGCGATGACGGAGGAGACGCCGTTCAACCCGTGCAGCAAGAAGGGCGAAGTGCGCGCACGGGTGGCGCGGACGCTGATCGAGGCGTCCGAGAGCGGGTCGATTACGGCGATGATCGCGCGCTGCGCGGATTTTTACGGGCCGGGGGCGCGCATGGGCGTGGGGAACGTGATGGTGTTTGACATGCTGGCGCGCGGGAAAAAAGCGATGTGGTTCGCGAACCGCGACTTCCCCCATTCATTGACGTATACGCCCGACGCGGCTGAGAGTCTGGTGAAGCTGGCGGAAACAGAATCGGCGTGGAACCAGACGTGGCACGTGCCGACGGCTCCGAATCCGCCAACGGCGAAGGAGTTCGTCGCAATGGCGGCGAAAGAATTTCGCGCCGAGCCGAAATGCCGCGTGGTGTGGCCATTCACGATGCGCCTGGTGGGGCTGATCAATCCCGTGGTGGGCGAGATGCGCGAGATGGTCTATCAGTACGACTCGCTATACATTTTCGATTCGTCGAAGTACGCAAAGGCGTTTGGGTTTGCAGGTACGCCGTATGCGGAAGGGATTCGCGCAACGGCGGAGGCGGTTAAGAAGGAGATTCCGAAGTTGCAGAGGTAGTTGCGGAAGACAAGGCGAACACGCGCGGCGAGAGCGACACTGTAGATGTGCGGTGATCCCGTTTAGTAGGAGCCTGCTGGTTGTGGATGATCGATCGGGATAGCTTCCGAATTGCCGACCATCCAAGAGCTATCGCATCAACGGTGTCAATTGCCGGCCATGGATGATGGACAGAAGTCGACTTACTTTCCGATTGGCACTCTCTCCGTCGCAAGGTTACTGCGATCCTCATCAAGAAAAATCTCTTCGATGCGCAGACCGAAGAGCCGGGCGGCCCGGAAGGCGAGCGGCAGGCTGGGATCGAACTTGCCTGTCTCGACGGCGTTGATGGTCTGCCGGGATACGTCGAGAGCGTCGGCCAACTGGGCCTGCGTCCAGTCGCGCTCGGCACGCAGCACCTTGAGCCGGTTCTTCATCGGTACCGCCTCGTGCCGTAAAGCATGGACACAAAAAACGTCAGACCCATGAAGATCACCAGGTACCCGATGTCCGCATGGAAGGGAATCACGTGGAACATGTCCATCACCGAAAACGGAATGCCGGCGATCACGGCGACGCCCACCGTGATACCCAGGGCGTTGAGATAAACCTTCTGCTGGAGATCATCCAGTTCCATGACGTACTTTTTGTTGGCCAGGATCATGCCGACGCCCACGGCGACGTTTAGTCCGACCGCCGCTAGCGTGAACATCAGGGATCTATTCCACAGAAATAGCGGCCCCAATGTCATCAGCGCCGTGGCGACCACGTACGCGCCTTCCCAGCGGCAGAGCCGGATACGGCTCTTCCTGATCCGCGACTGATAGCCAATCTGCTTTGGGTTTGCCTGATTCATGGAGTCATCCTTTGTTGTCTAAATATAAAGTATAGTTGACAATGTGAGCGTAGCTCCGGCCCGCGGTCGTGTCAAGTATTATTTACAAAAAGGCGCGCATTCTTGATACAAGACGCCATCCGAATGGTCTTCATTTACTGCTTGATGCGAATGCAATACGTTCTAACGCATTCTAACTACCGGGGTTGCCCTTCTGGTATGGAGCTGGGGATCCGTTTGCGAGTTAGGTTCTCGATGACAAGCAACTCTAGTGACCCATTGGCTTCCGGATCGCCAACAATACGCCCATTTCCCATGGTGATGTCTATCGGGAGTTGGCCTGGTGCAGGTGCTCTCACCACGCCGGAGATTTGTGACCCAGAAAGATGGTATGGCGCGGACCGCCGCTTTTCAGGCGGGCGCGCACGCGCTGCACTTGGACGGCGAACCTGCCATGGCGCAAGCGTTGCTCGAATCTCCGATCTTCGCGGGCCGACCAGACGGCCAGCACGCCGTCCATCTTGAGAGCCGCGCGGACGACGGCGATTCCGCGGTCGTCATAGAGCCCCCCGTTGTTCGAGCCGGCAAACGCGGCGGGGCCGTTGTCCACGTCGAGCAGCACGGCATCGAACTGGCCGGGGCGTGAGCTGAGTGTGACGGCGACGTCATCGATTTCGACTCGCACGCGCGTATCCTGCAGCGGATGCCCGGCCAAAGGTCCGAGCGGGCCACGATTCCACTCCACTACCGCGGGTACGATTTCGCTCACCGTAACAATCGCGTCCGGCGGGAGAAGATCGAGCGTGGCACGCAGCGTGAAGCCCATTCCGAGGCCGCCAATCAAGACGCTAGGCTGCTGCAGCGTTCGCGCGCGCCCGCAGGCGAACGTCGCCAGCGCCTCCTCCGAGCCGTGCATGCGGCTCGACATCAGGCTCTTTCCGTTGGCGAGGATGATGTACTCGTCGCTGCGGCGGATCAGCTTCAGGACGGTTCCGTCACGAGAAAGTGCCTGGCCGAGCAACTCCAAAGGTTTCACGAGTGGGATGTTACAGGAGAGGAAAACGTAAGTAAAAATGGACCACTCACTGTCCGACGCGCCGCGACTCCGGGCCCGTGCAAGGCTGCGCATCGGGAGCAGCGCCAGGCCAAATGAGCACTTGCGAGTGTCCGGGCGACGGCTGGCACGGAGGCTGTTGTGCGCGCACCCCACCGAACGCACGCGCGAGCGCCAGGCACGGCAGGCGGCGATTTTTCTGGCGTGGCGCACGGCGGCATGTAGTATAAGCAGCTTCATATTGGAGGAACCAATGAACCGGGTGACGACTTGCGGGTTCGTTGCCGTCGCAATGGCCGCGGTGCTGACGGCAAGCTCGGCCGCTGCGCATCATTCATTTACAATGTTCGACCAGTCGAAAAAAGTCACGCTGCAAGGAACCGTGAAAGAATTTCTGTGGACCAACCCACACGTGTTCATTCAACTGTTGGTGAAGAATGGGCAGGGTGGCGAAGACGAATGGAGCATTGAAATGACTAGTCCGGAGCATTTGGCACGGGCGGGCTGGCGGCCAGGAACGCTTAAGTCCGGCGAGAAGATCACC
This sequence comes from Candidatus Acidiferrales bacterium, assembly GCA_050747045.1. GTDB lineage: Bacteria > Acidobacteriota > Terriglobia > Acidiferrales > UBA7541 > Palsa-295. The sequence goes on along the minus strand of JBOGNC010000145.1, from coordinate 4,224 downwards.
ATCGTCATCCACCCACTGCACAGCAACCGAAAGGGTGGCGAGTATCTGTCGGGCACCGGGTCCAACGGACCTTTGCTCGGCGCGCCTCCGCCAGGTCCAGGCAGATGAATTCGCGGAGAGCGGGGGCGTGCGCGATGCTGGCGGCAGCGTTGCTGATCGGCTGGCTGGTGACAACCAGCGCGACGATGGGCGCGTCTTCGTCATCAAGCTTGCCCGACTGGAGTGGTGAATGGCAGCAGGTGGGCGCAACTCCCAATCCAGATGGGGGCTTCGACGACTCGCTCAACAAGGTCCTGAGGGAAATGGATTGGTCCCCGCCAAACAAACCAGCCCTCCAGGCCAAAATTGAGAAAATCGATGCGGCCGAGCGCAAGGAAATGGAAGCCGTCCTCCACGGAGCCAATCCGGGCGGCGCCGTTGTCGCGTGTACGTTCGGATACCCGGCGATCATGCTTGACTCGCCGCTGATGTTCGAGGTGGTCCCGACCCCGAAGGAAACAGCCCTGATCTTCTCCAGCCGCGAAATTCGCACCGTTTATACCGACGGGCGTCAGCATCCCGGCAAGGACGACCTGTGGGCGACGGCCTGGGGCGATTCAATCGGCCATTGGGACGGGCAAACGCTTGTGATCGATACGATCGCGGTCCAAGCCCCCTCGGGTTTCGGCGCCCATGGCGGAACACCCATACTTGCCTTCGGCGGAATCGAGCAAAGTCTGCTCATTACGTATTTGAGCCCGCAGGCGCATTTCATCGAGAGGCTCCACATGATCGACAAGAATCACCTGCAGGACGACATGACCGTCATCGATGCCGTCAATTTCACCAAGCCCTGGCACCTGACCCGCACCTACGAGCGCGTCACAACGATTCATCGCATGATTTATGAGGATTGCGAGGGCCAGGATCGCAATCCCATCGTCAAGGGACATTTCACGATCGCGCCTCCCCCGGATGAAACGCCGTCGACACCGCGCGACTCAACCGCGCCGCTGGCGACACCAGCGCCGAAGAGTGCGCCGTCCGGTCAATCGTCGCCGCCTCGGTAAGATTCGATCCGGACTATCTTGTGAGCCGTGGCAGTGGCAGCAAAAGCTTGGCAAACTTCGTTTACAAAAGTTCCTGAAACGTTCGCGTTCCGTTTCGCGACACCTATTTTGCACGGCGAGGAGAAAAAAGATGCGTGGGATGATGAGTATTCTGCTGACGGTTGTCTTATCGGCACTTTTCGGTGGCACAGCGTACGCGCAAGGCGCGAACTCGAATTCAGCTGGCTCGAAAATGCCCGCTCCGCATCTTGAGTTTGTATTTGAAGAGTATGTAACGCTGGGGACCAGCATTCATCCGGGCGCGACGCCGCGCGGAGATCGAAATATCGTTCCGATCACTGGGGGAATATTTAGCGGTCCGAAAATCCGGGGTAAAGTGATGCCTGGCGGGTGGGACTGGCAACTCTCAACCAAGGCAGGATGTTTCTCGCTGCATGCCGACTACTTTCTGAAAGCAGACGACGGCGCGATCATCAATGTCGTCAACCCGGGGACGATCTGCGCAAAACCTGGCGCGCACGCGAAGATCTTTACCACGCCAACGTTTGAAGCGCCGCTCGGTCCCGAAGATTGGCTGAATGGGGGCGCATACATCGGCACGCTTGAACTTGCCAAGCTAGACGGAAAGACAGCCGTGCATATTCGATACTATCAAGTGAAGTGAACCAACCCTCGGCAAGCAGTATCTCTCACTGAGACCGATGCCGAAAATAAAGTCAAGCGCATGCGGTCACCGGCCGCACGGGTCGCGCAGTCCGCATTTTGAGCGGGAATAAATCCCGCACGGCTCAGGGATGCGCTGGCGGAGCGGTTTGCGCCCCGGCGGCGAGGACGTAGACCGTTTGATCCTCGGTCATTACCAGCACGCGCTTGCCATCCGCTGAAAAATGCGAGTAGGCCACGTTGGATGGGAACGTGTATTGATGGGTTTGTGCCGGAGACTTGAGGTCAACGATGGTTAAGTGCCCGGAATCTCCAGCAAAACTCAGCAGTCCCGCTTGCGACGAAATGGCTGGGAGATAGCCCTCTTGATGGGCGGCCTGCGCGCCTGTGGATAGCGAAATCACGTCCACGGTGCGGCCGTCCTTTGCCAAGACCAGCCAATCGCCCTCTGAAAATACGGAGTCGAATGTGTCCGCCCCGGAACTGGTTGGCACGAACGCCGCGCCAATCGTTTTGCCGCTGCGCGCGTCGAGCACTTCAAACACGGAGTCGTGATCGGCGACCTTGACCTGCTTCATCATGCTCTTTGCCGTGGCGCTGACGTCTGCTGCGTGCTTGCCGCCGTCGGTCTTGGCGCCCCAGCCAAGTACGATGCGGTCGCCTTGCGGGTCGATGTACACCACCGGTGTGCTTTTGATCTGTGGAGTTTGGCTATACGGGTCAATTTCGAACGCGCGCGACCAGAGCTGCTTGCCATTCGACGGATCGAGCGCGTGAATTTCGTAAGGAAAACTTCGGCCTCCCATCGCCGGCATCTGGCCCGGCAGAAGTGGTTTGACGTAATGGGTCAGCAAGACAGATCCCGAAGAAGCGGTTTCGTTTTGATAAGGCGTTTGCTTGATGGTGGTCAGCTTCGAAGTGGTACCGCTCTTTAGATCCAGGCTTTCGAGAGCGGATGTGCCCGGCACTAGCCCGGGAGAAAAAACGTAGCAAGTCTGATCGTTCGGAAACCAACCGCCAGTCAGACCTAAAAAGGAAGCTATGCGCTTGCCCGTCTGCGCGCTATAGACTCCGGCGCTGCCGTCGATGCCGACGGCAATCGCTTCCAGATCAGGCGACACTGCGGCGGCTCTCAACAGGGGCAGAGGAGAAACCGGAGTTCGCACGCGGACGATCGGCTTAGTTTCTCCGATACGCGTCAACGTGAGCAAGCCGTCTTCAGAAAACGAGGCAATTAGCTTGTCGTTTACGTCGTTGCCGTTCATGGAAAGCTCGGCCACTGCTTTGTCCGTTTGTAAATCCACCAGCTTGGCGCCACTCATGCCGAAAGGAACATCGATGACGTAACGCGGATTTTGCGTGGCCCTCAGCAATCCGGTGAAATCGAGCTTTCCCACCACCTGCCCGTCCGGAAACGAAAGCAGATCCGAGGCGTTTCGGTTCTCAAACGTGGACGCGATTACGCGATCGGCGGCCACGAAAGTCACCGTGCCAGTATCGGCGGCTGAGCGGAGCGCCTTCGGCATCCCAACGGTTTTTCTGGCCTTCAGATCGATCAGTTCGGCGGGTTGGCCGAAAATTTTGCTGCGCGCGATCAGGTAGCGGCTGTCGAAGGAAAAATTCAGCATCGCAATGGTGGTCATTGGATCGGGCGGAATGAAATCGGGCGTCAGGAAATAACCAAATGGTTCAGAACGGGCCAGTCCCAAGTGATAAGGCGCGGGAATAGGAAACGCCGGTCCTTGCTGCTCGCCGATCGTTTTCTTGAAAATTTGTTCGCCCGTGCTCACGCGAAAAACCCGCAAGTCCGAATTCTTGTCAAGGCATGCGTAGAGTTCTCCGTCGTTTGAGAGGGTCGCGGCGTAGCACTCGCCTCCGCCGCCCAGCGTCCTTTGGTCGGCCCGAGCTTTCTCGGCTATCTTGTAGCGCGCCACTTGCATGTCGCGGGTCGCGGCCACAAGTTCCTTCGAATCGGACGAAAAGCGCATCGGAAGAATTTGGTTGGCGCCAAGGTTCAGGTGCATTGCCAGTGGATTGGTACCGATTACGTAGGCCGACGAATCGTCCTGGAGCAGGAGGACGGCTCCATCGGGGCTGAAGCGCATCTCGCGCAAACGGCTGATCAAAGCTGGACTTAATTGCGCTTTGCTGATCAGACCCGGGAGAGAACTGGAAGTCCCCAGTTTTGCAGCCGGCTCCTGCGCTCTGAGCCAAAGTGCGCTAGCTGTTGCTGCGAGGCAAAGGAATCCGGCAGCGCAGAATCGTCGTCCTAGTTTCATTGGTCCTCTGGCGTTATGGTTTGAAAGGCCACAATGCGCTCTTCGCGCGGGGCGGAGAATATCTCACAGTGTATTGAACCGCAAGTGAGTCCCGCATAATCGCCAGAGATGGTGTGGGTTTAGAACCCCGGCGGGCGCTCGTCGGCTACGTCGAAGCTGCGTTCCAGCGCCAAGCCCGCGCGCCCGAGCGTGCCTTCGTCGAACAGGCGACCTACGAGAGTGACGTCGTAGGG
>JBOGNC010000144.1:0-11155 GCA_050747045.1 Candidatus Acidiferrales bacterium | reverse complement strand
TGATGGCGCAGGCCGAAATCGACGGCGCTCTGGTCGGCGGAGCTAGCCTGGATGCGAAATCGTTCGGGGCAATCGTAAATTATAGTTAGAAGCGTACGTCATTCTTAAAGGCGCGCGAGACAGCGCGACAAGTCAGGAAAACGGAAATGCCATCGTGGGCTAAATGGGCGGTATCGATACTCGTGGCCATCGGGCTGGTAGCGATCGGCTGGCGGTTCATTGTGCTGCTGGTGACCATGCACGTGCTGGTCTGTTTTTTGCTTATCATCGTGGTGATGCTGCAGAGCGGTTCGGCGGCGGATTTGGCGGGTGCGTTCGGCGGAGCGGGCAGCCAGACGGCATTTGGTCCCCGTGGTGCAGCCACGTTCCTTTCCCGCGCCACCACATGGTGCGCGATCCTATTCATGTTGACGTCGATGGCGCTATCGGTAAAACGCGCTGGGCCGAATGCGGCGGCGATTGGCTCGATCCTGGAGCACACGAACGCTCCTGCTCCGGCAACCACCACGCCGCCCGCGTCGAAGCCAGTTGGTCCTGCTTCCAAGCCGGCTACTTCGGCTCCAGCGGTGCCTGCTCCTCCGGCAACTTCGAATTCGCAGAAGCCTGCGCAGAGCGCGCCTGCCCACAAATAGGCGTTTCTTAGAGCTGCGAGGTCCGTAACTGGTTTTTACGACTGGCCTCTTACTATGTTGCGCACACCGTCCTCAAACTTTTCCCAATCGACAGCGTGTCCCACGGACCTAAGAAGGGGATTCATGATCGAAGTCACGATGCGAGGAAGATCATCGAGCAGTGTCGCTGACCTGACGTGAACGTAGGCTTGAGACACTGACGACTGGGGATACGGTTGCACTGTGAGAACGTCAGCGTCCATCGCAAAGTCTCCCTCGCCTGGGCCGAACAACTTCACGAATTGGTTAGAGGCTCCCCGCCGAAGCTGAAGCCCCGGCACGGCCAGAGTCGCGACTAGCATGCCGTCGCCAAAATAGTTGAATGCCGTCCACCATTTTGCGCCGAGCTTGAGCAAAAGAATCGTATACATCACCACATCGACGAGACTCCAGTTGTCTTCATATTTGATCTGAGTGGCGTGAGCAACATCAAGTTGATTTCTAATGCGCCAGCGGCTCTCGTGCTCAAGTCTTCGGTGATACCAACGATACTCGTAGAAATCAGCGCTTCGATTCGAACCGTCCCTAGCTGCAGGGTCTGTAGATGACGCCAAATTGCTCTCTATGCGCCGATAGCGTTCATGGACGAGCCTGACGAACTTAGTCTCCTCGCGAACGTCGAGGGGTATCCATTTTTTTTCGGCAGGAATAAGCGTGATTTTGAAATACGTTGCTGACCGCTGCCAAGCACTAACAGTCCAGTGCGGATTGTCTGGGTAGCTATGCCCGATAATCATGTTTTCCAGAATGCCTTCGGCACGATCAAGCAAGGTTTGTTCCAGTACATCTTGCGAGCGCCCCTCACGATCAATCAGGTTGCGGAGCTGCGCTGCGTCCGCGGCAATGGTTTGATCCGCGTTTCGGATCCATACAGGAGGAAGCCCTTTCTTGGTAACGAGGTAGAGGGTTGTGCTGCTCCTGACGCGAACAATGCAAAACCGCTTATCTGTGTCACCCGGCCCGTGGCATTCCGCGATGTCATAGGAAGGCGTTGGCGAAATGTTCGTGGCAATCGCGCTCGCGATGCGCGTAGTAAGCTCCGAAGAGGATGTGACTCCGATTGCTTTCGCTTGGGAGTCATCCTGACTTTTTTCCACACCTATAATGAGGAGCCCGCCGAAAGTATTTCCGAAGGCCGCAACGTCCTTTACAGTCTCATTAGTCCAAATTGATTTGAAATCGTGGCGGTTGCTTTCGTTTGGCTGTGCTCCAGCAAAGTCGACAATGGCGGAGTAGCATTCGTCATTGGTGAGGCCGTTTATGTCTGCTGTGAAGAGATTGATCATGGTCCGCTCGGACGGGGATTATACCGCCGACTTATGGTGACGGGTTCACGTTCGCGCACGGCGTACTTTGCCTTCACACCCGTTACAGAACGAAGCTCCCCACGATTTGGCGCTTCTGTTACAATTTGCTTGACTCTCTGCGGGAGTGGCGGAATTGGCAGACGCACCAGCTTGAGGGGCTGGCGGTAGCAATACCATGGAGGTTCAAATCCTCTCTCCCGCACCAGATTTTCGTTCCCTTCGCGGAAATTCGCTTTTTCCCCCTAAGAGTTCTAATTAAATGGCGGTGTGAAGCTTCACAAAGGCGCACACGCGGCGCAAACCGATGCCTATGCCTCCTTGGTTTCGAAGCTGCCGCCGAAGCGGCTGCGGCGCTCTGACGCCAATCCCAGTTTTGGGGTTTTCATCTTTCGACATGCGCCGCGTGCTTCGGTATGATGTCGGGTTCGAATCGAGATGCGATTCTCTCCTGCATTTTCCCGGGGCGGAAGCGATTGTGAAACAACGGCGCACGCGAGCGAGGTTACGCGCGGCTCGGCTGCACTAGCGTTGCTGCTCTTCGTATCGCTCATCGTCTTCGTCGGAATCACGATCTATCTCTTCGCGTCTGGTTTTTACGCGCCGCCCCCGCCGATCACGTCTGTGGGTTCGCAGATCGATCATCAATACAATTTGACGCTCTACGCGACGGGCGTCGCTTTCGTGCTCGCTCAACTGGGCTTGGGCTGGGCGGCATTTCGGTATCGCGACCGAGGTAAACCGGCGCGGTTCACGCGCGGCAATACGGCGCTCGAAATCACGTGGGTGCTGATTACGGCGACCGTTTTTTTAGGGCTCGGCGTACTCGCCAGCAAGTCGTGGGCGGAAACGAGATTCACAACGGCGTCCGCGGGCGCGATCCAAGTGGAAGTGACGGAACAGCAATTCGCCTACTATTTCCGCTATCCGGGCCCGGACGGAAGATTCGGGCGCCTCGATCCGGATTTGATCAGTGCTCCGACGGGCAATCCGCTGGGAATCGATTCGAACGATCCGGCGGGACGAGACGACATTGTGACGTCAACGCTGACCGTCCCAGTAAATCATCCGGTGGAGCTGATGATTCGCTCGCAGGACGTGATTCACAATTTCTTCGTGCGCGAATTGCGGCTGCAGCAAGACGCCGTGCCCGGGATGATCGTGCCGCTGCACTTCACTCCGGACCGCATCGGACGCTACTACATCGTGTGCACGCAACTGTGCGGCATGGGGCACAACCAGATGCACAGTTTTCTCAATGTGGTCTCCGAAGCGGATTACCGAACATTTTTGACGCAGGCGGAGGCGCGATGAGCATGAGCGGATTTCTGGCATATCTATCGGGGGAGCGCGCGTGAGCCCGGTGCCCAAGTCCTTTCACGCTCCGGTAGCGGCGCCATCGGGATGTTTCCGCCGTTACGTGTTCAGTACGGATCATAAAGTCATCGGCCTTCAATATTATTTTCTTGCGCTGTTGGCCGTGACGATCGGGATCGTGCTATCGCTGCTGATGCGCTTCCATTTGGCGTGGCCCTCGGCGCACGTTCCATTCGTTAGCGGCGGAATTATGCGGCCGGAGCAATATCTGGCGCTGATGACCATGCACGGAACGATCATGGTTTTCTTCGTGCTGACGACCGCGCCGCTGGGAGCGTTTGGAAATTATTTCTTGCCGATTCAGATTGGCGCGCCGGATATGGCGTTTCCGCGGTTGAACATGATGTCGTTCTGGACCACGCTGCTGGCATTCGGCTGCATGCTTGCGGCATTTGTAGTGCCAGGCGGTGCGCCAATCAGCGGATGGACGGCGTACCCGCCGCTGAGCGGCCTGGGCAGCGTGACTGGGCCGGGCGAGGGCATGGGGCAGACGATGTGGATCGTGAGCATCGGGATTTTCTGCATCGCATCGCTTTTCGCGTCGATTAATTTCATCACCACTACCATCGAACTGCGCGCGCCGGGAATGAATCTGATGCGCATGCCGCTGACGGTGTGGGCGTGGTTCGTGACGGCGGTGATGAGCTTACTTTCTTTTGGAGTGCTGCTGGCGGCGCTGATCATGCTGGTGCTGGACCGTTCGGCGGGAACGAGTTTTTTTATTCCTGCGGGGCTGGTGGTGAACGGCGAGTTGCAGGTTGGCCGAAGTGGGGGCTGGCCGCTTTTGTGGGAGCACTTGTTTTGGTTTTTCGGACATCCCGAGGTTTACATCGCGATTCTGCCTGGAATGGGTGTGACATCGCACATCATTTCGAATTTTTCGCGCAAGCCGGTGTTCGGTTATCGCGCCATGGCGGCGACTTTGTGCGCGATCGGCTTTCTGGGATTTCTGCTATGGGGCCACCACATGTTCGTCAGCGGCATGAACCCGTATTCGAGCCTGGCGTTTTCGGCGCTGACGCTTTCGATTGGAGTGCCGTCCGCGGTGAAGACGTTCAATTGGCTGGGGACGATGTGGGGCGGGAAAATTCAGTTCGACACGCCGATGCTTTTTTCGATCGGGTTCGTATCGCTATTCGTCACCGGAGGGCTTTCGGGAATTTTCCTGGCGCAACCGTCGCTGGATGACATGCTGCACTCCACCTATTACGTGGTGGCCCATTTCCATCTCGTGATGGGCGTGGCGGCGATCTTCGGAATTTTCAGCGCCACGTATTATTGGTTTCCGAAAATGTTTGGCCGTATGATGAACGAGCCGCTGGGCAAGGTGCATTTCTGGTTGACGTTCGTGGGCGCGTACTGCATTTTCATGCCCATGCACTTTATGGGTCTTTACGGCGGCATCCGACGCTACGCGGATTCGAGCGGCGACACGTATCTGGCCGCGCTGCACCCCTTGCACCTGTTCATGACCGTTGCGGCGTTCGCGACTGCGGCGGCGCAGTTGATTTTCTTCTACAACTTTTTCCACAGCCTGACGAGCGGCGCGAGGGCAACGGACAATCCATGGCGAGGAACAACGCTCGAGTGGGCTACGGCATCGCCCCCTCCGATTGACAATTTTGCGGGCGCGTATCCGCGTGTTTTCCGCGGGCCATACGAATATAGCGTTCCCGGAGCGGCCGAGGATTTTACGCCGCAGCACATTTCGCCAAGTGAGTTGGTGGGATCGGACGGCGGAGCGAAAAATGCGTGAAACTGCGGTAGCGGATCGCGCTGGGATTGGCGTCGGCGACATCGGGCGCAGCGGCGGCGGATTTTTTGGCGGCGGGCAAGATGATGGCGCCGGCGCGTGGCGAACGCCGCGTCGCGTTTACGTGACCGGAATGCTGATCGCCCTAAGCGCCATCGCAATGTTTTTCGTAGCGATGGTAAGCGCAGCGGTGGTTCGCCGAGGCGCGCCGAGCGCCGACTGGCAGCCGCTGGTCGTATCCGGCTGGCTGTGGAGAATTCTGTCGCTCAATACGCTCGTGCTTTTGGGCAGCAGCGCCACCATGTTGTACGCGAGGTCGCGTGCTCGGGTCGGCGACGAAGATGAGTTCCGAAAATGGTGGATCGTCACGTCGGTGCTGGGAGTTTGTTTTCTAGGCGGCCAACTGCTTGCGTGGAGACAGCTTGTGGCGGCCGGCCTGTACCTGGCTACCAATCCGAGCAGTAGCTTTTTTTATCTGATAACTGCGGCGCACGGAGTACATTTAGCGGGTGGGATTGTGGCGCTGTTGGTTGTGGCGTTCCGCCCGGCGCGAAGGATGGCGCGAAGTACCGCGGTGGAAATCACGTCGATGTACTGGCATGCGATGGACGCGCTTTGGATATTCTTGTTTTTGTTCTTGGTGACCGGAGGGCGACGATGAGCGTGACAATGCAGGCGACGCGAGGGATTTCTGGTGGTCGAGCTATCGGGTGCGTGGCGATCCGCGCCGTCCGCTACGCGTTCAGCGGGATGGCTGCGGTGATTGCATTCGCTCCGCGGGCCGCTGCGCAGGGATGCGCGCTGTGATACCAGAGCGCTGCCGGGTCCGGCAGCCACAGCATCGTGGCGCTGCAGCACGGAATTTTGATTCTGCTGATCCCTTCCGTCGTTCTTTTCGTGGGGATTTTTGGGCTGATCTATAGCCGGCGCAACGTGAGCCGCTGAGGAATGGCGATCGCATCGAGCGAGCGGGAGCCGCTCCAAAGCAGCCCCCACCGCTGGCGACGCGTTTATTTTCCAGGTCCGAGGCCGGTGCAAATGCTCACAGCTGTATTTGGATTGATCGCACCTTCGTCGTATTGGATGTGCTGAATCTTGCCTTCCTTGTCGACGACAAAAGTTGTCCGCCGGGCCCATTCGTAACTGTCCCCGCCCATTGGATACTTCCTGAGAATTCCGTATTCGGTGAGAACCGTGCGGTTCATATCGCTGAGCAGCGGAAAAGTGACGCCGATTTGCTTGGCGAACGCCGCGTTTGCAGGAGGGCTATCCGTACTGATACCAAATACAACCGAGCCGCTTGAATCGATCTTAGCCAAATCAGACTGATAGGCTTTCAGCTCGTCGGTTCAACCGGGTGTGAAGGCAAGAACGTAGAAGGCGAGAATCACGTTCTTTTTGCCTCGAAAGTCGCTCAGCTTCACGGCGGTTCGCTGATCGCTCGGGAGAGTGAAGTCCGGCGCCGTTTGCCCGACTTTGAGGGTTGTCTCCGCAATCACGTCCTTTTGCTGCGGCTTGGGCGCGGCGGGAATCTGTGCCGCGAGCAGAAAGAACGCGAGGCAGCCGGCGAGGACTGTTACCAGTCGCTTCATGCACGACCTCCTTTAGATTTGCACAACGTGGAATTATAGGCGCATTGCGGCGCAATTTGAAAGAACTTGCAATATCCGTCCCTGAAAGCGGCGTTTCGGTGCAGACCCGCGTCGGCTTGTCGGCGCGTCGGCCGCTACACGCGCTCAAGTTCGGTGAGCATGAATGGTTCGCTGGCTTTCTGGTGGAGGTCGAGCCAAACGCGATCGGGATTTGAGAGAAATACCTGCACCACACGCGGATCAAATTGCGTGCCGGAATAACGCGTAATTTCTTCGCGCGCCGCGGATATCGGTAGTGCTTTGCGATATGGGCGATCGGAGATCATGGCGTCGAGCGTATCGGCCACGGCAAATATTCTGGCACCGAGGGGAATTTGTTCGCCGCGTAATCCTCGCGGATAGCCCGTGCCATCATAGAATTCCTGATGCGTCAAAACGATTTCGGCGGCGTCGCGAAGGAACGGGATCCGAGCGAGCACTGAGTATCCGATTTCGCAGTGCCTGCGCATGATTTCACGTTCTTCAGCGGTCAGCGGTCCTGGCTTGCGGAGGATGTGGTCGGGAATGCCCATTTTGCCGATATCGTGCAGAAAAGCGCCGCGCGCAATTTGCCGCAGCGACGCTTTGTCGATGTTCATCCCCTTGGCCATGGTGATGGTGAAGGCGGTGACACGTTGGCAGTGGCCTTCAGTTTCCGCATCTTTAGCATCGAGCGCACCGCCGAGCGCTTCGAGCGTGTAATCGTAGGATTGCTCGAGATCTTGCAGCGCAACGGAGAGTTGTTGGGTGCGCTCGGCGACAAGCTGCTCGAGGTCGCTCTGATACGCCTGGTTTTCCATCACCAGGCGGCGGTGCTCAAGCGCCCGGCGGACGCTGAGATATAGCTGATCTTTTTCAAAAGGCTTGAGGATGTAGTCGTAGGCGCCGGAGCGGATCGCCTCAAGTGCAATCGAGATGTCGTGCATGGCCGTGACCATAATTACGGGAACGTCTGGGTCGGAGCGGCGCAATTCCGAGAGCAGCTTCATGCCGTCCATCTCCGGCATGACGATGTCGCTCATAACCAGATCGTAGGTGTCTTTGCGGAATGCTTCAAGACCTGCGCGTCCGTTGACGCAGGGAACGCATTGATAGCCTTGCGCCTCCAAGAGCGTGGACACCACTTCGCGAATAGCTTCTTCGTCGTCTACAACGAGGATTTTTTCCTTTTGCATCGGGGCTCCAGAGCGAGGCCCATTATACGGCACGGCACAGGGTGCACTAGCGTAAGTTGCCGTATTGTTTAACCGTGTGCTAGGTTTCGTAATGGCTAGCTGATATCCACGGAAAAATTTGGACCACTACAGCACTAGGGCGTCCGTGTGACAATTTATCGAAACCGATGACGTTCCTCTCCAACCCGGGGTTTCTGGCCGTCGGCTTCATGGTATGCTCGGCCACTTTCTTGTTGTTGGTGTTGTATTGGCTACTACTCCCCGGTTTCCCGGCACGTTTTTTCCGTTTTTGGCTTGCGGCGTGGACCGTCTACGCAGGTCTGGAATTCGTGCGGATCGCATCCATTTGGGGTGGAGGGCATGGCGAATCGGGCGTAACCACGCTGATTTCACCGATCGTGGCGGGATTAGTTTTCGCTGCAGCGATCGAGTGCGCGGGCAACAGCAATGCCCTGCGCTACTTCTGGCCCTCGGGAGTAATGGCCGAAAGCGGGCTGATCGCGCTCCGCTGGGTTGTCCGGCTTCCGCGAGTGGAACAGTGGGTCAGCGCAATTCTCGTTTCGTCTCTCTACTTAGTGGCGGGTTGGGTCCTCTGGCGATCGCGTTCGAAACACCGCGGCGCCGGTTGGACTTTACTGGCCGCGTCGTTGCTGCTGTGCGGGTTGGACGGAGTGGACCGGCCGGAATGGCTTTCGCAGCAAATCGGTCTGCTGCGAATTTCGTTCCACGGGATTATCGGGATCACTGTAGGTGTCGCCATGGCGGTGCTAGTGCTCGAAGCGGCGCGCTATCGCGCGGAAGATCTCAACGACCGGCTGCGGCGCTTGGCGGTAATCAGCGCGGAGGCTATGCAGACGCCTCGGCCCGATGAAGTTTTCCAGGGAATACTTGGTCAGGTGATTGAAAGCCTCGGTGCGAGCCACGGGCTCGTCCTGCTTTTCGAAGAGCCGGATAAGCCCGCCAGGTTAGTCACCCGCGGCCGCGTAGGTTTTACGGAAGTGGAGCGGAGCGCGCAAACGCGGATCTCGGTACATGATCCCTGGATGGAAGGAGTGCTGCAAAGCGAACGGCCATTCATCGCCTATACGGATACGAACGATGCGGGTCTTCGACGGTGGATGCAATCGGAAAAGCTTTCGGCAATGCTTTTGATTCGAATCCCCGGGAAGGATGTGCCGCTCGGCCTGTTGGCAGTTGGCTCGTCTGCGCCGCGGAAGTACGAAAGCGAAGAAGAGCACTACGTGATGAACGTCGCTAATCTCCTGGGCTTGACCGTCCAGAATTTGGCGCTGATGGGAACGGTATCGTCGTCGCATAGACAATGGGAGGATACGTTTGATTCCATCGACGATTTGATTTTGGTTCATAACGCCGAGGCAATAATCTTGAAAGTCAACCGGGCGCTAGCCACGCGCCTGCAGGTTGAGCCGAATGAAATCGCCGGTCGCTCGGTTCGGGAAGCTCTGCGCCCGGGCAATAGACCGTGGACTCGTTGTCCGTACTGCGAAAGCACTGCAGGGGATGCGGAAAAATTTGATCCGTCCTTCGGAGGTTACTTCCTTTCCACCGATTCGGCGCTTCACGATTCACACGGAAAACGCCTGGGCACTATTCACGTCCTGCGCGACGTGACCACGCGTCGGCAGGCCGAGAATAAATTCCGAACGCTATTTGAGAAAGTGCAGGAAGGCGTATTTATTTCCACGCCGAATGGACGTTTCGTCGATTTCAATAACGCGTTCATGCGAATTTTGGGTTACGACTCTCCGGAAGAGCTAGTCGCCGCGGACGTCTCGGCGCGTTTTTACGTCGAGCCAGCTGACCGCGAACGAAGACACCGCTTGCTTCGCGAATATGGCGAGATAGCCGATTTCGAATTCCGCTTCCGAAGACGAGACGGCGAGATCAGAACTGCGCACGAATCCAGCTTTGCGACCAAAGATGAATCGGGCGCCATCGTCGCATATCAGGGATTTCTGCTGGACATAACGGATCTCAAGAACGCGGAAGCGGACATTCGCCGCCGCAATCAGGAGTTACTCGCACTGAATACGATATCCGACCTGCTGGGGCAAGGTTTAGCGCTGGAAGAAGGGCTGCGCGGGGCGCTCCTGAAAATCACCGAGCTCTTTGCGCTGGACGTGGGAGCCGTATTTTTCCTCGATGAAAAATCAAGAAGATTGGTGCATCCGGTGATGATCGGTTTCCCCCCAGAAGCCGCGCGCCAATTCGACCAGATTGAACTGTCGCCTGCTTTGCTCGAACAGCTTCGCCGCGTACGCGCAACAGTGATATCGGGAACCGCCCCGATTCTGCCCGAGGAATTCCGGGAGCTACGCAACATTGGAGGCATTCCAGTATCGCAGATTGGCGTACTTTGGTCCAAAGACCGCATCATGGGAATGCTGCTGATTGGTTGCAAGGACGCGCGAGAATTTTCGGCCGCGGAGCTGAACCTGATTTCGGCCGTTGCCAACCAGATCGCCACAGCGATTGATAAATCGCTGCTGCTGGAAAAAACACGCGAGGCCTATGAAAGCCTGCGGCACACGCAACAACAACTGCTGCAGAGCGAGAAAATGGCGGCCGTAGGGCAGCTAATCTCCGGCGTCGCCCACGAACTCAACAATCCGCTAACCGCCATTCTCGGGTACAGCCAACTGCTGAAGACTGACGACCTTTCCGGACAGCGCAGCGCGGAGTACGTGGAAAAGCTCCATCGCCAAGCGCAAAGAACGCACCACATCGTCCAAAGTTTGCTGAGTTTCGCCCGCCAAAGGAAGCCGCAGCGCGTGCCCGTGAACCTGCACCAAATTCTGGAGGACACCTTAATCCTTCGTGAGTACGACCTGCGGTTGAACAAGATCCGCGTGCATCGGCATTTCGATCCAAACCTTCCGGTGACTTCCGCGGATTTCAACCAGCTGCAGCAGGTATTTTTGAATATTCTAAATAACGCCATGGACGCCATTCAGGAAACCGGTGGGCCGGGGGAGATCTGGATTCGCACGGAAGCGTTAGCCGGTAGCCTGTGCGTGGAATTCACGGACAGCGGTGCCGGGGTTCAGAACCCGCACCGGATTTTTGATCCGTTTTATACGACCAAGCCGGTGGGCAAGGGCACCGGTCTCGGTTTGAGCATTTGTTACGGAATCGTGAAGGAGCATGGCGGCGACATTGAGGCGCGGAATTCTCCCCCTCGCGGAGCGACCTTTACTATCACGCTGCCGATGTTGGTGGGAGG
>JBOGNC010000143.1:0-11163 GCA_050747045.1 Candidatus Acidiferrales bacterium | reverse complement strand
AGTGAGCCATGAGCGCTATTAGCCGCAGCAAGACAGTCATCTTTCTACTTCTGGGCGTCGCGTCAATTACCGCGGCGGTCTTCCTCAACGTCAGCTGGATCCTGCGCAATTGGCGCGATGCCGTGTTGCTTTTTTCCGGCATCATTTTTTTCCTGGTGATCATCACTGGGCTGGTTCTGAATACCATTTTTCTGGTCCGCGAGATTCGTCGCAACGAGCAGCACGACAGCTTCATCAACGCTGTGACTCACGAGCTAAAAACCCCTATTGCGTCGATCAAGCTGTATCTCGAAACGTTGCAGCGCCGCGAACTGGATCGCGCTCAGCGCCTGCAGTTCTACGGGCTCATGCTCGAGGATACGGACCGCCTGCTGGGCACTGTGGAACAGGTCCTCAAAGCTGGCCAGGTCCGCCTGGCCGATGCGAAGCGCCACCCAGTCGAGTTTGATTTCCGCGGCTTAGTGAGCGAATGCATGGGACTGGCGCGCACCCGCCATCACCTTCCGCCCAGCGCGCTGTACTGGCGCGAAAGCTTACCGGCCGCAGCGGCGGATGGCGCGCCCGTTACCGTCCATGGCGACCCAGAAGAACTCCGCACCGCGGTCGCTAATATTCTGGACAATGCCATAAAATATTCCGGCAATCAGGTTGACGTGTCCGTTCAGATCGAAACTTTGCCAAACGATCACCGCATCGCGCTGCGCGTTAGCGACCGCGGCATCGGCATTCCCGCGCACGAGCTGAAGCGCATATTCAAACGCTTTTACCGCGTTCGCGGGCGCCCGTTCGCGCACGCCAAAGGGACGGGCCTGGGTCTTTTTATCGTGAAATCGATTGCACGCGCCCACGGGGGCCGCGTCTTCGCCGAAAGCGGCGGCAGCATTTCGGGCACCACGGTTACTTTTGAACTTCCGAGGCTCGGTTCGTGAGCCGCATTCTGGTGGTCGAAGACGAAATGCACCTTGCCGAAGGTCTGCGCTTCAACCTCGAAGCCGAAGGCCATTCCGCCGATCTGTGCGCCGACGGCGAATCGGCGGTCCGCCGGCTGCTGAATGAGTGCGAACAATTTGACGCCGTGGTTCTGGACGTAATGCTTCCCGGCGTAGATGGTTTCTCCGTCGCTTCCGCTCTGCGCAAGGCGAAAAACTACGTGCCCGTGCTGATCCTCACGGCTAGAAGCCGACCGGAAGACGTGCTCGAAGGTTTTGCAGCTGGCGCCGACGACTACCTCGCCAAGCCTTTCGAATTGCCGATTTTTTTGGCGCGCCTGCAGGGATTACTGCGCCGCAGCGCCTGGCATGCCGGCTCGGTCAAGGCGAGCGGACCGCGCTCGAATGCGGCAAAACCCGCAACCGCCGCTTCGTCACGAGACGGAGCTCCTGGCGAGCTCTATTCTTTCCGCGGCAAGATGCTCGATTTCGATACGCTTGAGCTTCGCTCCGGCCGCAATACCATCCAGCTGACGCTGATGGAAGCGAAGCTGCTCCGCCACCTGATTCGTAACGCCGGCCGGGTGGTTTCGCGCAAATCGATTCTGGAAGACGTCTGGGATCTCCGCGAAGACACGGACACGCGCGCCATCGACAACTTCATCGTTCGCTTGCGCCGCTATGTGGAAGACGATCCCGGAAAACCGCGCCATCTGCTCACCGTTCGCGGGGTGGGGTACAAATTTGTCGCTTAGGACAGTCATTTGGCGCGGATGGGGCTTGACCGTCAAATTTCGCGCCTATTCCGGTCTGAAACACTGCGTCAAATATCCGTGTGAAGCTTCACAATGCTCTCAGAGCGACTGAACTTCGGCGAACGCGCTCATGGGCCACAGAGGCGCAGCTGAACTTGCAGCGGCCCTCTGAAGCGAAACAGAAAGGCCCGTTTCCGGCACGGACTTCAGGCCGCATGCGGTTGCGGCTGTTAGCGGCGGCTGCTAAAATCTTCTGGCTGCGGGGCTGGCAGAACCACCGCTAGTGCACTCCTTCAACTGAATCACCGGCTCGCGGGAAGCCATCAAACGCAAAGGGGAGAGCGATTGGCCAAATATGATTTGGTGATCATCGGCAGCGGCCCGGGCGGATACGTCGCCGGGATTCGCGCGGGTCAATGGGGACTCAAGGCCGCGGTAGTGGAAAAGGACCCGTTTCTCGGCGGCACTTGCCTGCACGTCGGGTGCATCCCCACCAAAGTGTTTCTGCACCACGCCGACCTCTACGACAATTTCCTGCGCGCCGAGGAATTCGGCTTCGAAGTAAAAGATGTGAAAGTGAACTGGCCGGCCATGCAGGCGCGCAAAGACAAGATCGTCAAAAAGCACGCCGGCGGCATCGGCATGCTGTTCAAGAAGAACAAAGTCGAGTCGATTCAAGGTTGGGGACGCATCGCCGGGCCCGGCCGCGTCGCCGTGGAAAAAGACGGCAAAATCACCGAACTGGAAACCACCTACATAATGCTAGCCACGGGCTCTGAGGCGCGGTCCCTGCCTGGCGTGGAAATCGACGGCAAGACGATACTCACCAACCGCGAAATTCTCTCTCTGCAAGCGATTCCCAAGTCCCTGGTCGTGGTCGGATGCGGCGCCGTCGGCGTGGAATTCGCGTCGATTTTCAAAACATTTGGCTCGGATGTGACCTTGCTCGAAACGATGCCAAAGATGGTGCCGCTCGAAGACGACGAAATTTCCGCCGAGCTGCTGAAAGCATTTAAAAAGCGCGGCGTTCGCGTCGAACTGGAAGCGGCCGTGGAGTCCGTGAAGAAGAGTGCAGTCGGCGCGACGGTCACCTACAAGGACAAGACCGGCAAAGCGCAATCTATCGTCGCGGAAAAGGTGCTGATCGCCGTGGGTCGCCGGCCGCTCACCGAAAACACCGGCATCGAGAAAACGAAAGCCAAAGTCGAACGCGGTTACGTTCATACGAATGCGTACATGGAAACCGCGGAGCCAAAACTCTATGCCATCGGTGATATCGTCGCGGGACTGCCGCAACTCGCGCACGCCGCTTCGATGGAGGGCATCATCGCCGTGGGCCGCATGGCCGGAAAAGACGTGCAGCCCTTCGATCGCAAGCGCTGCCCCAACGCGACCTACTGCGAGCCGCAGATCGGCTCGATCGGCTTGACCGAAAAGCAGGCGCGCGAGGCCGGCTTCGACGTGAAAACCGGCAAGTTCCCGTTCCTCGGCAACAGCAAAGCCAGCATCCTCGGGCATCACGAAGGTTTCATAAAAGTTGTGGCTGAAGCAAAGTACGGTGAGATCTTGGGCGTCCACGCCATCGGCCCGCTGGCCACGGAGATCATTGCCGAGCCTGTTGCCGCGATCGGGCTCGAAGCCACGCTCGACGATATGGCCGCCACGATTCATGCGCACCCCACGGTCTGGGAAGCAATGGGCGACGCGTTCAATTCCGTGCGCGGCCTGACGATCAACTACTAGCTTTGTCGCGCGGGGTTTGCGTTTCGAGACTCGAATGCAGCAGCCCGAAAAAATCGTCTGGGTGGCCGATATCGGACTGGTCCCCTATGAACTGGCGTACGCTTTGCAACGCGAGCTCGTCGAAGCTCGGAAGGACGGCGCGATTCCGGATGTGCTACTGCTTTGCGAGCACCCGCACGTGATCACGCTGGGCCGCAATGGCAAGCGCGAAAATTTGCGTGCCGGTGAACGATTACTGACTCAAATGAATGTGGATTTTCATCACACCGATCGCGGTGGAGACATTACCTATCACGGCCCGGGGCAGATCGTAGGCTATCCGATCCTTGACCTCGCTGAACATCGCCGCGATATCCGTTGGTACGTCGAGCAGCTTGAAGAACTGATGATCCGTGCCACCGCTGATTTCGGTCTCGCCGCGCACCGCAGCGATGCGAACCACGGCGTTTGGCTTGATTCGCGTGGAGGGGAAGCGAAACTTGCGGCTCTCGGCGTGCATCTGAGCCGTTGGGTCACATCGCATGGCTTTGCGTACAACGTGGCGACCGATCTGCGCTACTTTGACCTTATTGTCCCCTGCGGTGTCGCAGGCAAGGGTGCCACGTCGCTCGAACGCGCTCTGGGCCGTGCGGTGGCCGTCGGCGAAGTCCGTGAGCGACTGGTGGAACACTTCGCTACTGTATTCGATCTAAAGCCGCTGCGAATGAATCGCCAGGAGCTCGACGCACATCTGCATTCGGCGCGGCCCATCGACGATCGCGCCGCTTCAGCGGTGATTTAAGTCATGGGAGAAGCTCCTGTGCAGCCAAAAGCGAGCTCCGGCGGCATCATAAGGGAAGTGCGAGGCGCATGGATCACAAACTGACCCGCGAGCGGCACCTTGAGCTGTACTATTTCATGCAGCTCAATCGCCAGCTCGAAGAGCGCCTGGTGCGCCTCTTCCGGCAGAACAAAATCGTCGGCGGCGTTTATTCAAGCCTTGGCCAGGAGGCCGTTTCCGTGGGCACGGCCTATGCGCTCGAACACCGTGACTGGCTGGCGCCAATGATCCGCAATATCGGCACGCTGCTGGTGAAGGGGTTCAGGCCGCGCGATATTTTCACGCAGCACATGGCCAAGGTCACTTCGCCGACGCACGGCAAGGATGGCACCAGCCATTTCGGCGACCTGAAGAAGCTGCACGTTGTCTCGCCGATTTCCATGCTCGGCGATTTGATTCCGGTGATGGCCGGAGTTGGCATGGCCGGCCGGTATCTGGGGCAGAAAATCGTGGCTATGACGTGGATTGGCGACGGCGGCAGCTCCACCGGCGCGTTTCATGAAGGCCTGAACTTTGCCGCTGTGCAGCATGCGCCTCTAGTGTTGGTCCTCGAAAATAACCAATGGGCTTACTCAACGCCCGTCTCGCGCCAGGTTCCGCTGAAAAATCTTGCTGACCGCGCTCTTGCCTACGGAATCCAATCCCGTGTGGTGGATGGAAACGATGTAGTCGCAGTCTACGAGACGGCCAAGTTTGCGGTGGACGAATGCCGCGCCGGCCGCGGCCCTGTCCTGATCGAAGCGAAGACCATGCGGATGAAGGGACACGCGCAGCACGATCCCGCCGAGTACGTGCCCAAGGAAATGTTCGATTATTGGAAAGACCGCGACCCGATCCCGCGCTACGAAAAATATCTCACCGAAAGTGGTCTCTGGGACGCAAAGACCAAGGCCGATATCGACGCGCGCATCGAACGCGAATTGACCGAAGACCAAAAATTCGCGGAGGAGTCGCCGCTGCCCGACCCGAAAACGGCCGAGCAGGGCGTCTATTGCGAAGGCTGCCATGCCATCGAAGCCGACTGGCGCCGCCCTAAAAAAGAAGTAATGCCGCCCGCCTCCAACGTGGAAGCCGTATGGAAAGTAGCCGACTTCGGCGCGGCGGCTCCGTCAGCAGCCGCCTCGGCCGCCTCCGCGCAGACTGCAGCGGTTCCCACAGCGCCGGCCGCATCCGCGCCGCTTGCGCAAGCCGCCGTTAAGCCGCACGCGAAACCTCCGGCGCATCCAGCGCCTCAGCCTTCGCCCCGTTCTCCATCTGCGCCGCCGGACAAAGCAGCGGAAGAACCCGTTACCGAAGCGCCGCGCCTACGCGTTCCTTTTGGCCGCGGACCGAAAGATCGCGCCTTCGAGCGCGAGCAGCAGCAAAATCAGCCCGCTAAGCATACGCCGCGTCGTCACGGGAAGCGGAGGCGCTGATGCCCGAAGTCACCATGCTCGAAGCCATTGGTGAAGCGCTGTTCGAGGAATTCGACCGCGATCCGGCTGTCGTGGCTCTCGGTGAAGACATCGGCGTCTATGGAGGCGCCTTCAAAGTCACCGAAGGACTGCTCGCCAAATTCGGCCCCGAGCGCGTAATCGACACCCCGATCAGCGAGACGGCGATCGTCGGCGCTGCCTGCGGCATGAGCTATCTCGGTTTGCGGCCAGTCGTCGAGATGCAATTCATCGACTTCATTGCGTGCTGCTTCAATCAGGTGACTAATTTCGTGGCCAAATCGCATTATCGCTGGGGCGCGCCCGTGCCGATGGTCATCCGTGGTCCATCAGGAGGCGGTGTTCACGGCGGCCCGTTCCATTCCGCCAATCCGGAGATGTATTTCGTACACACGCCGGGATTAAAGGTCGTTTATCCCTCCACGGCTTACGATGCCAAGGGTTTGTTGAAGTCCGCCATTCGCGACAATAATCCGGTCCTGTTCTTCGAACACAAATTCCTCTATCGCCGCGTGAAGGAGCAGCTTCCGTCCTTTGAATACACAGTACCGATCGGCAAAGCCGCCATTCGCCGCGAAGGCAGCGACCTCACCATCATCAGCTACGCCGCCGCCGCGCATACAGCACTGGAATCCGCGCAGCTTCTGGCCAAGGAGGGCATCAGCGCGGAGGTGATTGATCTGCGCACCTTACTGCCCCTCGACCGCGATGCCATCGTCAATTCCGTGAAAAAAACCAGTAAACTCCTAATCGTGCATGAAGACACACGCACCGGCGGTATTGCTGGAGAAATTGCCGCCATCGTGTGCGAAGATGCTTTTGGCCACTTGGATGGACCCATCGCGCGCGTCACCGCGCTCGATACCCCCGTCCCGTACTCGCCGCCGCTGGAAGAATATTTTCTCCCCAGCGTTGAAAAAGTTGCCGCCGCCGCGCGGGAATTGGCACAATACTAACTCTAGAAGAAAGTAGGTCTTGCTGACGTGGGGAAAACCAAGGGACTAAATCAAGCTGAATTCGAAGTCGGGGAAAACGTGCGCATCGCCGACCGCGCTTTCCTCGAACAATTTCTGGAAGCCGGGCAGTACCACCACGAGCTCGAGCCCGAGCAGCTCGACTCCGCAGGCCGCGTCGCTAAAGTCGAGAAAGTCGAGTTCTTCCACGGCGGCGACGAAATTTATTCCCTCGAAGGCATTCCAGGCGTCTGGCACGAGGAATGTCTTCACGGGGCCTAAGCGCCAAGCGTTGATTTGTCGAGGAGACTATCATGGCAGTTGACGTGATCATGCCCCAGATGGGCGAAAGTATTTTTGAAGGCACCATCACCAAATGGCTCAAGAAGCCCGGCGATAAAATCGATCGCGACGAGCCGCTTTTCGAAATTTCGACCGACAAAGTCGACGCGGAGATTCCTTCTCCTGCCGCCGGGGTGCTGAAAGAGATCAAAGTCAGCGAGGGACAGACTGTTCCGGTGCAGACGATCGTCGGCACCATCGACGCAGCCGGAGCCGCTGCTGCTACGGCGTCTCCCGCTCCCGCAAAGCCCGCGCCGGCCGCAGCCGCGCAGCCCAAGGCCGAAGCGCCGAAGCCCGTTGCCGCACAGCCTCCGCCACCCGCTCCGGCACCTGCGCCCAAGACCACCGCGCCTGTTTCCGCGACTCAGCCTCCAGCGGCCACCCAAGAGCATCATGGCGACGGCGACAAAATCCGCACATCTCCGCTGGTACGCCGCATTGCGCGCGAGCACCAGGTCGATCTTACGCAGATTCCCGGCACCGGGGCCGGGGGCCGCGTCAGCAAGCGAGATATCCTGGCCGCCGTCGAGGGTGGCACCGCGTCGTCCGCCGCTCCTCCCTCCCCTTCTGCGAAGCCAGCAGCTACCGGTGCGCCCTCATCCGTTCTCGAGACCGCTGTGGCGCGCGAGCGCATGTATTTCGGTCATTACGAAGTGCAACCCATGTCCATCATGCGCCAGCGCATTGCTGAGCATATGGTGCTGTCGAAGCGCACGTCGCCGCACGTCTATTCCGTTGAGGAAGTGGACGTAACGATGCTGGTTTCGCTGCGCTCGAAGCTAAAAGAAAAATTCGAGCAGGAAACCGGCACGAAGCTTACTTACATGCCGTTCTTCATCCGCGCCGCGGTCGAAGCACTGCGCGCGTATCCCACGGTCAACTCATCCGTCGATGGCACCAACGTCGTCCTGCACAAGGAATGCAATATCGGCATGGCAGTCTCGCTCGATTGGGGCCTGATCGTTCCGGTGATTAAGAGCGCAGAAGAGAAGAATTTCCTCGGCCTCGCCCGCGCCGTCAACGATCTTGCCGAGCGCGCTCGCAGCAAAAAGCTCAAACCCGACGAGGTGCAGGAGAGCACCTTCTCGATCACCAATCCCGGCGTTTTCGGCGGACTCTTCGGCTTGCCTGTGATTAACCAACCGAACGTCGCGATTCTGGGCCTCGGCACCATTGAAAAGCGCCCGGTTGTGATTGATGACGCGATTGCCATCCGCTCCATGGTCTATCTCACCCTGTCCTACGATCATCGCGTGGTCGATGGCGCGGTGGCGCATCAATTCATGAGCCACGTCAAACAGACGCTTCAGGATTGGACGGAACCGGTTCTATAACTCGCATACGCGATTAATTTTCTGAGTCAAACTCGCTCCGCCGTCGAAAGCATTTCGACGGCGGACTTTCTTTGCGCCTGAATCATTTTTGAGCTTCGTCAAAGCTCCACGCCCATGCCTGATCCTGCCGCACGCGACCCCTGGGGCCTTCCTCCGTGGAAAATAGACTTTCGCGCGCCCAAACTGCCTCTGCCTGAGTCCGTTGACGTCGCTATCGTCGGTGGCGGCTTTTCAGGACTTTCGACGGCGGCCTGGTTACGTCACCTCTCACCGCAGACCTCGGTGGCGCTTTTCGAAGCATCGCACATTGGCGCGGGTGCCAGCGGTCGCACCGGAGGCATGGTTCTGGCGGAAACTGCGGCCGGCGATCTTCCAGGGCTCGGCGACGTCCTCGGCGGCTTGTCCGACATACTTCGAAAGCTGGACGTTGATTGCGACCTGCTGCTGCCGGGTGCCTGGGAAGTGGGGCACGGCGGCGAGCCTTTCGACAAATCGTCTGGCGTTCCGGTCGCCAGTTCGCCAATCCATTGGTCGGACTCCGGCGAACTACAGGTCGTAAGCGAAGTGCCGGGCGGCTCGCTCGACCCTGGAAAGCTCGTCAGTGGCTTGGCCGATGCCGCGCACCGGCTGGGAGCGCAGATCTTTGAACACCAGCCGGTCCGTGGAATCGAATGGCGTCCGCAGCCGGTGCTACAGCTCTCCGGAGGCAAGACGCGCACGAAAAAAGTGCTCATCGCGGCGAACGCGTTGTCACTCGATCTTTCTGGTCTAGCCGACAAGGCTCAGCCTCGCCTGACGCTCGCTGCCTCTAGCGCGCCACTTTCAGACGAACGAGTCGCCGCTATCGGGCTTGCCGAACGCAGGCCCTTCTACACCGTCGATCTACCGTATCTTTGGGGACGTCTCTGCTCCAACAATTCGATCGTCTGGGGCGCAGGTCTAGTCAGTCCGCCGAAGTCGGGCGAGCTAGTGGATCTGGACATCACGGCGCCCGAGCCATCGCGCATGTTCGCATCGCTCGAACGCCGCGTGCGCGGTTTACACCCCGCTCTCGCGTCTGTCCGCTTCACGCACCAATGGGGCGGGCCAATTTCGTTTCGTGAAAGCTGGTCGCCAGCCTTCGCGCAACGCCGGCAAAGTAACGATGGGATCGTTCTCGGCGCATACGCCGGCCACGGAGTGGCGCTATCTGTCTATCTGGGCTCGTGGGCCGCCGAAGCGATGCTCGGACGCCGCTCATTGCCTCAGTGGGGCCGGCTGGACTCCTAGCAGTAGCACCCCGCGAGCAGTCTCCATACGCGATTTGCTCCCCGAAATAAGGAACAGCCACCGAGCGGCCCGCGACCGCGGGCCACTCAATGGCCGTAGGAATTAATGATGCGCTTGCCGTTCGGACTCAGTCCGCTACGTGGCCCTCCAAGACAACCGTTTGTGAAGGGCTCATCACTGCCTCACTTTTTTCCGCCGTCACGACGACGTTGAAATTCTTTGAAGTCGTTATGGTTTTAAGCTCGCCCTCAAGCTCGCCATCCAGACCGATCGCGCCCTGCTTCACAGGGCCTCCATGCCCGCGCGGTTCGAGCCACACCACGTAGTTGTTCGCCGGCGGTGTCAGGCTTCCTGGAAGAGCCAGATGCTTCACTTTGATATCAAGCCTCAAGTTGCCATTGTCTTTGTCTTTGGTGACGTTTACAGTCCCGGTTGCTGCCGGAACCATTTTCCCGGGCGTCAGGTGGAAGGTTCGGCCCGAGGAGCCGAACAACCCAAAAAACCCGAAGAGCATTACAGCTGTAGCGAAAAGCCCACTCGATTTCATTGGTGCTTGCCTCCGAAAAACTTTCAATTGGTCTCGATCGCAACTCCGCTGGGCACTTCACCAGTTGCCGCCTTCAGCTTCCCCGAGCAACGCGGCATCTGCGATCCAACGGCAGCTAGGGTGCTGCCAAAGCTAATTTATCTGTGGGCGCACTCCGCCACAATCGGGGCTTCCGAGTAAGAATCGATGTGAACTAGCTGTAGAGATTTTCGCCGGTCTTGTCCAGCTATCGGGGAAACACCTATTGCCTTTCGGCGGCAGAGTCATCCCAAGGGGGGCAGTCAGGCCCTTCGCCGGCGCTGTGCAGCATTTCGCGGCCGGCCGAAATTGCGCAATATTCTGGTTCGCTAAAGCCCTCTGATTCAGCGCCTACCGCATGATTGAAACGGGCCCGGTAGTTCTCCCACGCGATCGCCGAGGTCAACTCTACGAGTTGCGCTGGCGTGAACTTAGCCTTCAGCTCGTTGAATAGTTCGTCCGTCACCTCAACCGGAGTCTCCGTCATGCGATCCGCATAACGCAGCACTAGCTTTTCGTTAGGCGTGAACTGTGCGCTCGTCTCGTAATCTGCGAGAGCTTGCATCTTCTCCGCCGCGATACCACTTTGTCTGCCGAACGCAGACCCGATGTCGATTCAAAACGGGCATCCCACCAGTGTCGCAACGCGCAATTCCGCCAGGTTTTTCAGTGCCGGCTCGACCCGTTTTACTGCGAGCTGCGCCTGTTCCATCTGCGCGTATCCCCAAAGGATCCGAGGATGATGTGCCGTGATCTGTACCGGCGCTGGCAGCTTCTTCAGTTTCCGTTGTGTAACCCAGTATGCGAATCGGACAAAAAGCCCTGCTCCCAAACTCATTCGCCGGGCCTCCGCGCCTTCCATTCGCGCCATGGCAACTCCCTTCGCGATCCACAATTATGCGATGCACTCTTGCCGGTTCGGGATTCCGGAGTCAATCTGTATCAATTGTTCAAACACGAGGGAGGCTGGAAGTGGCGCCTCGGGAAGTGTATGTCAAACCCACCGGAATGACGAAATTG
>JBOGNC010000142.1:0-11268 GCA_050747045.1 Candidatus Acidiferrales bacterium | reverse complement strand
CCCCTGCCTCTCCTACCCGGAACACGCCCGAAGCGGAGCCGCTGTCACAGGCCGCGCTTTGCGCCCGCCAGCGGTCGGAGCGAGCACAGCGAACGAAGAGCCTTTACGGCGGCGTGAGCGGAGGGAACTCGGTTTTCTTTAGCTGCGGGGTTTTGCCGCCAGCCGCTCGGCGGCCTTCTGGAGCTTGGCGGCGTCGGCACGGTCGATGAACGACTGCAACTCTTCCGCCGTGAGCTTCTCGCCCTGGGCCAGCTTGTAAAACGCATTCAACAAGATCGTGCGCAGCGCCAGCACCTCGGCCAGCACGGTTTCGTCGGCGGGCCGCGCCTGCCGGTCCTCCGCCTCGCGCAACAGAACCTCGCGCACCCATTCGCCGAGCGCGCGGCCTCCGGCCAGCGCTTCGAGCCGCGCGTATTCTTCCTCGCTCACCTTTGTGCCGATGGATTTCCTGCGGAATACCGGCTTCACCATGCGAACCCCTCCTGCCGCTGCATCGAAGCGCAGCGTATCAGGAAGCCTTCAAAAGCAACAAGTTCGCATATAGGAACTTCCGGCGCTCCCGAGCGCCCGAAGCTTTGTATCTGGTTTCTTTTCTGTGGTTACCCTACAGCAACCAAGGTTGCTGTGCAGCACCCTTTTAGGGGTGACGTGTCCCCACTCCTCCCCATGCCGAAGGCATGGACCTTCCGGGCGCTCATCTTTCGTCGGTTCTCGGCCCTTCCCTCGGACCTCCCATGAGATTCCCAACGAAAGAAAGAACCCAGAGGATCAGGCAAAAATCCAGTGAGTCGATGGCCGCTATCGCCAGTGCCGGAACCCATCTGGTACCCCAGGGCACGAACAGAATCAACGGGACATGAAGCGCCACGATGACCGTCATCGTGATCCAAAACCACGCACGCCGCCTCAGCCTCCACTTCAAAACAAACATTAAACCAAGTACCGCGACGCTGTTCCATATTGGCAGCATCAGGTTAAGTCTTCCAAAACGGTCGAATAGCCAAGCACATAGAAAGGCGACAACAATTCCAGGCAGTATGGCCCACCTGGGTAAGCGTAGTTTCTTGGCTGCCTTTATGTCGCTCTTTACGTCGTTAGCTAGTAACATGCTCCGATCGCCTTCGCTGTTCTAAAGAGGTCCAAGCCGATCGAGCCCACGGCGGCGGCATCATTGAGGCCGGGTATGAAACCGGCAATCGTAAGGCCGGTTGAAGCCAGCCCTGTGGGCGAGGTATCAGTGAGACCTGCGAGACCCCTGCCGGTGTTCGCCGTTGCATTCACCGCGCCAATGAGTCTGCTCCCTGCCTGATCGGCTACCACCCCGACGTATCCGGCCTGATGGCCAATCACTCGGGCAATACCGCCAGCTTCAGGGATCAGTCCTATCGAATCGATGCCAACGCTCAAAGCCCCTTTGCCGAGAGGTCCTGTGACGCATGAGTTCTTGTACCACGGCCGTGCCTGCGATTGCGATGTCGGTGCTTGCGGCAGATCGGTTATGGTGCGCTCACTGCCGTCGAGAGAGTCTGACAGCCGAGTTCATGAACCTGGCACCGTAGGACAGTACTAGAGCTGACCCAATGACAATCAACGCAGTCGATGGCCAGTTCCAAACGAGCGCACCACCGATTAGAGCAAGCAGCAACACGTCCGACGAGATCCTTAAGACAAGGAGTGATCGCGGCACGTTAGATTTTCGGGATCGGGCTAAGAACCACGTCCAAAATACCGCCATGAACACGGCAATAATTACCAGCACTGCCCAGCCATGCTCAGATATCGAGCCGAGAGTCTCTGATGACGGCCCGCCTCTCAGAAGCCAGACCAAAAGGAAAGCCGCCCAGAGAAACGCCATGGAAACGATGATGTATACTTTTGTCTTGGCACCGGCGGGGTTTCCCATCACTGGATCCTCCCCGGTCCCGCTTCCTGACACGTTTGCATCTGTTGCCGCGCATTGTTGACAGTGCTGTTGTACTGATGCTCGAATGCAACCGCTGCGGTTACGCTTGGGCCACCCAAGGCCGTTTCAACACCCTCCATGCAAGGTACCATTAGTTCTTCGGTGAAGAAGCACCCACCCAAGAGGATGTCCCCCGGCACACCTACGGCGGTGAAGAACGTCAAGAATTGCTTGGTCCGCTTGGATTGAGTCGCAGAGACAGTCTGCTGATATTGTGATTGGCATTGCTGTTTCTGCGATGTCGGTGCTTGCGGCCCGGACGGGCCGCCGGTGCCTCCACCGCCTCCGCCGTGAAAGTTCGAGAAATTGGTGCCGGGCGGTAGGCCATGCCCCGTCAGGACGCTTCCGAGGACATTACCGACATTGGTATACATACCCGCGAATAGGAGTTGGCCACCGGCGTTGACCAAGATCGACCCGTCGGCGACGAAGCCATCGGTGCCCTGGAGTGCGTTCTGGAGGTCGCCAAGTTCGGGAAAGAAGACGCACCCGCCACCGTCAGCGAAACAGGCCTCGTAGTCCCGTCCGGTCGGGTCCGTATACATAAGCGGGGAGTTGCGGACGTAGCTGTACAGGTTCAGCGTCTGTGGGTCGGTGGGGTCGGCGAAAGACAGTCCCGACGGGTCTGGGGACATGAAGAGGCCGAGGGAGGAGGCGAAGTAGCGGGCGTTGGCGTCGTCGAGGTTGGTCTCGGTATCCCGCAAGTAGCCGGTGAATTTCTGGCTTTGGTCGCCAGTGGCTCCGCAGGAGATGATCTCGCCGAACGGGTAGTAGTCGTAGCACGCACCGATGCTGGGAGTCGGATAGCCGGTCAGCAAACGCGTGGAACCGAGGTGATCGGTTTGCGCAAAGAGCACCGTCCCGTCCGTGTATTGCGCAAACATTCGCCCGGCCAAGAACACGTATCCGCCTCCCCAGCCAGTGTATGTGCCGTTGCATGGCTGGCACCACTCGCTGTTGACTCGTCCGCTCAGATCGTACGTATAGCCGGTGTTGTTCGAGCCGGTGATCTTCTGGGTGCGGCGGCCTTGCGCGTCGTATAGGTAACACGCCGTCGCAGTAGAGCAATTGCCAATCGTGCCGTCCACCTGAATGATTCGATTTTCGGCGTCGTAGTAATAGTTGTGCACGCCGTCGTAGGTGATGTTGCCGTCGGCGTCGTATTGATACCCGCTGACGAATTGATTGTTGGCGTTCACCGACTGCTGAAACGTGTTGCACGTGCCGCCCGTTGCCGTTTGATCGGTGCGGTTGCCCCACGCGTCGTAAGTCCACGTCAAGCCAGTGCACTGATCTCCGGGAGCGGACATGGATGCCAGCCGATTCAAGGCATCGTAAGTATAGCTCCGATTGAACGCCTGCGCGCCGGTCGCCGACCACGAGGTCACGTTTCCGTTGTCCCCCGAGCCGTAATTATACCCGGCACTGAGATCGAGATAATTGCCGGAAGGAACAGAATCGCCGCACGTGGCGGGTGGCCCGGGCTCTTTTCGCCGGTTTGTCCGGGAGCGGAACATTCGGCGAGCATGATACCATCACGATACTTATCTCCCGAGGATATTGTGCGGGTGCCCCATGCTCGGTGTGGGAGCGTGGGGCGGTTCGGATATGCCCAAAGGACTAAAGCGCATTTACGGGCAGGGGCACTTACACTTCATCACCTTCAGTTGCTACCGAAGGCTGCCTCTTCTTCGTTCCGCGCGAGCCCGCCATGTATTCGTGCGCACGCTCGACCGGGTCCGCAGAGAATACGGTTTCAAGCTGGTTGGCTACGTAGTGATGCCGGAACACGTTCATCTGCTGATCTCCGAACCGGCGCGCGGCAATCCTTCCACTGTTATGAAAATGCAGAAACAGCGCGTCTCGCGACTGCTCAGAGGGAAACCGCGGCGGCGAGCCCCGGTTGCGCAGGGATCGTTTCCGTTCGCTTCGCCGGAAAGGGCGCGACTGCCGCAGTTCTGGCAGAAGCGATTCTACGACTTCAACGTTTGGAGCCGGAAAAAGAAAGTCGAGAAGCTCGGCTACATGCACGCGAATCCCGTCAAGCGTGGATTGGTCGATGACCCCAAGCACTGGCCGTGGAGCAGTTATGCTTTTTATCAGCGGCGCGGAGAAATTCTGATCGACATCGACCTGATTGATTAACCTGCGGAACTTGTAGGGACATCGTGAAACGAAGAGAAGAGCGAAAAGCCCAGGAAAGGAAATAAAGTGACCTATGAAATTTAAGATCGGCTTTCTGTTCGCCTTGGTCCTGTGCCCCGTTGCGGCTTTAGCGCAAGTGGCCCCCGATGCAAAGGTCGTTTTCTTGAAAGGTACGGCGCTGATGACGGCGAACGCCGATGGTTCGAACATCCAGACACTGGTGAACGACGGAGTCTCCAAATCCAACCCGCGTTGGTCACCCACTGGGGACAAAATCGTCTATGAGATAGGCGAAGAGACCGCCGCTGTTGAAGGAGTCGCCACTACAAGCATCACGAGCTTGGTTGTGATTACGGCGGGCGGGCAACTCCTTCAAACGATGCCCCAAGATACGGGCGGAGATTGGTTTTTCTCCGTGGACGAAATCGGATGGTATAGCGGGAGCGCCGTCTTCCTTACCGGGGCCGAGAACCGTGAATTGAAAGGATATCTCGCTCTGGATATCACTTCGATGAAAGCGATTCAAGATTTAGAAGCGACGACCGGGGAGGATGTCGGTTTCGAAACATGCCCGGCCGGCATGCAAGTTGCATACCCCGCAGATGCCCGAGCTTATACCAGCACCCCCAGCGTTTCCGTCTGGGTGAACGGAAGCACGGTCTACACTGCACAGCTCCCCGCGCAAGTCCCCTCCGGAGGGATCCCGTTCTTGCTGAGTGATCTGCGTTGGTCCGGGGACTGCTCGCGTCTGTCCTTTATTGAGAGCAATTACGCGAGCAATACGACTACGTTCGTGGTGCTGGCTGGGACTTCGGTTGAGGCACGGGTTCCCCTACCGACCAGCGCTGGCTGGCCGGTGACCGTGGTTCCGGTGGGAAGCTCTTTCGCGATACTTAGCGGTCCCGAGGACCAGTACGCCGGCGATACCGCGGCCCTCCTCTACAACACAACAACGCACACGTTGGATTCGGCTCCGAGCATTCTCCAACAACTTCAGCAGCGCGAGGCCTCAGAGCAGCAGCTGATGAAAACCCTTGGCGGTGAATCGCCGGACTGGTACCGCTCAAGCCAGTAGCCGGGGCCCGCTGGTGGCGATGTCCGCAGGCACGGCGCAGGACGTGTCGCTTCCGGGCAACGTCTGGCTGTACTGTGTCCCGTCCGGTCCGGGTCAACTTCAGACCCAGCCACCGACGCGAGTGGGCGGTGTGAGCCTCACTTCGAGCGCGACTCAAGCTGGCTTGCCGTTGCGCATCACGATGAAAGATAGTTACCTCTACGCCTTCACCTTCCTGCAGGGTTTGCAAGTGGTGGACCTAAACCAAGTCGTGTCGGAATACCAGCAAGCCTCACCGGCCGACTTTGGCACAGCGATGAGCACCGCAGGAGAGGGCTTTGCTACCGATGCCGTCATCAACACGATTCCTCTCCCGCTAGCCTCTGGCGGGCAGGGCGGGTGGCGCATCCATGCACGCGTATTGCGTCGGCCGCTGGCGGTGCTGAAGATATCGCACAACACGTTAGCCACACCTCCCACGTAAACTAGCGGGGTGCCGCACGTCTTGAACTGTAGGCGTGCGTTCCTCGCGTTTCACACCTTCCGCGGGGCTGGTTTCCATTCCGGGTTCGGCGCGCAGAGCACCGGGCCGCCGATCAAATAGAACCGATAACTGCTCCAAGCCCACGATTTCGGATGATCCACCAATCGTCTCCGCACCGGATTGAAGTGCATGTAATTGAGCTTCTCGTTCTTCTTGCGAAAGCTCTAGCCGTTGAAATCGTAGAATCGCCGCTGCCAAAAGCGTAGATGCTTCGGTGAGAGCGAGCCGCAGGAGAAGTGTTGTGCGGCGGCCGGCAGCGGTTTGGCTTTCGATTAACATGAATCCGAGAGCATGCGCCAGCGCTGGCTACGCGCCGGTCCGCGAGTTTCAGAAACTTGTTCGAACGGTAAGGCCGATGCCGTTCACCATGCCCGGGACCAATTTCGAGCCAAACTGCCTCACGTAGTAGCCGTCCAGAGATACTTTCGGCGTCAAGGGCTTCTCGACACCGACGTACACGCGCGAATAAGCCAATCCACGAAATCTCAGATCGTAGGTGACTCGCCCCTTGGCGTATGGCTCGGCGCGAATACCGTCGATCCGTAAGCGCCGAGCCAATCGCAGCTGATTCGTATACCTGGTAGTTTGCTGTACCGGCTGGAAATCTTCTTCAATGCGATTTTCGTCAGAGATGATCCAGCGGTGCAATTCGAAGTTATTAGCGGTGATTTGCAGGATGATCGCGTGTGTCCGTTTGGCGCCCGGATTCTTGAAAGTTAGATAGTAATAGGGACGGATCTCAAGATGCTTTAGCGGCTGAAACGTGAACCCCGCTTCGGCCCGCTGGTAATACGGATATATGTTGCCGTTCAATCCGCAATTGGTACGGAGCTCGGCTTCCATGAGCAGTTGGGTCTTCTCGCCGAGGGCGTGATAATCCTCAAAGGTTTCCCACGTCTGCACGGCCGATTGGTCACAAGAGGGCGCCGCGTGCGCCAGCTGAGCCGCCAGCACGAGCAGCAGCACTGCCGGGATTCTCCGCGCCGCTCGCCGGGCGAGCCTCGTCGGTTGCCCTCGCCGCGTTCGGTTGGCAGGGTCGCTAGGGCTGGCCCAGGCACTTCTCGCCGATTTACGCGTTGGCATTGCGCCGAGCATGGTACCAGACGGCTAGGCCACGCCCGAGTACGTCGTTGAGAGTGCCCGACGCTCGCTGAAAAGCTGTGAAGAAACCTGTTGCAAGCAGCGCGAGTGCCGTAAGTTCGCGGCAGCCGAGTGTTGGGCGCCTACAAATTCAAAACCAAAAGCGTGGGCCATCCACCACCGGCAAACTCAAAACCAGAGCGTGGGCCAATCGCCGAATGCCACAGAGTATAATTCAATGCGGAGGGAACACCGCACTACGGAATGCCAGCCGTTCCTTTAACGGGAGTTCGTATGTCCAGCACAGCTTTGGATCTGAAGTTGCCGCTGAAACGTCAGTATCATGCGGCGCTGGCGATGATGCGAGAAACGATCGAGCGTTGCCCAGATGACGTGTGGTTGGCCAGCGACCACAAGAACGCGTTTTGGCAGATTGCGTACCACGCGCTCTTTATCACCCATCTGTATTTGCAACAGGACGAGGCTGCTTTTCGTCCGTGGTCGCAACATCAGGGCGACGTGCAGAATCCCGACGGGATCGCGGGTCCTCCCGACCCAAACAGCGGGTTGCCCCTGATTCCGAAGCCGTACACGAAAGCGCAGGCACTGGAATACTGGAAGTTTTGCGATCAGCTGATCGACGATGCCATCGACAAGCTCGACCTGGAAAATCCGGAGTGCGGATTCCGTTGGTACCACATGTCGAAGCTGGAGCACCAACTGGTGAATCTACGGCACGTGCAGCATCACACGGCTCAGTTGGCGGACCGCTTGCGCTCCGCGGCGAATATCGGCATTGACTGGGTTGGCGGCGACGAAAACGGGACTGCCTAAGGAGGCGCGAAGATTTGACGCGAATCAGGCGGCGGAGGCGCCGACGGCGGCTAGCACGGCGGGCATTTCGGCTTGGGCGAGCGGGAGGAAGCGTTCGACCACGCGGGGATCGAACTGCGTGCCGCTGGCTTCGATCAGGCGACGCGAGGCTTCCTCGATGGGCATTCCGGCGCGATAGGGACGCGACGAAACCATGGCGTCGAAGGCGTCGATGACGGAAACGATGCGCGAGCCGATGGGAATTTCCTCGCCAGCCAAGCCGCCCGGGTAACCTTTGCCATTGAAGCTTTCGTGATGGTGAAGGATGAGCAGGCTGACGCGCTCGAAGCTGGGCATGCGACGCAGCACAATCCATCCATATTCCGGATGTTTCTTCATCAGGTCGTATTCTTCGGGAGTCAAGCGGCCGGGTTTGTTCAGAATCGCATCTGGAATGCCGATTTTGCCGATGTCGTGGAGCAGCGCGGCGACTTCGATATCGGGAAAGGAAGCTTCGTCCAAGCCAATCTCGCTCGCGACGTGCAGCGCCCATTCCGCGAGACGAGTGCTGTGGACGCCGGTGTTGAGATCCTTTAGGTCGAGCAGTTGATTCAACGAGCAGACAACCGCGTTGCGTAGAGCGGAGATCTCCTCCTGCGCCGCTTTCACTTGCAGTGGAGCGGCGCAGGAGTCGGAGAAGGATGCGAGTCGGGAACTGACGCCGAGCGGGGATGCCGGCGAGTTCATCGGAAGCGCCAACTCGAACTCCTTCTCCGTAAGGTGTGAGATCGCGGCCATGTTAGAAAAGACTGAATTGAAGCGATTGCAACGCCCAGTAGACGTTCAGCTCGCCGTAGCCCATGTTGGACCCGATCCATTGAGCGTTGGAGATGGCCTTGGCTGCCGCAGCCGGGCTCAGTCTGGAATTACGGTTCAGAAGTAGAGCAGCGGTGCCGGCAACCATTGGAGAGGTAAACGACGTGCCAGACGTGACCGAGTACGTTCCGAAGGGATAGGTGGTGACGATGTTTTCGCCGGGCGCAGCGACCCACACGATCTGGTTGCCATAATTCGAGAAGCTGGAGCGCTGATCGAAGTAGTTGGTCGAAGCGACGCCCATGACGCCCGACAGGCCGGCGGGATAAACGACCTGGTTCGAACCGTCATTGCCGGACGAAGCGACGCAAATCACCGAATGAGAGTTCGCGTAGTTGATGGCGTTGGTAAGTTCGGTGGAATTGGAAGTTAGCTCGAAGCTCATGTTGATAACGTTTGCGTGGTTTTGGACCGCGTAATAGATAGCGCTGAGGATGTTAGAGAGATCGCCGCTGCCATCGGCGCTGAAGGCCTTGAGGGGCAACAGACGCGCGTTTGGCGCCACGAGGTGAACCATGCCGAGGACTTCCGTGCCGTGGCCGAAGTCGGCAAACTGCGTGCCGTCGAGCATGGCAGCGGTGTGCTGATCGAGCATGGCGGCGGTGTGTTGGTCAACGAAAGCCGCCTGGCAACTGTTGCAGGCCGAGCCAGTGGCGCCGTTCAAGTCTTGCAATTCCGAAGCGCCCGGCTGATTGGTGATGAAGTTATACCCTTGCAACAGGAACGGCTTCAGCGCCGGATGGGTGGGATCGACACCGGTATCGATATCAGCGACGATTGCGCCGCTGCCGGTAACGCGGAACGCCGTCTGAGCTTGTGGCGCGCCAATGAGCCATGCGGCCGGCTGATTCGCGTAGCCGTCCCACACGGTCGATCCGAAATAATTGACTGGGGTCTGATCGTCAAGATAGGTGGGGATTGTGGTCTGATAAGCTCCGGTGCTGGAATTGGGCGGAATGACCACGAGCTGGTCGGGCTCGGCATCAAGTATGCCGTTCACGAGCCGCAGAACGCCGGCGAGCACATCGGGGATTAGCCCCTGTTGAGGCTGCACAAGAAAGACCTGTCCCTCGTTGCCGTCGATGCTGCGAACGACGGTGCAACCGTTTGACCGGCAGGCGTTCTGCAAGCCACGGAGGCCCAGGTTGGTGCGGACAATGACGGTCTGCGGCGGGGCGAGCAGGCCCGTGACGGTGCTCGTGACGGCCGTGAGCGTATTCGAAAGCGTTTTCGTGAGGCCGGAAAGCAATCCTCCGAGCAAGCCTTGCGCTCGCGCCGGTGGAGCGCCGAACCCTAAGCAGATCAGAAGGACCAGAAGACTGAGTCGTTTCATAATTGCGAATCGTTCCTTTCTAAACCCACGGATCAGTGAAGGGCTAGATTCGCGCGGCGAACGGATTCGCTCTATGGTACGTAAGGACATTTTCTGCTCCCTTGGAACTAGACCTATTTCCTAGTACTTTTTTTTCTTTTGCCGTCGTGTTGCTGTAAGTCTTTTGCAGCTAGAAGCTTGGGGGGCCTTCGACTTTTCATCGCCCACCGGCTCGACCATTGAAACTTTTACGACTTCGCCCTCGGGCAGCGTCAGTTGCAGTTCGAGACGCCCCCCCAAATCGCACTCCATCTGAAACTCGCCAAATTCGTTGGTCTCGGCAGTACCCAGCACTTGGCCGCCTCGCAGCAGCGCGACAGCAACGGATCCGGCACCCTGATCAGCCTCGGTCGAAGACAAAACCTGGCCCAGCAGGAGGGCCCGATCGGCGTCGAAGTTCGGTTCAAAACGCAAATCCACGCGGTAGTCGTCGAAGCCATAGAGCAACTGGCGCTGCTGGGATGACGATGACGCCGAGCGGACGCCAGCAAGCAGGGGGGCGTTCATGCTGTCAAACAGCAGCTTCGCGATAGATGATCGTGTCGGCAGCGCGTGGAGTTTCATCGCCGCTTTGACCATCTTCAGGGCAGCGGTAGGCGGCTCGAAGGCGCTTTCGCGCGCGGCCAATTGAGTGACGCGCCTCCAGGCCGCTACGGCACCCTTACACTGATCGCATCCCCTCTCGATATGGGCCTGCATCTCCTGCATGTCCTTTCCTTTCAGCGTCTGCCTAACAAAATCTGCCCACTGCTCTGACGAAAAATGTCGCATTCTCATCCCCCATTCCTTGGAATTACGGGCCCTCCCCAGAAGGTCCGCTACTGCCCTCTCATCCGTGCCTGTCAATAAGGGTATGGAGGGGGCCAAAAAATATAGGCATCGGCGAAAAATTTTGGGTGAGAGTCAGCGGGCGGAGATCTTGCCGGTCAAGGTAAACGGAGCCCAGTAGTAAGGATGGGCGTAGCGATCGCGCATTTTCAGCATGGCGTGCTGCAAGGCGGATGGTTTCGAGTCGGACGATTCCAACTGCTGGTAGAAGACGGTCATGAACTCCGCCGTGGTGCGATCATGGACGTCCCACAGAGACAGCAACAGGGAACGCGCTCCGGCAAAGAGAAGACCGCGGACGAGGCCAAGCAGTTCGTCGCCGGCGGTGACGACGTTGAGGCCAGTGGCACAGCCGCTGAGGGTCATCAACTCGCAATCGAGCTTCAATTGGTACAGGTCGTACAATGCCAGATTCCCTTCGCCGAGGCGAATGCTGGAAAACATCGGATTATCCTGGCGGAAATTGCCATGTGTGGCGATGTGAATCGCGCGGCTGCCCGCGCCTTTTTCGCGCAGATTCGTTTCGCTGGCCGCGGGTCCGACAAACAAGGCCGCGCCGGGCAAAAGCTTGGCGACAGCTTGCACCTCATCCA
>JBOGNC010000141.1:0-11307 GCA_050747045.1 Candidatus Acidiferrales bacterium | reverse complement strand
TTCCCGCGCCACGCGATGCACACAACGCTCGGCGCGGTGACGCGCAACCGGCAGACAGGACGGATTCATCCGGTGCAACCGCTCTTTACGTTGGGCGGGCAATGCGGCGTATCGGCAGGATGCTATGGTGTCGGTCCCTACGACTTCGCAACGATCTACAACGTGTTGCCGCTCTGGAATCAAACTCCCACAGCGACGGACGGCACGGGCGTTACGATCGCGATCGTCGGCGAAAGCGACATCAATCTTCAGGACATTCGCGATTTCCGGAGCTTCTTCGGCCTGCCCGCAAACGATCCCACGGTCACAGTCGTAGGACCTGATCCCGGCACCGTACAAGGCGATGAAACGGAATCGGACCTGGATGTTGAGTGGTCTGGTGCTGTTGCCAAGGGCGCGAAAATCGATTTCGTGACTTCCGAAAGCACAGAGGCGAGCCTGGGAGTGGATTTGTCCGCGCAGTACGCAGTGGACAACGATGTGGCGCCGGTCCTGAGCGAGAGCTACGGTATCTGCGAGCTGTTCCTTGGGAACGCGGGAAACCAATTCTACAATCAGCTATGGCAACAAGCCGCAGCAGAGGGCATCACGGTTCTAGTGGCGACGGGGGACAGCGGGTCGGCGGTGTGTGATCGCAATGCGAATAGTCCGGGTCCCGCGCAGTACGGGCTTGCGGTAAGCGGCCCGTCTTCCACGCCGTATAACGTGGCGGTGGGCGGCACGGATTTCAACGATTACACGAATCCATCAACCTACTTTGGAACGAATTCCACGCCTCCAGCCCAGCCGACGTTGCAAGCTACCGTCTCCGCAAAGTCTTACATTCCCGAGACAACCTGGAACAACACGTGCACAAATGGAGTATTCGGCAATGTGCTTGGATTCAGCTCGAACGCCGAGACAAACTGCAACAATTCGCAGTTGCAGGCGGACGGATTCGTGGTGGTGGCCGCCGGTTCCGGTGGAGAGAGCAACTGCATCTCCGGCGATCAACAGAACCCGCTGAACTGTACGAAAGGGTACGCAAAGCCGGCGTGGCAGACGGCGCTCACGCCCGGGGACGGCGGGCGGGATCTTCCCGATGTTTCTCTATTTGCGGCGATTGGCTCGCCCTCCGGCGCGTTCTACGTAATGTGCGAGGCCGATCAGGTTCCGGCAGGCTACACGTCTTGCGATACCGCCGACCCGCAAACAGAGTTCCTCGCCATCGGAGGCACATCTGGATCAACACCATCGTTCGCCGGGATCATGGCGCTCGTGAACCAAGCTACGGGATCGAGGCAAGGCAATGCCAATTTCGATTTGTACGCGATGGCTGCAAAAACCGGGGCGAGCTGCAATTCGACGAACGGCACCGGCACGAATTGCCAGTTTTACGACACGACGAATGGAACGATCGAAATGCCGTGCCTGAAAAGCAGCCCGAATTGCAATGTATCGAACCAAAACGACTCGGTGGGAATTCTATCCGGCTACAACACGAGCACGGGATACGACCTGGCTACCGGCCTCGGGTCAGTAAACGCGGCAAACCTGGTGACCGCGTGGAAATCTTTTGTGCTCGCGCTCAAAGGATCCTCGACAACTCTGACGCTGACTCCGCCGACCGGGGGGAGCCTGACGAACCTGACGCATGGCCAGGCGGTTACGTTCAACACGGCAGTAGGCGCAGTTGCTCCTGCGACGGGAACGCCTTCCGGAACTGTTGCGCTGATTGCTAACACTGGGACGAATGGTCAGGAATCGGTTCAAAGCGTCGCGCTGAATGGCAGCGGCGATGGATCTGGTTCGACGACTTCGTTACCGGGCGGCACCTATAAGGTGGAAGGCCAGTATCCCGGTGACGGAACTTTCGAATCGAGCGTTTCGCCTGGAACCAGCGTGACGGTGAATCCCGAAGCGAGCAAGGTGCAAATTGCATACGAGCTCCAAAATCCCACGAGGGGAGCGATCACGAACCCGAACGCGACGACAGCGGTATTCGGTACACCCTCGATTCTGCGCGTCAACGTAACGAGCGCCGCGGCAGACGCCTGCGCTAATAATGCGCCCGGCAGCACCGGCTGCCCGACGGGCAGCGTGACGCTGAGCGACGGCGGCACGTCTTTGGGAAGCTTTGCGTTGAACGCGCTTGGCTACACGGAAGATCAGACGATCGACCTAGTCGGCGGGACTCACGTTCTAGGCGCGAATTACGGCGGCGACAGCAGCTTCAGCGCGCCGAGTCCAAATCCCACTACGCAAACGTTGACGATAACACCTGTGGCCACCTCAACAGATCTCAGCGCTCCCCCAGGAGCAGCAGTGGGAAATATTGCAATATTCGACATGTCTGTTCCGGCCGCTGCCCTAGTGTATTCGACAATTGGACCAACCGGAACGATCACGCTTTACTCGGGGAGCACGGCAGTTGGAACGTCCCCAATATCCGGAACCGTGGACCCCTCGTCGCATCTGGAATCCGCATCCACGAGTATCAGCACTTCGGCGCTGCCCCACGGCCAGGACAGCATTACGGCTCACTACAGTGGTGATAGCAACTACGCTCCGTCGACTTCTCCGGCTGCGATTGTGCGGGTTGTGTATCCCTCTGTGGTTGCCCTTACGGCCTCCAACGGTTCTAGCCAGTACGGCTCACCACTGACGTTCACCGCAGAGGTCACAAACTCTCAGAGTGGGGCACCTCCCATGACGGGGACGGTTTCGTTCACCACAGACAGCGGAATCCTCGGTACGGCAACCGTATCAAGTGGCACAGCGCAAATCACGACGTCTGCGGTCCCGGGTGGGACGCATACGATCATGGCGTCATACTCGGGCGACAGCAACTACGCACCAGCGTCGGGGTCCGTTTCGGAGTCGGTGGCGCGGAACGGCTCGGCAACGGCTGTGACAGCTTCAAACGACACCCTAACCCAAGGACAGAGCGTGACGTTCACGATGACGGTAACGCCTTCTACCGCCGGCCCAGAGCTGCCTACTGGGAACGTAAACTTGGCTTTTAACGGATCCACTTTTGGCTCGGCGAGCGTGTCTGCCGGAACGGGGCAATTTACGACCACGTCTTTGCCTGTGGGTACCGATCAAATCACCGCGACCTTCGGCGGCGATGAAAACTACACCGGTTCGACTTCGGCGGCGATCACCGTGACTGTAAACGCGGCGCCGACGTTTACGGTGACGACAAATGCGAGCACGATTGGGATCCCGGCGCCGGGGCAGTCGGGCTCGGCTACGGTGACGTTCACGGGTGAAAATGGATTCAGCAGCAACGGAAATTCTCCGCTCACCGTGGTGTGCGGCAGTTTGCCGGCGTACAGCAGTTGCAGCGTAAGTCCATCGAGCGTCAATATCGCGACGAACGGTACGGCGACGGCGACGCTGACGATCATGACCACTGCTTCCTCGTTACTAATCCCCGGGCCGCGAGCTTACGTGGGTATCGGCAGATTGCGAGGGCCGAGCGGCGAAACGGTTGTGGCGACCGCGCTCTTATTGCTGTTCTGCTGCGGCATTGGCCTCGGTTTTCGCGGACGGCAGCGGCGATGGGGACTGGCATTCGCGCTGGTCGCGCTCACATTCGTGTTCGCTAACGCAGGTTGCGGAGGCGGCAGTGGCGGTGGAGGCGGTAACACGAATCCGGGCACGCCGGTTGGAACTCAAACGGTCCAAGTGTCATTTACGATTAACGGCGTGACGCAAGCGGTGCCGATCACGGTGGACGTCCAGTAGAGCGATGGACCGAAGACGCGGCATGCGAACGGCGCGTCGCGACGGGCGACTGGCTACCTGACGCCCGTGGACGCTCCGCGAAGTTCGTTGGCGGCGGATTCGGCGAACTCCTGCCATTCGGCGATCCGCTGGGATACGCCGACCCGTTCGGCATACTCGGCACTGATGAATTGGTAGGGCATCGGATCGCCGACGGGCGGAGCAACGGGATGTTCGTTGGCGAGGGCGTTTGAGATATGCACGATGCCTACGGCGTCGAGCGCATCGGCGGGCACACGCTCAGGATGGTGGTGATGCGCCACGGCTTCGACCACCGGCGACGGCAAACCCCAGAGCGCCAGCAGATACGCGCCCACCTCAGCGTGCGAAATTCCAATCAGTGATTCCTCAGCGACGTACAAGGGCACGCGATCTTCGCGCGCTCCGCGCAAGGCGCGCGCAAAATGATCGGGCGAACGCGTAGCCAGCACCAGCTTGCCTACATCATGAAGAAGGCCGCCGATGATCGCAGGACCGTGAATGTGCGGCGGCGCCATGATGCGGCCTGCGATTTTGGCGGCGAGCTGGGAGTGCATGTGAACTTCCTCGAACGAAAAACCTTTCGCCACTTTTCCGACTTCGAAAACGTGAAAGACTTCCGCCGATAGCACAAGATTCTGCAAGAGCTGCGTTCCGATATAGCTGACGGCCGTTTGCAGGCTGGTGATCTCGCGTGGCAATCCGAAGAACGCGGAATTCACGAGCTGTAGGATTTTTGCGGAGATGCCGACGTCCTGTTCGACGATGCGGACGACGGACTTCAGGGGAATATCGGGATCGTTGAGGGCGTGGCGAAGGTCGAGATAAATGCGCGGCAGCACGGGAAGATCTTGCACGGAGCCGACCATGCTGGCGAGCAGCTTATTGTTGAGAACTTCGGAAAGGCTGGTGGCACGTTCCACGGCGACGCGCAGCATTTCGGGATCGCAGGGCTTCACGAGAAATTGGTGGGCCACAGGAACCGCACGCAAGGCTGCGTCGAGTTCTTTCTGGCTAGCGAGCACGATGCGAACGACGCCGGGAAACCGTTCGTGAACGGTTTTCAGGAGCGCGGCGCCGTCCATTTTGGGCATGTGCGTATCGGAGACGATCACATCGAACGACGTGGCATCGAGGAGCATCAGCGCCGTCTCCCCATCGGGAGCGTAGGCGATCTCCCACGGATCGTGCTGCGAATCGAGCGTTGCTTGTAATGTTTCGAATGCCAGCGGCTCGTCATCGACAAACAGAATGCGCTTCATTCGCGAGTCCTCAGTAAAATCGCCACCAAGGCGGTTGATTTGGCCGAACGGCATTTATCGCCACTGTACGTAAGCGGAAAGGGAGTTTGCTAAAAAGAGAGGAATTTGCCGCGGAAAATCAGGCCGCGAGTTTTCGGAATTCGATGGCCCCGTCCGGTACGGCGAAGCGCAAGCACTCCACAGCCCGGTTCCCAAGTAATTTTAATTATAGAGAATTTTGAGCGCTTCGCGCACGGGCCGCAAGAGACGTGTCCGATAAGTCAGACCCTCCGACGGCGATCCGGGATAGCGGCGCGCCCGGGGTTCCGCAGCTCCAGGACGATCTGAGGCTGAGCTGTACGTGCGATTACTTCTTTTTCTTTTTGCCGAAAAGGCCGCCGATGATGCCTTGGACCTGGTTTGCCGGATTCTTGTTGCCACCGATGCCAGCCGCGCCCTTCAGCATGTTCCCGGCCATGGCTCCAACTTCCGGGACGAAGATGGGCTTGGAAGTGGTGCCCTCGATTTTGAACGGGATGCCACCCTGAGATTTTCCTCCGCCGGCAAAAGAAGTGAGCGCGGAAGTAGCCGCACCTGCCGCGCCGGAGCCGCCCAGCTTCGCCACCATCTTGCAATCGAGCTGGCTCGTGGCGCTGATGAACCCATCGCCAGTGATGGATCCTATCGACGGCACAACGAGGTTGATATTCTGGGCGTGCGTGCCGCTAGGATCCTGGCGCACGACGGCGCTAAGCGTCTGGATTTCGGTGTCCGATCCAGAGCCGCCAGCAAGGCTCGCCAACGGGCCGAGCGCGCCGAGCTTGGATTTGAGATTAAAGCCAGCGAGCTTCGCATTGGAAAGGTCCACCGGACCAGTGATCACGAGCTTGTCCACGGGACCGCTGAGCGCGAGAGCGAGATTGAGGCCGCCGCTGCTGA
This sequence comes from Candidatus Acidiferrales bacterium, assembly GCA_050747045.1. Taxonomy (GTDB): domain Bacteria; phylum Acidobacteriota; class Terriglobia; order Acidiferrales; family UBA7541; genus Palsa-295. The sequence goes on along the minus strand of JBOGNC010000141.1, from coordinate 5,377 downwards.
GCGACGCACCGGGGGGAAGCGTGATACCGGCGGCAGGCAGTACGCCTTGCAGGTCGGTGACCGGCATGCCTTGGCCATTTAATTTCATTTTTACAGACGTTGAAGAGCCCGACGTATCGTACGTTCCAGTGAGACGAGCGATCGCGTTGCCGATGTGCACGTCACCCTGCGAGAGCGTGCCGGTTTGCTTTTTCGGCGTGTAGGCGGTGGTGTAATTCAGATTCACCGGGACAGCCGATGGAGAACCGCCGGCGACCAAACGGATGCGCTCGGTTTTGATAGTGCCCTGCGAGCTTATTAGATTTCCATCAGAGGAAAAAGTGCCTGTGAAACTTACGGTGCCCGCTAAGCCGGAAGATGGATCGACGAATCCGGTACTCGCGAGGTCAATGTGCTGCGCGTCGAGTTTCGCGGTGAACTGCGTGAGCGATATATCGCCGCCGTTGAGGGGACCGGCATTGCCATCAAGGCTTATCGTGCCGCCGTTGGGAGACTTGGCCGTCAGCTTGAACGGAAATTGCGAAGTGCGGGAAAGTTCGGAGGCTTGGAAGTTCACGTCGGAGTAGGTTTGAGTTTTGCCTTGAGCGCCGGTGGTGCCGACAACCATGGTGCCATTTGAAATTCTTAGTTTCCCAATGGTCGCATTGGGTGCGGACGAACCTCCACTCGAAGAATTCGAGGCTGCCGTGCTGGGCGCAGCAGTTGTCGCAGACGCTTTGGACGAACTGGCGCCGAGGCTGGAGAAATTCCACGTGCCCGAAGGCGAATGCAAGAGCGTGACCTGAGGGTCGGTGATCGTAAACGATTGCACCTCAAGCTGCTTCGAAAAAATCAAAGGGAAGATGTGAACGCCGGCGGTGAGCTGCGTGGCGGTCAAGAACGGAGATTTGCTGAAGGCCGGATCGTCCGCAATGGAAACATTATCAACGGTGACGCCTCCCGAAAGGATCGCCAATTTAATATTGCCGATCTCGACTTTGCGGCCGAGCGCGTTCGACAGATCGGACTCGAGAGTTGGCTTGAAGCGGTTCACGTTCACAAATAGCGGAAGCGCAATGACGATCACGATCAGAGCGGCGATCACGATACCGACTATGATGAGAACCTTTTTCATCGTGCGTCTCCTGTGGGAAGCCGTTCGCGCGGTGGGCCCAAACGATACGCCTAAGGGGAATCATACGCTCGCGGCCAACGCTGATGCGAGGAAAGTTTTTGTCCGGTGGAGGGAGCCAGGTGCCGTTCGGCGAAGAAGCGTTCGGCTACTTCACAGAGCGCCTTTCACAAATCGGCTGATCTCCAGACCGCCGCCAACCTGCAACAGCACCGAGTCGATATGCGGCTTGGTGCGAAGATGCGCGCGATATTGGGCTGCCTCCGCTCGATTTACTTCTGGGTAGAGCATGTTGTCGGCCACGACGAGCGCGCCCGGGCCGAGCTTGGGATAGAAGAGATCAAAACAGGCGATGTAGAGGTCCTTCCACAAGTCGAGCAGGACGAAGTCGAACGGGCCCGAAAGCTGGCTGATAAGTTTGCGAGCATCGCCCAAACGAAAGTCGACCGAGTCTAAGAGTCCTGCTCTGGTGATTGCGTCGCGAGAGTACCGCTGTTTCTCTGGGTTGATTTCGAGGGTAATCAGCTTCCCGCCCACGGATTGCGCCGCTTCGGCCAGCCACAAAGTCGAGTAGCCATACGATCCGCCAACTTCGAGGATCGTTTTCGGCTTCAGCGACTTGGCTAAAATGCTCAGCAACTGCGCGGAAGAGCGTCCGACGGACAGCAGGAATTCGTCTCTCCGAGAGTGATCGTGGTCAAAATCGATCTCGCGCTTCAGATCGTTCTCCGCTCGTTCGCGCTTTTCGTACTCGTCGATTACCGCTTCCACAGCTCGTTCCATCCAGCACCCCTCGGATGCAACCAACAGCTACCGCTCGAATTCTACCGCGGAATTAAAATAGAGTTGCGAGACAAAAAAGCCTAGCCAGCTGATTCGCGTGAAGGAAATTGACTGGGATCAGGCTAATCCCAAAGAGCCACTGTGAGCACGGGCTGCAACCCACTTTCATTTGCGCTGACGTGAAAGCCTGGGGCTGGGAACCCTAATAGGTTCCAAGTCGGCGAGAATCAGTTGCCGGTCTCCCGAGCCGGAAAATGATGTAACGGAAGGGATTCGATTGCCTCGGAAAGATATCCGGTGTACAAAAACATTTCTCCGGATGGTCAAAAGTGGAAATTCTTGTTGAACGGTCGAGTAGGCTCGATACTCCACAGGAGGCGCTGGTGCCAAAATTTTTCTCGCCGAGGGTTTGGTGGGCAGTTGGATCTGTAGCGTTAATTCTCGCTGTCGCTTCGATGACGATGTTGGCCGCATGTTCGCTGTCGGCGCCCGGCTCTTCAGCCGCTGCGAATTCGTCACTTTCGTGGAACCCTTTCGACCGCTACGGTTTGCTGGCGTCAGACTCCGCACATTATCACTCGCATCGCTATTTGACCGCTTCGCCCAACGGCAATAGCGGGGGATCTTACGCAACTGATGCGTTTCTGGAGCGAGGGAGTTCGCCGCGCACGGCCACAACGACGACGCTTGCTTCGTCGACGACGAGCATCGTCGACGGAGATTCGGCGACGTTCACGGCAAAAGTAACGCCGGCATCCGGTAGCGGAACGCCGACGGGCACAGTGACGTTCCTCGACGACACGGCGAAGCTCGGCAGCGTGACTCTGAACGGCTCCGGCGTCGCAACCCTCACCACCACGGCGCTTCCGATTGGTACCGATGCAATCACCGCGGCTTACGGCGGCGACCAGAATTTCGCTGCGAGTACTTCGGCCACTGTTGCGGTCAGCGTTGCCGGATTGGGCGGGCTTCCCGCTTCCGTGATAATAAAATGAGGGTCGGAATGTGCTCGTTAATCTTTTTTTTTGAGCTAAGCACTACCCGGCTAACTATCCGCGATGCGCGCAAATGCCACGTCTGTCAACGATAGCAGCTCGGAATCATCTCACCAGGCCCGCATCCACATCGTCTACGCCCACTTGTCGATGGATTCGCTCCTGCCGTGGTTCATGTTCCCTATCTGAAAAAAGGCATTGGTTTGGCCCCCGGCAACGATGAAGTTAATGTATTTGGTGCTGGGGAACCAAGGTATCAACGTGTCTTCTGGACACTTCCACCAAGTGGCATAAGGCTCTCTTCCTTCCAGCGCGGCCGGATATGTGTATACGTAGGACAGGGAAGAATTCCGGTAATCCTTCGCCGTGCGCATGGTGTTCTTCCACAACCATTCCGAGAGTTTTTCCTTAGTGTCGTATCCCTGAGCCACCAGACGCTTTGCCACCAGCGGGTCGCAAATCACCATCGCGCCGAACGTTCCCGCCATGGTGTGGAACATGCTGCTGATCTGTTCGTCGAACATCGGATCCACGGGTGCTCCCGCACCCTCCGCGCCGTGCCCCTGGCGGATGTCCCATCCGAGGAACAAGCTCACCACGTTTTCTTCGGGCTTGAATCCTTGCTGCACGTGAAAGGGAGTCCACGGGCTGTTCTTCTCGTCCTCGGCAATAAAGCAATTGTTGTAGTCCATCTGATTGCCCTGCGAACCTTGATAGGTGTCGCCGGGTATGCCGCCAGAGGTGAGGTTCTTGCCCATCAACGTCCATGATCGCCCGATAGTGGCATTGGGTTGCGCGAACGGGCTCAGCGCGCCGATTCCGTAATTCATGTTGAGCTTGTCGCGGATGGGACCGTTAATCACAATCGCACTGCTTCCCGACGTTGTGGAACCGAAAAACCCTAATTGGCCCACGGACGCCATCGCCAGCACTATCGGAAAATACTCCGGCTCGCATCCCGACATGACCGCGTTCACCGCGACTTGCCGCACCGTGAACCCCCACTGCGCGGATTCGTAGCCCACACCCTGGATTGCTTTCCTGAGCACTTCTTCCGGATGGTGGCTCGTCCCTTTGAGCATCGCATCTACTTTCTCTTCGGTCGGAATGATGATCGGCAGGTAGTCTGTCATTCCGTTATTCATGAAGATCTTCTGCAGGTCATCCAAAGCCTCAGGACCGTAGACAGCGGGTCCGGCTGAAATATTCTCCGTCCCGGACTTCTGTTCCTCCGCGGAAAGGGGCGTAGTTAGGTCATCCATGATCTCCTTCATCATGGGTTTTCCCGTCACCGGATCGGGACCTCTTACCATTGCCGCCAGTTCTGCAGGTGTCTTGCCCCACACGGGGTGCGGAGTGAACACTTCGCGGAAGTGCGGCATGCCTCGCTTCGCCGCAGTGGTCTTCGACAACTGTACGAAGGCCATGGTACACATCGGAATTGCGGGGACTCCCATCTTTTCCACCGTTATGCAGTGACCCACGGTCGCTGGCGCGCAACCCCCTCAATGGCCAATGGCCATGATCGCTGCGTTGCCTTTTGCCTTGATTTCCGCCCAGAGTGGAGGATCATCCGCGGCCCAACCTCCCGCCTTCTTCCGAAAGACGGTCTTCACGGTGGGCATGTTCTGCTGAAACCATTCCTGCATTTCTTTCAGCAGCGTGCCGCCGCCAAAGAAACCTGTATCGACCAGGTAGATGGTCTTCCCGTTCAAGGTATCGAGCCGAGGAGCCATGGAATAGAGTTGAACGGCCGGCGGGGTGCCCTTGGGGCTGACCGCCGTGAACTTCTTTTCGCCACCACCGCCGCTATGCACACCCTTTTTCCTTGGTGCCGCCTCCACCTCGGAGCCAGCCAAAAGCGCCGGAGACGCACCCAGCAACGCTAGTAGTTTCCTTCTATTGATTCTCATGGATGAATTGCCTCCTATCCTGTGATCGCTCGCTTGCAAGTCTGCGGCGCATACGTCTACAACCTCGTACGCGAAGAAGCCCGCCTAATTCCGCTCACCGGTCGAGAAATACCGAAGATGCTCTAAGACGGAAGATGAGGTGAAATGCATAGAGTCCTAATCCTTTACCCACTTTCCTCTCCGCCGACTTGCACCGCTTGCTCCAGAGAGATGTTTCCCGCTTCCCACGCCGTCGGCAATCTCGCAAGGGTCATCGTGCTTGTCAAGAGCTAATCTAGGACGGTCCAGGTGATATTGGGAGAAGCACATTGAGGCGATACGGGCGGGAAGTGCCTAGATTTCTTCACTGAGGCTTAGTTTTCCTAAGCCTACCCTTCACTGCTTCCTTCGCACGCCCTCAAGCGAGCGCAGTGGCTTAACCCGGCGCGACTTTGGACCGACTGGGGATTGGACGGAACCCCTATTTTGAGACAAACGGTAATGGCACACTTTGCAGGGAACGGGGGGTGCCAGTGGCGCGGAGACGAGGTCAACGATATCGGAAGGAGTTCCGTCGGATGGCCGTGGAGCGCTTG
>JBOGNC010000140.1:0-11323 GCA_050747045.1 Candidatus Acidiferrales bacterium | reverse complement strand
GGCATGAAATCCGTTAGCAGTGCCGAACCTTCGGCGGTCACGAATTCCGTTTCGAGTATCAACGTGTCTGGCCGGTATCTGCGCTTCGTTCTCGCCTTCGCCTTAGGAGCGATCAGCCAGCGGCCGTTTTCAGGAGTTCCCACCAACGCTGCGAAGCACGCATCGGAATCGAAACGGGGCAGACACATCCAATCCATAGAGCCGTCGCGCGCCACCAGCGCCGCCGTCTCGCAATTGCCGATCATTGCGTAATCTTCAATCGCTCGAGTCATCGAAACAGTGTAAGACCTCCATTACTTCTCCCAAATAACTAAATTCCTACTCAAAGATGCCGATTCACTAATTTGCACTCGTAATTCGAGTGTTTTCGGGATGTAACAGCGACGGCAGGCGCGGCCTAGCCCGTTGCATTTTCGGCTGTGTTTCGCATGGAAACGCACGGGCTGCCCGCTTCGCCTTATCTTCTATTGCCTTGGCGGGCGCGCTCGCTCCGAAACCAAGCGCAAGCGCGCTGTGCCTATGTCAGCATTGTGATAAGCGATGCACCGCTTTGGCGCCGCCGGCGCACACTGAAAGGGACAACCGATGAAACTATCCGGTTTACTGCTGGTAATGCTGTCTGCTGTGAGCCTGGCCGGATGCTTGCAGTTCCGGGGCCCAGGGCCATGCTACGGCGTCGGCTGCTCCGGATTCACCCACCCCCCTGCCCAGACCTCCCAGACCGCTTCGTCGCAATCAGCGCGCGCGCAAAACACCGAAACCGCGGCCAATCAGCCGAGTTCGCCGACCGGCAAACATTCCCACGGTCTCCATGCGCTGCTGAAGAAAGTTAAGCTGTAGCCGCTTCTGTTTCATCGGCTGCGTGATGCGGCTTGTGGGCTGCGATCACTTTTTCGGCTAATTCCTGCGGGACGTAATCGTAGTGCGAAAATTCCATCGAATAGGTGCCGCGCCCCTGCGTCATCGAAATCAGCTCATTGGCGTAGCTGAGCATCTCCGATAGCGGCACCAACGCCTTCACGACCACATTACCGCTCCGCGCTTCGCTACCGCTGATTTTGCCGCGGCGTCCGCTCAGGTTGCCCATGATGTCGCCCGAATACGACTCCGGCGCATACACCTCGACGTGCATGACGGGTTCAAGCAGCGCGGGGCGCGCCTGTTTCATCGCTTCGCGAAAGGCCATTGAGCCAGCGATTTTGAAGGCGATATCGGAGGAGTCCACGTCGTGATATTTGCCGTCGTATAGCGTCGCCCGGAAATCCACCACCGGAAAGCCGGCCAAGTATCCGCGCTCCGCGGCATCGCGAATTCCCTTTTCGACGGATGGAATCCAGTTCCTCGGTATCGCGCCTCCGAAAACATCATCGACAAATTCAACTCCTTTTCCACGCGGCAGCGGCTCCATCTTGATGCGCGCCACGCCGAACTGGCCGTGTCCGCCGCTCTGCTTCTTGTGCTTGCCCTCGGCATCCGCTTTCGCGCGAATCGTCTCGCGGTACGGGACCTTCGGCGGATGCAAAGTCAGCTCCACGTGATAGCGTTTTCGAAGCCTCGAAACGATCACTTCGATGTGCTGCTGACCAGCGCCCGAAAGCAAAAACTCCTTCGTCTGCGGATCGCGCGAAAATCTCAGCGAGAGGTCTTCCTCCAGGATTTTGTGGATGGCCACGCCGAAGCGATCCTCATCCGCGCGTGTCTTTGGCTCGATGGCAAAGGTGATCGAAGGTTCCGGGATCTTCGCGACCGGATAATAGATGGGAGAGTTTTTGTCGCCCAGCGAGTCGCCCGTGAGCGTATCTTTCAGTTTCGCCACCGCGCCGATGTCTCCTGCGTGCAGATCCGCCACTGCCGAGGCAGTTTTTCCCTGCATCACCTCGATGTGCTGCAGCCGCTCCGCCCCGTTGCGGTCGAAGTTCTGCAGCGTGGCATCGCTTTTGAGCAGGCCGGACATAACCTTGAAGCACGAAATGCGCCCCGCGAAGGGGTCGGCGGCCGTCTTGAACACGGAGAGGGATACTGGCTCGGAATCCGCGATCTTGCGCTCGATCTCTTGGCCGGTTCGCTCCGGCGATTTGAGTCCGCGCGCCGTGGCGCGGTAGCTTGGATCGGGGAAAATTTCCGCGATGAAGTTCAGGATGGCGTCCGGCCCGATGCAGTGGAGCGCGGAGCTAAGCAGCACGGGAAACACTTTCGCGTCTCGCACTTCCTCGTGCAAACCCTTTTTCAGATCTTCCGCCGGGAGCGTGCCCTTTTCGAAAAACTCCTGCATCAACTCGTCTTCGCCTTCGGCCACGGTCTCCACCAGCTTTTCGTGCGCGGCTTGTGCCGCCTCGGCCATATCCGCGGGAATATCCTCGATCTTCGCCTTGCCGTCGCCATTGGGCGTATAGATCAGCGCCTTCATCGTCACCAAATCGACGACACCGCGAAAGCTCTTCTCGCTTCCAATCGGCAGTTGCACCGGCACCACGCCTCGCCCAAAAACCTGGTCCAGCGACGCAATCGCGCGCTCGAAACTCGCCAGCTCGCGGTCCATCCAGTTCAGTACGAACGCGCGCGGCTGTCCGTACTCCACCGCGTAGTCCCAAACCTTCTCGGTCATCACTTGCACGCCTGCGGCCGCGTCGATCACGATCAACGCGGCGTCCGCCGCGATCATCGACGCTTTCGTATCGCAGATGAACGTCGAATATCCCGGCGTATCCAGGATGTTGATCTTGGTTTTCTCTTTTTGGTGCTCGCCCTGCCATTCGGCGAACGCCAGTCCTGTGCTAATCGTAATCTTGCGAGCGATTTCCTCCTCGTCCCAGTCGGTGGTAGTCGAGCCGTCGGTCACTTTCCCGAGCCGCGGCGTCATACCCGCCGTGTATAGCAACGACGACACGAGCTGGGTTTTCCCCGTGCCGCCGTGGCCTACAATGCCCACGTTGCGTATCCATTCCGTCGCGTACGATTTCATGTTTCACCTCGATTGTTTCTGAAATTCGGTAGATCGGCTATAGCTGTTTCCTGGACAGCAGTGAAGGCGTTCGTAGCGCACACCCCAGCCCAGACAGGCATTTCGTACGTCCAAATTTTGGCGAGATTTCCCGACCTATTTGCTGCGGTTTGCATCACGGCGCCGCCCCCCGGCCTTGCGCCCGATGATCCTGCGCCCTGCTCGGCGGAATCCAGAGAAGGGTGGAAAATCGGGATGCTAGCACACGCCTCCGCGCCGCTTCAAGCGGGCGAGCGCCCTCGAAAGAGGCTGGTCGGCTGCTGGCGGTCTGCACCCGTGTGCTACTTCGCCAACTCGCCTGTTGCCGGGCCCCTTTATTCGCCAGCGCCTATGTAAGATGTGGGTCCGATGGGTACCGAGCTTCCGAAACCGAGCCGCAGTTGGTCCAGGATTGACGGTATAGATGTGCTCCGCGGCCTTGCCATCCTTTTTGTTTTGATGAACCACGTGAATATGCGCCTCTTCTCAGCCCACATTCCGTACACGCACGGAATGCCCCCGCAGCTTGCGCGCTCGCTTTTTTGGAGCGGCCAGTTCGGAGTACAAATCTTTTTTGTGGTGTCTGGATTCTTAATCACATCCATCGCCCTGCGCCGCTGGCGCTCGCTCGATCACGTGAAGGTGCGCGATTTTTACCTGCTGCGATTCGCTCGCATCGCGCCGCTAATGCTGCTTTTACTTGCGGTTCTCAGCGCGCTCCATTTCGCTCATTGGAAGGATTTCGTCGTATCGGCAAAGACCGGCGGCCTCGGTCGAGCGCTTTTCGCGGCTTTAACCGTTCACGTGAATGTATTGGAGGCGTCGCGCGGATATCTGCCTGCCAACTGGGACGTTCTGTGGTCACTTTCCGTCGAAGAGATGTTCTATTTGTTCTTTCCGCTAGTCGCGCGGATTCTTGGCCGCGGCAAGCTGTTTATCGCGGTTCTTGTGACGTTCACCGTGCTCGGGCCCTTTGGACGCACTCTGCTCGCTCGCGGCAATCCCGTCTGGCGCGAATATTCTTATCTCGGCGGCATGGATGCGATCGCGCTCGGTTGCTTAACAGCGTTGCTGGTTTCTCGAACGCGCTTTTCTCGCACCGCTCTCAGAATCTTTACCGCGATCGGCATAGCTCTGCTGGTGTTGATCTTGGGATTTTCTGCCGAGCGATTTATGTGGGGTTTGGGACGCAAAGGCCTGGGCGAAACGATTCTCGCCCTTGGAACTTGTCTCATCATCATTGCCGCGGCTCAGACGCAGTGGAGGAGTCCGCGTTTTCTCAGTCCGCTTTTGAATATTGGCCAGCGCAGTTATGAGGTCTATCTGACGCACATGTTCGTGGTCTTCGCGCTCTTCGATATTTTTCTGAAATTGCGCAAGCGGATGTTGCTGGTCCCGGTTTTATTCGTCGTCGCCATCGTACTCGCAGCATTGCTTGGCGACCTGGTGGGCAGGTTCTACTCCGAGCCTATGAATCGCTTGCTTCGTGCTCGATGGGGCGAGGGTGCCAAGAATCTCGGTTCAGTTGTGGATGTGGAAAGCAGGGACGAGCAGGTGGCAGCAGTTTGAGTCACCGTTCTCAAGGAGTTAGCCGTTTTGACGATTTTAAGGCAGCTCCGGAAGCACCGGGCGTTCGGACGGCGGCGTGAAGTTCAGCATAAACGTCCGGCCCCGCTTTTCATTCTGTTCGATGGTTTTGCGAAGATCGAGCGAGTCCAGGTCCACCGACTGGCTTTTCTCGTTCAGCGGCACGAAATAAAAACGGCCGCCGGTGACCCACCAATCCGACACTTCCGTCTTTTGGCCGTTCGTCAGGCAAACCAACATGTTCGGTTGTTTTTCTGGCGCGGTTTGCTTTTTCGCCGCTGGCGGCACGGTTTCCGGCTGCTCGATAATCTGAAGAATTGAGTAGTATGGCGGCGGCGTGGCACCCATCGGATATTCATTCTCATAGCTCGGCGCGACCGATTGGTAGTCGCCGATCCCGGCGCAAGGCCCAATTGTCCAAAATCTGCCAGGAATTGCCGCCGAATCGCATGCTGGCCACAGGCCGAATCCCATCGGCAGCATTTGATAATTCGCCCGCCGTTCCCAATAACCGAAGTCGGGAGCGAAGGCTCCGCCGAAGAGGAACGAATTGAAATAACCGCGGCGCCCCAATCCTCTCCACGCACTTCTAGGCTGAATAGTTGCGCCACGTAATCCGGCGAACACATGGCCGGGCTGCGCGAAGGTGTGTGCGGTTATCGAATATGGCGCGAAACTCTGCGGCGAGAGGTACATGCGCGCCTGTGTCCGCCTTCCTAACTGCCTAGCGATGGGTCGGCGAATCGGCATCGTGCGAGGGTACGCAAGGACTATAGGCCGTACGGGCATCGGGCGCGGTATGACTCGGCGAATCGGGCGGCTCAAGGCTGGCCGCTGAACATGCGTTCTGTAGATCGGACGCGCGGTAGTCATGGGATGGACAGCCGCTTGCTGCGCCCACGATGGCCGCGGGCCTCTAAGCCCCAGCGCCGCTAAGACAAGCGCCAGCCAAACCCAGCGAAGCTGATGCGGTTTTGATCGCAGCATTCCGCACCTCCTGCCGCCCATTGCTCCGAGGTCCCAGCATCCGCCTTCGCTGCTCTTGGCGCAACAGGCCTTTCCCCGATTCGCACGAATATTGGCAGTGCTGTGAACGCCTGCACGCCGCTATCGCTGGACGTACAAATTTCGCGCGAGCTGGCGAGCCTGACGTTACGCGCGGGCTTACGGCTGGTTGTTGCTACTGGAAGTCCTCTGGGCCAGCATCTTGCGCGCATTGGAGTACAGCGATTCTGCCGCCGGAATGGAGGCAATGGCCTTGTCCAACTGCGGGTCGTTCTCCAGCGCGATTTTATATCCCGCATCCAGGCCGAAGACGCTGGTGAACACTTCGCGCTGAATTTCCCATTTTAGGTAGGGCAGGTTTTCCTGGATCTGCGCGTCGGTCACTTCGATGTGCTGCTGATCCAAATATTTTCGCAATTCCGCGATTACCGCATCATTCACCGCGAAGCTCTGCGGAATATTTTGGTTTTCTCCCAGATAGAAACGCACGAAATCGCCAATGCCCTGCGGCGGCAACGATGCGGGATATAGCACGCCGCGGCGTTCCATCAATTGTTCGAAGTCATCCGGCTTGGGAACGGGCGCGGTCACGTCTGGCGTGATGCCGTCGCCGCCATAGACCGTGCGTCCTGTGTCCGTGAGTTTCGCTTCCTGCGTGGTGGGCTTTTGAGGGTTGTAGTGGTAGTCGTAGAGCGTTTCGTTCTTATAACTGCGCTGAATTGAGCGACCGCTCGGAGTGTAGTAGCGCGCAGTGATCAGCATGAGAGCGGTGTTGTAGGTCAGCGGGAATTGCGTTCCGACCAGCCCCTTTCCAAAGCTCGTCTCCCCCACGATCAACGCGCGATCATGGTCCTGCAGCGCTCCGGCGAAAATCTCCGAGGCAGAAGCAGTCTGCCCGTTGATCAGCACCACAACCGGCACATCCAAGCCTTGATTCCCGCGAATCGCGTAATAACGCCGTTCTGGGGATGATCTGCCATGGTGCGAAACGATCAGATCGCCCTTGTGCAAGAAGATGTCCGCCATGCCCACGGACTGGTCCACCAGGCCGCCGCCATTGTTTCGCAGATCGATTACTAGTCCGTCGAGCTTCGGCGCATCCAACTGATCGAGCGCCGCAACAAAATCGCGATCCGTTGTAGTGTCATTAAATGTCGAGACACGGATGTAGCCGATTCCCGGGCGCACCATCGCCGTGTATTCCACCGCCGGCCGCGGGATTTCCGCGCGCGTGACCGTGACCTCGATGGGCTTCGCCCAGCCTTCGCGTCCGAGCGTGATCGTCACAGGAGTGCCTTTTGCTCCGCGGAGTAAATTGGCAACCTCAGACGTGTTCAATCCCGCGCAAGCCTTGCCGTCCACTTTCAAAATCACATCGCCTGGCCGAATCCCGGCCTTGTACGCGGGCGAGTTAACGAATGGCACCTGGACCAATGTTTGCCCGTTTGCGCCCTGCTCAATCACCATCCCGACACCGTAATAGCGTCCCTGCTCCTGCTCGAGAAAAGCCGCGTAAGCCTTGGGATCGAAAAACTCGGAGTGTGGATCGAGCGACTGCAGCATGCCCGGAATCGCTCCATCGTAGATCGCCTGATCCACGTTGATGGGATCGGCGTAGTTTCGTTGCACCAGCGCGAGCACGTTCGCAAACTTCTGCACGGACTCCTGCATCTCGTTTGGCTGCGCCTCTGTTGCAGCGGCCGAACTTCCGAAATAGCCGCTCATCATCGCGGACATCGCCAGCACCACCGCGAGCACCAGAATACCCCGCACGGAGGGCCATTTGAGCCGCGCCGTCGATCCGGTCGAGTTCTTTTGACGAATCTTCATTGACCGTTCACTTCTGAGCCAGCGCCACAAAACGAGCGACGTGTCTCAATTGGGATCCCTTTCCCGCCAGGCGTCGCCTGATTCTACGCTGCGCACCGGGCAGCCGCATCCACTGATCGTACTCGCGCTGATATGCTGCTGCAAGTCATACCCTCGCTGGCATCCGATCGCCGTATCTTCTTAGGGTTTATCGTGATAGTCTTCGCCACCGTTGCACGCCGAGGGAAACCTCCTCTGATGTGTGGTCCTTATCAATCAGGAAATTCGATCAAGCGACGGAGGTGTCCATGTACGCTCGCATGTGGCGCTTCACCATTTTACACGGAAAGCTCGACGAGTTTATCGAGTCGGTCCGTACGCTTCTGCCCGACGCCAAGAAAGAGCGCGGATTCCGCGGTTTCATGGTCCTCCGCAGTTTGCACAACGATCCGAAGCCTCGCTGCACCATGATCGGGTTGTGGCAATCGCGTGCGCACTTGCGCGCCAGCGACGAAGGCCTGTTTCTCCCGCGCGCTCTCGCGCACCTCATCACCTGCTCCGAAGGCTATCCTGTGATCGAAGAGCAGGATGTGCTCCTGAGCGCGCTTGCTCCCGAACACGACGACCGCTTGCTTTCCTGCTGATTGTCTTCGGCCAATCGGCCTATATCCGTTCGTTGCCGGACGTCTTTGCACTCTGCAGCTGCTCGCAGGAAAAAAAGGAGGCCCGCGCGAGACGTCCGAGGAGAGAAGATGGCGTTGCGCGGGCCTTTATGTAACTAAGTGTGTCTGCCAGAATTCTCTTGCAAACGACGCCCGAGCGCAAGGTATTTCTAAAATATCGGCGCGAATAAGAGACGAATAGCTAGCGAAGCTCGAGCTAAAAACCGCCAACCTGCGGGGCGATCGTGAAAGACCCGTCGGCTTCCACGTACGCGTATGCCATGCGCGGCGTTGAAAATGCCGCCGCTGGACGGCCGTCGCGATCCAGCAGGATCAAGCCTCCCGTCGCATGGGCACGGTGTCCCAAAACCCGCACGCAAGCATCCGCCACGGCTTGCGCGATGGTCTCCTTGCCTCGTCGTTTGCGATGCGGCGGAAGAACCCTCGGATCGCGCAGGAGATCGGCTGCCAGCTTGGCCATCACGATCTTCATGATACCTTCGCCGTAGCCGGTGCACGACGCTCCGCCGGCCTCAACATCGGCGTAGCAGCCGCAACCAATAAGCGGCGAATCGCCCACCCGGCCCGGATACTTTCCTCGCGTTCCTCCTGTCGATGTTCCCGCCACCAAATTGCCTGACGAATCCAGCGCTACGGCGCCCACCGTCCCCCGCGGATGAGCCGGAGCATTTTCAGCCTCGAACAAATGCTCCCGCAAACTTTGCCATTCGTGGCGGGCTGCATCCGTAATCAGCTCCTCTGGATCACACAGCGGGAACCCGTTCTCCACTGCGAACTGCTCGGCGCCTGGGCCAGCCATCATCATGTGTTCGGATTTTTCCAGCACCAGCCGCGCCAGGCGAATCGGATTGCGAATGCGCTCTACCGCCGCCACTGCGCCGGCCTTCAGCGTCATACCATCCATCACTATCGCGTCCAGCTGAACCCGGCCGTCGCGATTTAGGTGCGAGCCCACTCCCGCATCGAGCACGGGATCTTCTTCCATTGCCACGATCGCCGCTTCCACCGCGTCAATCGCCGCGCCCCCAGCGGAAAGAATCCGCCAGCCTGTTTCCACTCCCATCCGTACGCCTCGGCGAAAACCTGCCATTGCGCCATCGGGTATGTTTCCCGCGCCGCCGTGAACGATGAGAGAGGGTTTCAAGATTGTCCGAGAAAGCCTAGGGCCTGGGGAACAGCAGCATCAGAGCGACACCGGTCACAACCAGTACGGGACCCACCAAAAAAACCAAGGACATTCCCAGCAGCACCGCGGTGGCGCCCTGCCGTTTTCGCGCTGCCGTGATCAACCGTGAAACGTCCCGCCGCCGAAGCACTTCCCGCAAGACAGAACGATACGCGGCAAACCAGTAGCGGATGTCCATGCGTGACTGCCAAAGCAGATCGATTCCCGCGCAAATCAAAATAATACCGATAATGCTCATCAGCTTTGGCACTTCAGTGCTCCCGCCCCACCGAATGCCGCCGTGCCCGCATCATGACCTGTCCTGCCTGCGCTGTCTTCGATCGCACCGGCGCTTGGCCTGCCTGCGCACCGGGCTGCACGCCAGATCCACGCAAGCGGTCTCCGCCCGGCTGTGCGGCGTTCTGCGGCAGCGTATTGCCCGCTGCCTCCGCTTGTCTCCACGTATATACGATGCGGTGTATTACAGTGATGTTTGGGCCGATGGCCAATATCCACAGCGCCAGTCCCATGCGATGCGCGAGCGCCGCCACAATGATCAGTGCCAGCCGTTCTGGCCGCTCCCAGAAACCCACGTCGGATTCCCGTACTAACGATGCGGCACGCGCTTTGGCGTAGCTGATCATCACTGCTCCAGCCATTGCCGCACCGGCCAGCACCGCGTAACGAAAACGATTCAGCTCCACGTAATAAACGAGCAGCCCGAGGAAGAGCAGGAAGTCCGCGTAGCGGTCGAGTATCGAATCCAGGAATCCGCCAAAAAGCGAAACGCGGTTCTGCATCCGCGCCACCGGACCGTCCAATAGATCGCAAAGCCCGGCGACGATCACAAGCCCGCCCGCCGCCGGAAAGCGCCCTTCCGCAAATAACACGCCAGCACAAAGGTTTGCCACCAGGGCGGACCAGGTGATGACGTTGGGATGAATTCCAGTGCTGGCCAGCAGCGCTGCCAGGCGTTGTATCGGCCAGGAAAAGTAGCGGCTAATGTTGCGCGTCAGCATGGAGCGAGCCTCACTCCGCTATGCTTCATCGTAAATCGTCAGCAACTCCACCACCTCGTAGTTCCTTACGCCTGCCGGAGTGGTCACCTGCACTTCGTCGCCCACCTTCTTGCCCAGTAATGCGCGGCCGATCGGTGAACTCGTGGAAATCAGTCCTTGCGCCGCGTCTGCTTCCTCGACCGTGACCAGTTTGTAGGTTACTTTCGAACCCTTCTCTAGGTCGAGGACCACAATCCGCGACCCGTACGCCGCGCGATCCTTGGGCAAGTTGTTCAGATTCATCATCGACAGGTTGGCCATGCGTTGATGGAGCTGGCCGAGCCGGGCGGACACGTACGACTGCCGTTCCTTGGCGTATTTGTACTCGGCGTTTTCGGATAAATCGCCGTGTGCGCGCGCTATTTTGATCTCCTTGGGCAGTTCGCTGTGCAGCTCGTGCTCAAGGGCGGCTATCTCGTCCTTCAGCTTTTTCTTGATTTGTTCCGCGAGATCGATCATTTGCGCGTCGTGGGTTACGGGAGTTCTATACGCCTAAGGGGTACCGTCGGTCAAATATGAAGCCTACCTCGCCATTATAGGCAATTTCCGCGCTATGCCGCAAATCTAGCGTCGGCGCTCGGCGCGCTAGGCGCCTTGCTTAAGCCTCTGCAAATCCGGCTGATAACTCCCCGGAACGGCACGGAATGCCACGCTCAGGCGGTTCCAGGTGTTGATCATGGCGATCGCTGCCGTCAGGTTCACCAACTCCAGCGGAGTGAAATGCTGTTTCACTCTGTCATACACTTCGTCCGGCACGTGAGTGTCGCTGACCAGCGTTACCGTTTCCGTCCATTCCAGGGCCGCGCGCTCGCGCTCTGTATAAATCGGGCTTTCGCGCCACGCGCTGATCAGGTACAGGCGCTGTTCGGTTTCTCCTTGCGCGCGGGCATCCTTCGTATGCATGTCCAGACAATACGCGCAGCCGTTGATCTGCGAAGCTCTCAACCGCACGAGTTCGAGCAGTAGCGGCTCAAGCCCGCAGGAATCGACGTATTTCTGAAGTGCCGCGACCGCCGGATAGGCTTGCGGCGCGATT
>JBOGNC010000139.1:0-11364 GCA_050747045.1 Candidatus Acidiferrales bacterium | reverse complement strand
TGATCGCGAAGGGAATCCCGCGCCGCCGCAGCGCCTCCAGCAATTGTGCGCGATGCGAATGCTTGCGGTAGAGCACCGCCATCGCGCGCCATTTCGCGCCCGCTTCGTGCAGCCGGTCGATTTCCGAAGCCACCCAGTGCGCCTCTTCCTCCGGCGTGCCGAATTCCACCACGCGCACGCGCTCGCCTTCGCGGTGCTCCGTTTCGAGCTTGCTCGAAGGCAGCAGCGGCGATTGCTCGTTGTTTTCGATTACCGCGTGGGCCACGTTTAGAATGCGTTGCGTGGAACGGTAATTCCGCGCCAGCGACACCAAATACTTTTTCGCCTGCGCGCCTCGCGCGCCTTTGCCCAGACCGCAAAAGCTCTCCAGAAAATAGGTGAAGCTGCCGAACGACGCGCCTCGAAATCGGTAAATCGCCTGGTTGTGATCGCCGACGGCCAAAATATTTCCGCACTTGCCTCCCGATTGGCCCGCCACTGCGGACGAGCCCGCCAGCAGCCACAGCAGCTCCAGTTGCGCGATGTTGGTGTCCTGAAATTCATCGACGAGGATGTAGCGGTATTGCTCGCGCAGTCTCGCCAGCAGAGCTGCATCCGCTCGCAGCAGTTCCACGGCTCGCAGCAGTTGCGCGCCGAATGTGAGCAATTTGCGTTCGCGCAGCAGCCGTTCGCTGGTGCGGTAAACGCGCGCCAGCTCTTCTTGCCTCGCCAGATTTTCTTCCGCGATTTCCAGCGCGTCGCCTTCGAGCGTTGGCCGCAGCCGCGCGTGCTTTTCGCGCAACCCTTCAACGAAGCGGTCGTAATCGTCCGGCGAAACCAGCTCGTCCTGGCAGCGCGAGAAAAATTTGACGAAATCGCTCAGGAACTCGCCCGGCTCCTGCAGCCGCTTGAAATGCTGCAAGCCAAGCTCGCCGATGTGCCGCCGCAGTAAAATCCAATGATCGATGTCTTCCAGCGCCTGCGCATCCGCCGCCGCTTCGCGCAGGATTTTCTCCATGCAGAATTTGTGGAACGTGCTCAGCCAAACGCCTTCGGCGCGCTCGCCCACGGCTTTCACCACGCGGTGCTTCATCTCGCCCGCGGCTTTATCCGTGAACGTCAGCGCCAGAATGTTTTCGCCCGCCAGCTCCGGATTTTCTTCCAGCAGTCGCCGGATGCGCTCGGTGATCACGCGCGTCTTGCCCGTGCCCGCGCCCGCCACCACCAGCAGCGGCCCTTCGCCATGTTCGACGGCCGCCCGCTGCTCCGCATTCAACGGAAACGCCGAGGCGGCCGAGTCGCCAGTGCCAACTCTATTTGTCATATTTGCGCGACCATCTTACCAGATCTCGGGAAGGCGAACACAGAGCGAAAGAGATGGACAGTACGCGCCGGCACAATTCAGAAGATGCCACGGTACTCAGGCTATCGTATGGGGGTAAATTAATTTAACCCGGCGCAAATTCGCCTCGCCCGGCTTCCAAAACGGGACGATTTCAAAGTTCCTACGGGCCCTCGAACCCGCATACTGACTGATGTCGAGCATGTACGCTTCATAGATTTTCCCGGGCTGCTTGCTTACAGTTATTCTCGAGCTTACGAGGTGTACGAGTCGAAGATCCACTAACTGCTGAATCAGTTCGACTTCCTTGCCCCCGGCGGCTTTGTCGACCAGAAAAAGATTGGCACGCGCTTCATCTATGCAGAAGCTGACGATCTTTCTAAACTGGTCTTCTATTTCCGTCTGGTCCTCTACCACGTCCCGCTTCAGTTCCTCGCGCTTGGATTCCTCGTGCTCGCCAGCGGCACGATTCACGTCCTCCGAACCAATCTTCGGGCCCCTGCTATCGTCGCCCCGCTCCCGCGCAACAGTTACCGCCTTCCGAAAAATCGCGAGAAAGTCGCGCGCGACGCCGGCCGAAGCGAGTACAAGGCGATCCATAGCGCCCTCGTTCAAAATATCCGTGAGGTCAATCTCGCAATCGTGAGCGAAGCTCTGGAGGACTTTTCGCAGAAATTCCTTCGTCAGCGAATACTTTTCAAGCGTTAAATCGAGGTCTATGCTGTCTGCATCATCTCCGAGTTTGACCCCGATCGGCGGATCGCCGTGGATGTACCACTTGCTTCGGTGTCGAATCGTGCCGATCTTCAGCCACAGCCCGCTGCCCTTCGCGACCCGATGAAAGTAGTCAACCACGTATGGCTGGTCAGCCGTCCGAATATGATACAAGTCGTCCAGAAACAGAAAAGAGTCGCCTCCACAGACTTCCTGGATTCGCCGGAACAACACCTGATATTCGAGAATGTGCTGGTGAAGGAACTCTAGCTTTGAATGCTGATACTGTTGCTGTACCTCGCGCGAGCCGCCTGCCTTCCTGGATTCAGAGGTCGTAGCTCCTAGCGATGCTACTTGTGTTTTGATGCCTCCCGTCACCTCTGATCCCGCAGCATACTCGTGAACTTGCTTCACTACAGTAGTCGTTTGGACGCCGTCCGACGAGTAAAGTTGGCTGTGTAGCTCCTGTAGCCGCAAGCAGACGTCTGAAACGAGTCCTTCGACAGCAGTTCTGTTGTAAGCGGGGCGGGCAGGTTTCGTGCCAAATAGCTTTTGCCAAAAAGAAGTCTTATTTGCTGGGTTTATCGCCGCTGTCCGCAGCCACCTCTCAAATTCCTTCAACGTAGAAATCAAGATGCTGATGAGAACATCGGGATAGGTATGCCCTTTGAAAATTTCCAGGTCTACGTACGCAATAGGCCTGCGGTCGACGGTTAGATCTGCGGCTGCCTTTTGAAGTAGGCTAGACTTGCCTGATCCCCGCCTTCCGAACACTATGTGATGCCTCTTGTTAACCGCGCGGCTGAGTGTCCCCTGAGCGGGTTCGACGAATCGCTTCACCCCCTCCTTCGAGGAGCGGGTAGACTCCTCAATTAGTCTTAGAAGCTTTTCGACTTTGGCATCATTAAGAACCGATTGCATTGTCGGTGCATAATACCAGAAAGTACATTCACGGGATGTCGTATGTGTTCGAACTAAACGTCCGCCCTCAATTGACCCTCCGACAGTACGGTTCTATACTTTTCTGAGAAGCAAGCTATAACGTTTTCAGCCGTTGGCGCGCTGTTTCACCGCGGCGTAATCGGTTCGCAGGGAGTCCGCCATGTCTCAGCCCGACCATCTCGAACAGCCCGTGATCCTCAGCGCCGTCCGCACCCCTATCGGCCGCTTCCTCGGAGGCCTCGCGCCGCTCTCCGCCACCGAACTTGGCGCCAAAGTGGTGGCCGAATCCGTCCGTCGCGCCGGAATCGATCCTCAGCAAGTGGACGAAGCGATCATGGGCAACGTGGTGCAAGCGGGCCTGGGACAAAATCCCGCGCGGCAAGCTGCTCTTCGCGGCGGACTCCATCCGCGCGTCGCGGCGATGACTATCAACAAAGTTTGCGGCTCGGGACTCAAAGCTGTCGCACTTGCCGCGCAAGCGGTCACGCTGGGCGAATCAGAAGTTGTCATCGCGGGCGGCATGGAGTCGATGTCCAACTGCCCGTATCTACTGAAGGGCGCGCGCTCCGGCTACCGCCTGGGCAATCAGGAAGTGCTCGACTCGATGATCGTCGATGGCCTGTGGGACGTGTACGAAAACTACCACATGGGCCAGACCGCCGAGCTGGTCGCCGAAAAATACAAAATCTCGCGTCAGGAGCAGGACCAATACGCGCTCGATTCCCATCGCAAAGCCGTGCGCGCCACCAAATCCTGCTTCGTCAGCGAACAAATTCTGCCCATCGAAATTCCGCAGAAAAAGGGCCAGTCCATCGTCATTAAATTTGACGAATCCCCGCGCGAGGACACTTCTCTTGAGGTGCTAGCGAAGCTAAAGCCCGCATTCAAAAAAGACGGCACCGTCACCGCAGGAAATGCCCCCGGCACCAACGATGGCGCCGCCGCGTTGGTCGTCACCAGCGAAGGCAAAGCTGCGCAATTGGGCAAGCAGCCGATGGCTCGCATCATTGCCCAGGCTGTCAGCGGCGTGGAGCCGAAATGGGTGATGATGGCGCCCGTCGAAGCCATCGAAAAGCTCCTGAAGAAAACCGGCTGGGACCGCGATCGCGACGTCGATCTCTACGAAATCAATGAAGCCTTCGCCGTCGCCGCCATTGCCGTCACGCGCGAGCTGCGCTTGGATCCCGAAAAGGTCAACGTCAATGGAGGCGCGGTCGCGCTCGGTCATCCCATCGGCGCTTCCGGCGCGCGCATCCTCGTCACGCTGCTCTATGAATTGCAGCGCCGCAACTTGAAGCGCGGCATCGCCGCCCTCTGCCTCGGCGGCGGCAACGCCGTGGCCCTAGCCATTGAAAGCCTGTAGCTTCGGTTTCAATCACGCTCGTTGCTGTGCACATTCGCGGAACGCATTTCTATCCTCGGACGTCACATGATTTGAAGGTAATTTGTTCGTGGGAGGGAACGCCATGATCAAACGCACCGTCATCCCGCTGTTGCTAATCCTGATTGCGGCGGTCGGACTTGCGTATGCCCAATCTGTTCCCGGCTGCGGCCCGGCAAACGTTCGGTTCGACGTGAAGACCACTCGCGCGTCTCAGCCGGCGGCCACGGCGGCGCCCGGAAAAGCGCTGGTATATTTCCTGCAGGATGATCTGAAATACAAAGCGACACCCCGCCCTACCACTCGTTTCGGCATAGATGGAACGTGGGTCGGTGCCACACACGCCAACTCATATTTTTACGTTTTCGTCGATCCCGGTGAACATCACCTTTGTGCGAATTGGCAGTCCGATACGACCCCCTTTTACTTCGGCCGCAAGCGCGCGACCGCTGCCACTGGTTTCACCGCCGAGGCCGGAGAGACGTACTACTTCCGTGCGCGAGACATCGCGCATACCAATGGGCAGCATTCAATTGTCTCGGAGCCGGAACTCTTGTTATTTCCCGTCGAGAGCGACGAAGCTCAGGCAATTATGAACTCATTCGCTTTCAGCTCATTTCACGAGAAGAAGTGATATCGCGCGGGTCTGCAACCCGATGCCTCGAATCCTCAATCGCACGCTCAGTGCCTCTCATCCGAAAAAGTGAACGCTCGCCGCAGTCCGGGCTTCGCGCCTTCGGACGTTGCGGCCTGTAGAACCTCGCCGTCACGAGCCAAAAACAAAATCACTGAAGCCGACAAGTTCGCCGCGCTCGGCCGCATTCAGCCACCTGCCGATAACGTCGCGCTCGCCGTCGCCCTAGCAATCGAACGCCCGTAAAGCTTCACGGCGCAGCGGGCGGCGACGCGACCTTTTCCGTGCGATCGTGGCCACAAAAGGCGCAAAACTTGTCGCTTTCGACGATTTCGTGGCCGCAATTAGGGCATGAAGGGTGCAGGTCGCACCGGCAATTCGGGCAAAAATTGAAGCGCGGACCCACAGTCGCCCCGCATTTCGGGCAGGTATAGGGCAGCGGCTCGCGCACCAGAAAATAGATGATGAATCCGAGCAAGACATATGCGGGCATCAGGATGATGCAGACAATCGTCCACAGAGCTGAATTCATGTCGCGACGCTTGGCGTCGCGATTCACGTACCCCAGCAACAGGATCCAGGGAAAAGTAAAAACGGCGACGAGAGTGATGAATCCCACCAGGGCCAGCGACGCGACCAGTGGGCTGTGACCCTCGGGCCAGATGGCGCCGTTATTGGCGAGGCCGAACAAGTTGATCAGCGCCGCTAGGAGCTGCGCGATCACGAAGACGACGATCAGCGCGATTACGATCCAGCGAGGAATCACCGCCAGTTCGTCGCGAAACCGCCAATGCTCGCGCTTGCGACGCAGCCGGATCAGCCGCATGCGTTCGTTCCACGTGCTGCTAATGCCTCCGCTGGTTCTTGATTCTTTATCGTTCATAAGGCTCTCGCTTTCGATGGCACTGCACACGCGTGGCACTTGGCGCGCTCAGTCGATATCCTGCTCAAATTCACCTTTTCGTCCCGCCAGAACCGCGCCTGTGGCAACTAGCGCCGGAATGCCCCACCACAGAACGAATCCAATCTCCCAGAGCGGTTTCGGCAAGCCCGCGTGTTCACCGGCCCACGCGAAGCCTCGCCATACCCACGGTGCTGTCGCGACTCCCACGGCCCAGGAGACTCCGCTGACGGCCCACAGCAGTTTGTGACCTGCGCTGCGCTCTTGCAGCTCGTCAGCCCGCAGGCGAACTCGCAGTTGCGTGCGGCTGGCAAGGTTGCTGGGCAGGTCGATGCTGATGCTGCGCAACGACGCGAGCGCTCGATCGGTCTGCTGGGCATCGCGGGCGCACGCGTCGCACCCGCGCAAGTGGTCTGCAAGCCACGCGCCCTCTGTATTCGGGAGCGCGCCTTCCACGCGCTCTTTGCCGATCAACCGCCTCGCACGCGCGTGCAGATCTTCGTTCATATTTCCTCCTGTGGCAGCAAGCGGCGCAGCGCCTCGATGCCGCGGTACAGGCGCGACTTCACCGTCGCAACCGGCGCGCTAACGATGGACGCAATTTCGTCGAGCTTCATGTCCTCTTGAAAACGAAGCACGAGCACTTCTCTGTAAGCGGCCGGCACATTCGCGAGCAACAACTGCATGGCCGTTTGGTTTTCCTGCTGAACCGCAATTTCCAGAGGCGAATCCGATGGCCGCGTCGCGGGTTCAACCCCCGGCGCATCGTCGCCAGGGGCCATAAGCTCGTCGAGGCTTTGTGGCTTCTTCTTGCGTTGCCAGTCGATCACCAGATTGCGCGCGATGGTGAAAAGCCACGCCTCGAATTTGCGCGTGCCGTCGTACTGATGGCCTCTCTCGAGGACGCGCATCCACGTTTCCTGAAAGAAATCCTCGGCGTGCTCGCGATCGCCGGTCAGATGGATCAGGTAGCGGAGCAGCCGGTATTGATACTGTTCGATGAGCGTGTCGAGCAGGTTTGGGTCGCGGTACCGGAGGCCGCGCGCGAGCGCCTTCGTATCATCTTCCATCATTGTGGAGAAGAAAAGGAGACCGTCCCGCAATCCGCACGAACTGCTCGACCGTCGCCCGAATCCTGATGCAAAAGTGGCGCTCATTCTAATTGGTATACGTGCGAGCAGCAAAGAAAGACGCGTCAGCCAAAGGTGGTTTTGTCGGCGGCGTGCGATTTGCCATCCTTCCGGGTAAAAACGCGCCGCTTTTTGGCCTGCAACAAAAATCCGGCCAAAGTCGATCCGTGCTGGCCCGCAAAATAGGTGTGTGAAGCTTCACAAAGCTCGCGGAGCGATCGAATGCCAACTGGCGCCCAACGGACCAAGCGGCCTGGGCCGAACGCGCAGTGGCTTTCGGAGCGAACCTTTCAGGTTTGCCGATAGCGCGCCGAAAATCGTCCCGGCTCTGCCTCGCGCTCTCCGTTCCCTCGCGCTACAATGGTCGCTATGTTCTGTCCTAAATGTGGTGTGGAGTATCGGCCTGGTTTTAAGGTCTGCTCGGACTGCGGCGTCGACCTTGTCTCGAATCTGCCGGCGAAGGCTAAAGCGCCCGGGAAGTCGGTCGATCACGCTCCTCCCATCACTGTTTGGCGTGGTGACGACCCTGTGGCCTTCAGCGCCGCACTTGCGGCTCTCGAAGACGCCCAGATCCCGGCGCGGGAACTCTCCCTGCACGACCAATTCACCCAGATTCTCGCGATCCAGCCTAACGAACTGGCGATCATCGTCCACCCGGAAAACGCCGCCCGCGCCGAGGAAGCTATCCGCGAGGCGTTGACGCCCGGACCTTCCGATCCTCAACCCACGTAACTTTCGCCCAACGAACGCGCTCCTCATGCGTGACCGGTGCAGTTTCGCTGCGGCCTTCGGCTATTGGGCCAAAACACATCGGGCCGCGTCACTTTCCTTACCTCGCTCGGTTCGCTATGATCTCGTTCATGTCTGCCGACTCCATCAAAACAGTTGCCGTGCTCGGTGCGGGTACGATGGGCAATGGCATCGCCCACGTTTTTGCTCGCTCCGGCTATCGCGTCCTGCTGCGCGACGTAGAAAAAAAATTCCTCGACCGCGCCATCGGCAACATCTCTAAAAATCTCGAACGCGAA
The DNA here is from genome assembly GCA_050747045.1 of Candidatus Acidiferrales bacterium. Taxonomy (GTDB): domain Bacteria; phylum Acidobacteriota; class Terriglobia; order Acidiferrales; family UBA7541; genus Palsa-295. The sequence continues at coordinate 3,313 of JBOGNC010000139.1, read as the reverse complement.
GTCGCGAAAAACAAAATCTCGGCGGCCGATAAATCCGCCGCGCTTGGCCGCATCCAGCCAGTCACGGACAACGTCGCGCTCGTCGCGGCCGATTTTGTAGTGGAAGCTGCTCCCGAACAGCTCGATCTGAAAGTTCGCCTACTGAAAGAAGTCGACGCCGTTGTCGGCCCAGGCGTAATCCTCGCCTCCAACACGTCTTCGATTTCAATCACCCAGCTCGCCGCGCACACCAGCCGCCCAGACCGCTTCATCGGTATGCACTTCATGAATCCCGTTCCAATGATGACGCTAGTGGAAGTAATTCGCGGTCTGGCCACCAGCGACGCAACTTTCGCCACCACCACCGCGCTCTGCGAAAAGCTCGGCAAAACGTCCGTGCCAGTTAACGATTCGCCCGGCTTCGTATCCAATCGGGTGCTCATGCCGCTGATCAACGAAGCCGCTTTTACCGTTATGGAGGGAGTTGCCACGCCCGAATCGGTCGACGCGGTCATGAAGCTCGGCATGAATCATCCGATGGGTCCGCTCCAGCTAGCCGATTTCATCGGTCTCGACGTCTGCGTCGAAATACTGGACGTGCTGCTTCGCGGCTTCGGCGATCCGAAATATCGAGCCTGCCCGCTGCTGCGCAAATACGTCGCCGCCGGATGGCTCGGACGCAAATCCGGACGCGGCTTCTACACTTACTCTTAGGGTGGCGCGGGCAACCTACACGACGTCACCAGAATCTTTAGAGATGGCGACTGACCACCCATGGCCCTCCGCCCTAAGCCGATAACGAACTCGGGTCATTTGCGCTGCTGGCGCGTGCCTTGGTTATTCATTGCCGTGCTTTCGGTCTTCGCGTGCACGGCAGCTCTCGCCCGCGCCCAAGATTCGCAGTCTTCGCCAAACTCTTCTGAGCCGCGGTTGCATCATTTGGAAGTGCCGTCTACGGCTGGAAAAATCACATCGCAGGTAAAGCTCGTCACCGTCTACGCCACGGTGCGAGACAAGCACGGCAAAATCGTTCCCGATCTCGCCAAAGATGATTTTGCGCTAGAAGAAGACGGTCGCCCGCAAACCATCTCTCACTTTGTCGTTCAGACGGACGTGCCGCTCACCCTGGGTTTGCTGATCGACACTAGCTTGAGCCAGAGCACCGTGCTGCCCGCGGAACGCGAGGCCAGCTACACGTTTCTCGATCACGTGCTCACCGCGAAGGATGTTGCCTTTGTCATCCACTTCGATCGCCAAGTCGAGCTGCTCCAGGATTTGACATCGTCACGTCCCAAGCTTCAGGCCGCGCTTCAGCTTCTGCAGACCCCTGAACTAAATCGCGACGACAACGGCGATAATGGCGATGGTAACGGCGGCGACGGCGGTGATCAAGGCCACCGCGATCGCGGCATCGGCGGAGGCACGCATCTGTACGACGCGATCTGGCTGGCCTCAACTCAGCTGATGAAAAAGCAGCAAGGCCGCAAAGCGATCTTCGTCCTCACCGACGGAGTCGATCGCGGCAGCAAGGAATCGCTTACCAGCGCAATCGAAGCCGCGCAGCGCGCGGACACTTCCGTGTACACCATCTATTTTATCGGTGCCGAGGAGCACCAGGACCGCGGCTCCGGCCGTCATGGGCGCTGGGGCGGCATGGGCAGACCCGTCGGCTGGCCCGGAGGCGGTGGCGGAGGCTACCCAGGCGGAGGCGGTGGATACCCCGGCGGCGGTAGAGGAGGGAATCGTTACCCGCGCGAGGCGCGCGTCGACGGAAAGAAAATCCTGCTGCAAATTTCCGAGCAGACCGGCGGCATCATGTTCGAAGTCTCGGAAAAACTTCCGCTCGATCAGATCTATACCGTCGCCCAGGAAGGCCTTCGCAATCAGTATGGCATTGGCTACACCCCCAATCCCCCCGATAACGATCCCGGCTACCACACCATTCGTCTCACCGCGAAGAAAAAGGACCTCAGCGTCCAGGCCCGCCAGGGCTACTACTCGGGCCCGTAGCTTCTTATCTGAAGGCACTAGCGAAGCGTGATTGTTAACGCCGCGCCAAGGTGCCGGCAAAGCACATTCTAGCGACCGCGTAGCCACTGCCTTCGTTGACTTACCGTATCTCGCACTCTAAGATCATCAAGATCATCAAACCATGCCTGAATCGGATCCATTCCTCGGCGAGACCATTTCCCATTATCGAATCGTCGAACGGCTCGGCGGCGGCGGTATGGGCGTGGTGTACCAGGCCGAAGACCTGAAGCTGCATCGCCAGGTTGCGCTGAAGTTTCTTCCCGAAGAACTCGCCAAAGACCACTCCGCCCGCGAACGTTTTCAGCGCGAGGCGCTCGCTGCCTCGGCGCTCAACCATCCCAACATTTGCACCATCTACGAAGTCGACGAAGCCGACGGTAAGCCGTTCATCGCCATGGAGCTGCTCGAAGGCCAAACCCTCAAGCATCTAATTCGAGGCAAGCCGCTCGATATCGAAGAAATCGCCGATCTGGGCATACAGATAGCAGACGCACTCGACGCCGCCCATTCGCGCGGCATCGTCCATCGAGACATCAAGCCCGCCAACATTTTCGTCACCAACCGCGGCCATGCCAAGATTCTCGATTTCGGCTTGGCGAAGGTAACAGCGCGTCCGCGGCCGCTCGTGTCCGAAGCCGTCGCCGCTGGTTCCACCATGATCACCGAAGTTCCTGATGCTCAGCTCACGAGCCCCGGATCGGCGGTGGGCACTGTCGCCTATATGTCGCCGGAGCAAGCGCGAGGCAAGGAACTCGACCCGCGAACCGACCTCTTCAGCGTCGGCGTGGTGCTCTACGAAATGGCCACCGGCGCGCTTCCGTTTCGCGGAGACACTTCCGCCGTTATTTTCGACGCGATCTTAAACCGCGCGCCCGTTCCTCCCGTTCGCCTGAATCCCGATTTGCCGCTCCAGCTCGAAGTCATCATCAACAAAGCTCTCGAAAAGAACCGCGACCTCCGTTGCCAGAGCGCCGCCGAACTACGCGCCGACCTCAAGCGCATGAAGCGCGAGCTGGATTCCGGACGCTCCGCGGTCGCAAGCTCCAGCGGACAAAGCGTCGCGCCAGCCGCCGCGGAAACGCCTTCGGCTATTTCGCGCACGCCAATCTCAGGAACGGTTCCGGTTTCCGATCGGCCTTCAGGCACGTCCGCAGTCCCAGCGGCCTCCGTCCGGAGCAAATGGCCTCAGATCGCTGGAGCCATTGCCGCGGTCGTAATTGTCGGCGCCTTAGGCGCCTATTTCTTCTTCGGAAGATCATCTCCCGTTCACAGCATGCCCTTTCAGAATTTCAGCATCGCGCAG
>JBOGNC010000138.1:0-11396 GCA_050747045.1 Candidatus Acidiferrales bacterium | reverse complement strand
GGGGACAACGTGTCGGCGGAGATTTCGCTGATCACGCCGGTGGCGCTGGAGAAGGGGCTGCGCTTCGCCATCCGCGAAGGCGGCCACACCGTCGGCGCCGGCGCCGTCACCGAGATCATCGAGTAGAGTAAAGGGACATGCGAGAAATCATTACATTGCAGTGCGGCGATTGCAAAAATCGAAATTATACGACGACCAAGAACCGGAAGAAACATTCAGACCGGCTGGAAACGCAGAAATATTGCAACACTTGCCGGAAGCACACGGCTCACAAGGAAGTGAAATAACGCAGCGCGACGTAAGGCTTGGAGCTACCCGGCGAACCTCGAGCCTGCGCCTCGAAAATTTAGGGGAGTAGGTTCAACGGCAGACCGCCGGTCTCCAAAACCGGATGTGGGGGTTCGAATCCCTCCTCCCCTGCCAGTTTTCGCGACGGAGGGGCGGTGAGAAGTTGGCAGTGGTGAGGGCTAGAGGGACCGGCAAGACATGGCACAGGCGGCAAAATTGAACAGGGAAGAAGCAAACGGAGGAGCGTCATTTTCGGTACCGGAGCCGGTCGGCAAGATAGCCAGCTATCCCCGGCGGCTGCGAATCTTCCTCCACGAAGTGAAAGTAGAGTTGAAGCAGGTGAACTGGCCTTCGCGCCAGGAGGTTTGGTCCACCACAATTGTGGTAACAGTGACAGTGGCTTTTTTTGGACTATTCTTTTTCACGACGGACACGATATTCGGCCGCGCGGCGAATTGGGTGCTTCATTACTTTGCAAATCGCTGAAGGAAATTCGATGACCAAGCAGTGGTACATCGTCCACACCTACTCGGGGTTTGAGCGGAAGGTGAAGGAGAGCTTGGAAAGCCGCGTGGCGGCGTTCGGGCTGACGGACAAAATCGGCCAGGTCATCATTCCGACGGAATCGGTCGTGGAAGTGCGTGGCGGCAAGAAAGTGATCTCGCCGCGGATGTGCTATCCGGGATACGTGCTGGTAGAGATGGAGATGGATGACTACACCTGGCACGTGGTGCGTTCGACTCCAAAGGTGACGGGTTTCGTGGGATCGGGCCAGTATCCTTCGCCGCTGACGGACGAAGAAGTTCAGAACATTTTGAACCGAGCGACCACTACAGCGGAAAAACCCAAGCCGAAATTGTCGTTCGAGCGCGGCGAGAAGGTACGCATCAATGAAGGCGCTTTCGCGAACTTCACGGGCACGGTTGACGAAGTGAATCCCGATCGCAGCACGCTGAAAGTTTCGGTGACGATTTTCGGGCGATCCACGCCCGTGGAGCTGGATTTCGCGCAGGTAGAGAAAGTTGCCTGAGCGGTTTGCACGGATTCGAGGCAAGCAAGGGACGGAAGACAGATGGCTAAAAAAGTACAGACGACGGTGAAGTTGCAATTGCCTGCATCGAAGGCCACGCCGGCGCCTCCAGTCGGTACGGCGCTTGGCCCGCACGGCGTGAACATCATGGATTTCTGCAAGCAGTTCAACGGGAAAACGGCGAAAGAGCCGGAGGGCATGATTATTCCCGTGCTGGTGACGATCTATACGGACCGCACTTTTACGTTCGTGCTGAAGACTCCGCCCGCTTCCGAACTTTTGAAGCGCGCAGCGGGAATCGTGAAAGGTTCGCCGGAGCCGAACCGCAACAAGGTGGCGAAAGTGACGAGAAAACAGGTGGAAGAGATCGCCAAGAGCAAGTTGCCGGACCTGAACACTACGACGCTTGATTCCGCCATCCGTTCGGTTATGGGCACGGCCCGCAGCATGGGCATCGAGATCGCGGAATAACGATAGGGTAGGGGAGACACATCGATGGGCCGCAGTGCGAAAATCGGCGGTAAGAATATCGACCGCGCCCGCAAGCAGGTGGAGGCGCGCGTCTATCAATTGGAAGAAGCGGCGGAGCTTCTTCGCAAGACCCATTTCGTGAAGTTCGACGAGACGGTTGAGCTGGTGGTCAACCTGGGCGTCGATCCAAAGCAATCGGACCAGATGGTGCGCGGCACGGTAGTGCTTCCGCACGGTCTGGGAAAATCGAAGCGCGTGCTGGTGATCGCCAGCGGCGAAAAAGTGCGCGAGGCGCAGGAAGCCGGCGCGGATTTCGTCGGCGGTGACGACATGGTGCAGAAGATCACCGAGGGCTGGACGGATTACGAAGCGGTGATCGCCACGCCGGACATGATGAAGTCGGCCGGAAAGTTGGGCAAGGTACTTGGGCCGCGCGGCCTGATGCCCAATCCGAAGACCGGGACGGTGACGTTTGAGGTTGCCAAGGCGGTCAAAGAGATCAAGGCCGGCAAGGTGGAATTCCGTCTGGACAAGACTGGAATCATCCATTCGCCGATCGGGAAGATCAGCTTCGCTGCGAAGAATCTAGCAGAAAACGCGCAGGCGTTGCTGAGCGCGATTGTGAAAGCCAAACCGGCCGCAGCCAAGGGCAAATACGTCAAAAAGATCACCATAACTTCGACGATGGGTCCGGGAATCCTGATCGACCACACGGAAGCCGAAGCGGCTACAGCGGTTGCCGCGTAAGAAAAAGGGTCAACCATGAAGAAGAAAGCCGAAAAAAGGGCGCAGGCCGACGAACTTCGCACGCAACTGGCGACCGTTTCGACCGTGATCCTGTCCACATTTCAGGGCATTACGGTGGAACAGGACACTCGGCTGCGGCGCGCCGTCGAAGCGGCGGGCGGCAAGTACGAGGTGGTGAAGAACACAGTGGCAGAGCGGGCGGCGCAGGGAACTCAGGCCGAAGGTCTGTTGAAAAATCTGAAGGGCACCAACTCGATTGCGTACACCAAGACCGACCCTGTAACGCTAGCGAAGATTCTGAGTAAAGTCGCCAAGGAAGTTCCGGCGTTCCAGTTCCGCGCGGGTTTGGTGGAGGGCCGGGTAATTTCGATTCAGGAAATCGGCCAGCTTGCGCTGCTGCCGAGCAAGGAAGAACTGATAAGCAAGATCATGTTCCTGGTGAACGCGCCGGCGCAGCGGGTGGCCGCGGCTCTGGCGGCGCTGCCGCGCAATCTGGCGGTGGTAACTAGCGAGGCGGTGAAGGCCAACAAATTCGGGTCCGGCGACGCGCCGGCCGCTGAGGTAGCGCAGTAGTCGGGCATTTCTTGGATTTCAGGTTTTTCATTTTCGAGGAGGATAGAGAACGCGATGGCTAGCAAAGTGGAAGGGATTCTGGAGGAAATCAAGGGCCTGACGCTGCTTGAGGCCGCCGATCTGGTGAAGAAGATGGAAGAGACCTTCGGCGTCTCGGCGGCTGCGGCGGCTCCCGTCATGATGGCGGGCGGCGCGGCAGCGGCAGGCGCACCGGCTGAGGAAAAGACGGAATTCAGCGTCGTCTTGACCGAAGTTGGCGCCAATAAAATCAATGTGATTAAGGCTGTCCGCGAAGTCACTAGCCTGGGCTTGAAAGAAGCCAAGGATTTGGTCGACGGCGCCCCGAAGACGGTGAAAGACGGGGTGGGCAAGGATGAGGCGGCCACGATCAAGAAGAAATTCGAAGAGGTCGGAGCAAAGGTCGAGATTAAGTAGTGCAGTTCGCGTCGGCGGCCAGCCGGACTGCTAAGGATTTCGCGTTCAAACGCGCTCCTGTGAACCAAGGCACTTCACAAAACGTCCTATCCGGACCGGTAGTGCGGGTGTCTCTCCGCACCGCCTTTCCGTCGTCATCATTGAAGGGAATCGTCCATGAGTAATCGTAACGGTAATCGCGCGATCCGGGAGCGAGAGCGCCTGGATTTCGCCAAGATCAAGACGGCGGTACAGATACCGAACTTGATCGACGTACAAAAAAAATCGTATCAGCGCTTCCTGCAAATGGATTTGCTGCCAAGCGAGCGGGAGGATACCGGACTGCAATCCGTGTTTGCTTCCGTGTTTCCGATCCAGGATTTTCGCGGGCTTTCGCAACTGGATTTCGTGGATTACGCCATCGGCAACTGGGAGTGCAAGTGCGGCCATTTGCGTGGCCTGCATCACTTGCGCGCTACCTGCCGGAATTGCGGCGCGTCCGTTGTCACCAATCCGTACAAGACGGGCGATGTGCTGTGCGCGAAGTGCGGCACATTCAACAAGAACACGCCGACCTTCTGTAACAAGTGCGGCGACCCGGTAACGCTACAGCTGAAGTACGACGTGAACGAGTGTCAGGAGCGCGGCATGACGTATTCCGCCCCGCTGAAGGTCACTATCCGGCTAACCATCTACGACAAGGATCCGGATACCGGCGCGAAATCCATTCGCGACATCAAGGAGCAGGAAGTTTTCTTCGGCGACATACCCCTGATGACCGAGAACGGCACTTTCATCATCAACGGAACGGAGCGCGTGATCGTCAGCCAGTTGCACCGCTCGCCGGGCGTCTTTTACGAGACGGCCAACAATCGCAGCTATTTCCTGGGGAAGATTATTCCGTATCGCGGCTCGTGGGTGGAGTTCGAGTACGACAGCAAGAACATTTTGTACGTGCGCATCGACCGGAAGCGTAAATTCCTAGGCTCGATTTTTCTGCGGGCGCTAGGAATGAAGACGAACGAGGAAATTCTGCGCACCTTCTATCAAGTGGAGCGGATTTCGCTGCGCGACAACGAACTCTTCTGGAACATTTCGGAAGGCTTGATCGACCGCAAGCTTTCGCGCGAGATCAAGAATCCGAAGACCGGCGAAGCGCTGGTGGGCGCGCACAAGCGCATCAGCGAGGCTTTGTACAAAGAGCTGGTGAAGGCGCGCGTGACGCAGGCGGAAATTGGCATCGCGGACCTGGAAGGTGCTGTGACCGTCGGCGAACTCGTCAACCGCCAGACCGGCGAAGTTTTGCTGGAAGCCAATAAGCCGCTGACCGCTGAGATTTGGACGGCTATCGGCGAAGCAGGAATCACGGAAGTGGATGTATGCTTCCCGGATCGCGACGAAGTGGGCAACATCGTCACCCGCACTCTCGATAAGGACTCTATCCATTCTTCCAAGGAAGCGCTGATTGAGATCTATCGGAAGCTGCGTCCCGGCGATCCGCCGACACTCGAAACAGCCACCGCTCTTTTCAACGGGATGTTTTTCGACCCGCGCAAGTACGATTTCAGCAAGGTTGGGCGCCTGAAGTTCAACATCAAGCTGAGCATCGAGACGCCGCTCGACAAGCGCACGCTCGATCCCGGCGATTTCGTCGCCGCGATCAAATATTTGCTGAAGCTGCGTCGCAACGTTGGAACGGTGGACGACATCGACCATCTGGGAAACCGCCGCGTCCGCGCGGTGGGCGAGTTGCTCGAAAATCAATTCCGCATCGGCTTGGTCCGCATGGAGCGCGCGATCAAGGAAAAAATGTCTGTGTACCAGGAAATGTCCACCGCGATGCCGCACGATCTCGTGAACGCCAAGCCGGTAATGGCGGCGATCCGCGAGTTCTTTGGCAGTTCGCAGCTATCGCAGTTCATGGACCAGACCAATCCGCTGAGTGAGATCACGCACAAGCGGCGGCTTTCGGCTCTTGGTCCCGGCGGACTCTCGCGCGAGCGAGCTGGATTCGAAGTTCGCGACGTGCACCCGACGCACTATGGCCGCATCTGCCCGATCGAAACGCCGGAAGGTCCGAACATCGGCTTGATTAGCTCACTTTCGTGCTACGCGCGAATCAACGAATTCGGTTTTATCGAGTCACCCTATCGCAAGGTGAAGGGCGGCCGGGTGATTGACTACGTGCAGATCGTTAACGCCGGCGATAGCGAGTTCAAGGCTGGCGAAATCGTGGAGCGCGAAAAAGTCGACGACATCAACGAAGAACTGAAACGCCGTCGCGTAGTGGTCGAGCCGTACTGCTTCTACTTGTCGGCGTGGGAAGAGGACCGCTACGTGGTGGCGCAAGCCAATGCGCCTCTGGATGAGAAGCTGCGCATAACCACAGACCTTGTCAACTGCCGGCAGGCTGGCAACTTCGTGTTGAAGAGCCGCGATGACGTGGATTACATCGACGTGTCTCCGAAACAGCTCGTGTCCGTGGCCGCCAGCTTGATACCGTTCCTCGAGAACGACGACGCGAACCGTGCATTGATGGGCTCGAACATGCAAAGGCAGGCCGTGCCGCTGATCAAGGGAGAAGCTCCGCTGGTGGGCACCGGCATGGAGCGCGTCACCGCGCGCGATTCCGGCGCGGTGATCGTATGCCGCCGGGATGGCATCGTCGATCAGGTGGATTCGGAGCGCGTGATCGTGCGCGTGGAATCGGATCAGTCCGGCGTGCTGAGTCGTGAAGTCGGGTCGGACATCTATCTGTTGACAAAATTTAAGCGCTCGAATCAGAACACCTGCGTCAGCCAAAAGCCCCTGGTTCGCGCGGGCGACCGCGTGAAGCAGGGCCAAGTGCTCGCAGACGGTCCCTGCACCGACCGCGGAGAACTGGCGCTGGGACGCAATGTGTTGGTCGCGTTCGTTCCGTGGCGCGGCTACAACTTTGAAGACGCCATTCTCGTCAGCGAAAAGCTGGTGAAAGAAGACTACTACACCTCGATTCACATCGAAGAATACGAAATCGAGGCACGCGACACCAAGCTGGGCCCCGAAGAAATCACGCGGGACATTCCTAATATTAACGAGAGCTTCCTGCGCAACCTCGACGAGAGCGGTGTGATCCGGATCGGCGCCACGGTGAAACCTGGCGACATTCTTGTGGGCAAGGTAACGCCGAAAGGCGAGACCACGCTGACCCCGGAAGAAAAGCTGTTGCGCGCGATCTTCGGCGAGAAGGCCGGCGACGTTCGCGACGCGTCTCTCTATTGCCCGCCGGGCATTGAGGGCACGATCGTGGACGTGAAGATCTTCTGCCGCAAGGGCGCGGAGAAGGATGAGCGCCACAAGGCCATCGAAGCAGCTCACGTAGCCAAACTCGAAAAGAACCTCGCCGATGAGATTCGCATTCTCACCGACGAGCGATTGAAGCGCTTGAACGACTTGTTAGGCGGCCAGAAGCTGGTGGCCGACTTGCACGATGAGCGCACCAACAAGCGTCTGCTAACCAAGGGCGCGGAGCTCACGCGCGAAATACTGGAGAAAATTTCCACTCGCAACCTGAAGCGCCTGCGTTTGAACGACAAGGATCCACTGCTAATCGAGAAGATCGATGAAATCGAGGAGATGACTTCGCGGCAGATCGACGTGCTGCGCAAGATCACCGACGAGCGCGTGGCCAAGCTCAAGAAGGGCGACGAGCTTCCGCCGGGCGTGATCAAGCTGGTGAAGGTCTATATCGCCATGAAGCGCAAGCTTTCCGTTGGCGACAAAATGGCGGGACGGCACGGCAACAAAGGCGTGATCGCGCGGATCGTTCCGAGCGAAGATATGCCCTACATGCCGGACGGCACGCCGGTGGAAATTGTGCTGAACCCGCTCGGCGTTCCTTCCCGAATGAACGTCGGACAAATTCTGGAAACGCACCTCGGTTGGGCCTCGAAGGCTCTAGGCGAGCGCGTTGCGAGTTTGCTCGATTCCGATTCGCGCGCGGAAGCGATCCGCAAATGGTTCAAGGAAGCTTTCGGTCCCACGTCCGTTTGGAAGACCCTGGTGGACCTCGACGACGAGACTTTGCTCGAAGTGGCCCACGGATTCCGCGAAGGCGTGCCGTTCGCAACGCCGGTGTTCGATGGCGCCCGCGAAGGCGATATCCGCCATCTGCTGGAATTCACCGAGCTGCCTGAAAGCGGCAAGATCTCGCTCTACGATGGCATGACCGGCGATGAATTCGCGCAAAAGGTCACCGTCGGCTACATCTACATGCTCAAACTGTCGCACTTGGTTGACGACAAAATCCATGCCCGCTCGATCGGCCCGTATTCGCTGATCACGCAGCAGCCTCTCGGTGGAAAGGCCCAGTTCGGAGGCCAGCGCTTCGGCGAAATGGAAGTGTGGGCGCTTGAGGCGTACGGCGCCGCGCACATCTTGCAGGAGCTGCTCACCGCCAAGTCGGACGACGTCTATGGCCGCGCCAAGATTTACGAGGCCATCGTGAAGGGTGAGCCGGGAATCGAGCCCGGCGTGCCCGAGTCGTTCAACGTTTTGGTGCGTGAGCTCCAGTCGCTGTGCCTGGACGTCGAGCTCATGAAACGCCAAAAGCCGCAATTAGAGAAAGCCGAGGCGGCCGATTAACGGCGCGCGGCGCGGAATCCTCGCGCCGCTGCGTCCAAAAAGTTTTTGAGTTTTATACCCTGGCGTAGCCGGGGAGGAGGCAGCCCTTGTATCGTTCGAGCCCTTATGACCGTGCCAGCCAGATCGCGGATTTTGACTCCATTCGAATCAGCCTGGCGAGCCCCGAAAAGATCCGGTCGTGGTCGCATGGCGAAGTGACCAAGCCGGAAACGATTAACTACCGCACCTTCAAGCCCGAACGCGACGGCCTATTCTGCGCCAAGATTTTTGGTCCCGTCACCGACTGGGAATGCTTGTGCGGAAAATACAAGCGCATGAAGCACCGCGGAGTGATTTGCGACAAGTGCGGCGTGGAAGTCACTCTCAGCAAAGTGCGCCGCGAGCGCTTGGGCCACATCGAGCTGGCCTCGCCCTGCTCCCACGTGTGGTTCTTTAAGGGCCTACCCAGCCGCATCGGCTACCTGCTGGACATCACCATGCGCGACCTGGAGCACATTCTCTACTTCGAGACGTTCGTGTGCATCGATCCCGGCGAGGTTCCTTCACTGCGCGAAAAAGAAATTCTCCCGGAAGAAAAGTTCCGCGAGCTGCAACGCGATTATCCCGGCAAATTCCAGGCCGGCATGGGCGCCGAAGCCATTAAGGAACTTCTGCGTCGCGTGGACGTCGAAAAACTCTGCGACGAGCTCCGTGAAAAAATGAAGGTCGATCCCAGCCTGCAGAAGCGGATCAAATTCGCCAAGCGGCTGAAGGTGCTGGAAGCATTCCGCAAGAGCGGCAACAAGCCCGAGTGGATGATTTTGGACGTAGTCCCGGTGCTTCCGCCAGAGCTGCGCCCGCTGGTGCCTCTCGATGGCGGCCGCTTTGCCACGTCGGACCTGAACGACCTCTACCGCCGCGTGATCAATCGCAACAACCGGCTTAAGAAGCTGATGGAACTGCACGCTCCGGACGTGATCGTGCGCAACGAAAAGCGCATGCTGCAGGAGGCCGTGGACGCGCTTTTCGACAACGGACGCCGCGGACGCGTGCTGCGCGGCACCAACAATCGCCCGCTCAAGTCGCTTTCCGATACGCTCAAGGGCAAGCAAGGCCGCTTCCGCCAGAACCTGCTTGGCAAACGCGTGGACTATTCTGGCCGTTCGGTGATCGTCGTTGGACCCGAATTGAAGCTCCACCAGTGCGGTTTGCCGAAGAAAATGGCTCTCGAGCTCTTCAAGCCGTTCATCTATCACAAGCTCGAAGCCGCCGGCCATTGCACCACAATCAAGCAGGCTAAGGAATTGGTGGAAGCGCAGGAATCGATCGTGTGGGATATTCTCGAGGACGTGATCCGCGAGCATCCGGTCCTGCTCAATCGCGCTCCCACGCTTCACCGGCTTGGCATTCAGGCATTCGAACCCGTGCTCGTTGAGGGCAAGGCCATCCGCATTCACCCGCTGGTTTGCACTGCGTTCAACGCGGACTTCGACGGCGACCAGATGGCCGTGCACATTCCGCTTTCGCCTGAAGCTCAGGTGGAAGCCTCTGTGCTGATGCTCAGCTCGCACAACATTCTGTCTCCCGCGAATGGCGGCCCGCTGGCCGTCCCCACGCAGGACATGGTGCTCGGCATCTATTACATGACCAAGGCCAAGCCGCAGGCCAAGGGCGAAGGCCGCGCCTTCGGCTCCACCGAAGAAGTGATCATGGCGCTCGACGCCGGCGAGGTCGAAATCCTTACCCCGATCCGCCTGCGTTACACCGGTGAGGTGATTGATCTGACCAACGCGTTCGACGATCAGGACGTGTCGCACACGGAGCCCGTGCACCTCAACAAGCAGTTTTTGCACACCACGGTGGGACGCGTGATATTCAACGATCATCTCCCGTCGGAAATGCCCTTCATCAACGGCTTGCTCAAGAAGAAGGGCGCGCAGTCAGTGGTCCAGTACTGCTACCTGCGTTTCGGCCTGGAAAAGACGGTAATGGTGCTCGACCGCTTAAAGGAGCTCGGCTTCCTCTATGCCACCAAAGCCGGCGTTTCGATCGGCATCATCGACATGGTCATCCCGAGCGTCAAGCCCAAATTGGTGGATGCCGCTGAACACGAGGTGGTGAAAGTACAGCAGCAATACCTCGATGGCGCCATCACCAACGGCGAGCGCTATAACAAAGTGATCGCCATCTGGAGCGACGTCACCGAAAAAGTTGCCGACGAAATGTTCAAGGCCCTCGAGGAGCAGGATAAGCAGGGCGTGATCAATCCGATCTACGTGATGGCGGATTCCGGCGCTCGAGGTTCGAAACAACAGATCCGGCAACTTTCCGGTATGCGCGGACTGATGGCCAAGCCTTCCGGCGAGGTTATCGAGACGCCTATCACTTCGAACTTCCGCGAAGGCCTCACCGTGCTGCAATACTTCATCTCCACGCACGGCGCCCGCAAGGGCTTGGCCGATACGGCGCTCAAGACTGCCGACTCCGGCTACCTCACGCGTCGATTGGTTGACGTGGCTCAAGACGTGATCATCAACGAGTTTGACTGCGGCACGGCGGACGGCATTTTCGTGGAGCCGATTTTGGAAGCCGGAGTTGAAGTCGAACCGTTGCGCGATCGGGTGATTGGCCGCGTCTCTCTCGAAAAGATCAAGGACTACGAGGGCAACGTCATCGTCGAGATCAACCAGGAGATCACGGAAGAGCTCGCCAACGCCATGCAGGCAGCAGGCATCGAGCGAGTGAAGATTCGTTCCGTGCTCACCTGTGAATCCCGGCGCGGTGTCTGCGCCCGCTGCTATGGCCGCAACCTTGCCTCCGGCCGCTTCGTCGAGATGGGCGAGGCTGTCGGCGTGATCGCCGCTCAATCGATCGGCGAGCCCGGCACCCAGCTCACCATGCGCACGTTCCACATCGGCGGCACGGCTACCCGCGTCACCGAACAATCCAAGGTCGAGGCCCGCAACAGCGGTTTCGTGAAGTTCATCGACCTGAACGTCGTGGAAGGCCGCGGCAAGACGATGGTATCCATGAACCGTTCTGGCTTGATCGCCGTTGTGGATGAGAAGGGCCGGGAAAAAGAGCGGCACCAAGTCGTCTACGGTGCGCGACTGAAGGTCGAGGACGGCCAACCGGTCACCGTCAGCCAGACCATGGTCGAATGGGATCCGTACACCTTCTCGATCCTAACGGAGTCTGCCGGCACGATCGAGTTCAAGGACTTGCAGCCTGGCATCACCATTGAAGAGCAGGTGGACGAAGTCACCGGCCT
>JBOGNC010000137.1:0-11422 GCA_050747045.1 Candidatus Acidiferrales bacterium | reverse complement strand
GAAGGTATCGGCTGCCCCGCCGCCCAGTCTTCGACGGCAATCCGCTGCTTGATCTGCTCCATGATCTGCAGATACATCGGCCGCTTATCCGCTTGTGAGATTGTAAAGGTCCCGCACATCTGTATATGCACAGTATATACAGTGCGTCTTAATGTCAAGGCTTTTTTCTAGCTTACGCTGTTATCGCGAACTGAGGATCAGCCCGTCTGACGTTGGCTGCCCAAGCGCCGCATCAAGTCCCGCAATTCATGCACGCAGCCGACGGATAACAAAATACAGGCCAGCACCGACGTTCCGGAAATCATTCGATTGAGAGTTGCGAGCGAAGCGGCATTTCGAAAGGGATCCCAGTTCGAACCTGGCACGAGCAAGTCGCCGGCACGGACTAAGGCAACCGCGAGCGCCACCCCCGCAAGATACACTGCGAGCCGTATGAATCGCCGCCATTCCGCCGAAGCAAAGCGCGTGTAGCTCAGCCAGGATTGCGAGATTGCGAATGCTGCCATCAGCCACAACGGCAGGCGCATCGCATATCCGGCGGGCGAAAGATCGAAATGGCCCGCGCCGCCCCAGATCCAGGAGAGAGGCGGGTAGAACAGCGCCAATGCAAGGAAAACGAGAATAGAGACCTGGCCAATCATCTGCGTCACCCGCCTCGGTTGCCGCACGGATGGCGGAATGGGTCCCGGGACGGGTGCGAGAGACCGCGGATTCCAGTTCTCCCAGAACCGGAACTTGAACTCCAGGTATTCCCACACCGCAAAGATCACCGTGATACTGACGGTAACAATGATCCCCCCGAGGACGACTTCTCGGCCAAATTGGAATAAAAACGAGCCGAGGTCGGACCGCCCCGGAAAAACGTAGGCAGCCTTAACCGCGAAGATTGTAAAAATCAGCGCCAGAATAGTGCCTAGCGTGAACCGGTAGACCCGAAACAACTCGGGGCTCAGGCCCCAGAAGGGCCGCTCGCGGTATCGGCTGGCTGCGACCATGGGATGGCCGTTCTGTTTGAGAATGGCACTCAGTTCGTCCACGCTCAGATCTCGCCCCAGCGTCGACGCCTGATCTTCCACCAGCGATTCTAGATTGGATTGGATTTCTGCCGCGATGTCGCGCGCCTTGTCCAGGGGCAGCAGCGTCTTCACGGAGAATATGTAGCGGTCTAGTAATTCCTGATTCGTTGGTTCCCGCTTCATGCTGATCTCCTTCCCGCAGCCGCGCGTCCTCTCAACAACGTCTCAATCGCTCCGTTGATACTTCGCCACTCCCCCACCAGCCGTTCCAGAACTACCTGTCCTTCTTCGGACAGGCGGTAGAAACGCTTATTCCGTTTATCTTCTACCCGCCACTGGCTGACGAGCAGTTTTTGAGTCTCCAACCGGCGTAAGAGGGGGTATAGGGTGTTTTCGTCGATATCGAGGCCGCTCTCTGTCAGGGCCTTGCCCAGCGCGTAGCCGTGATTCTCGGAGCGCAGCTGCGCGAGCACTGCGAGAACCAAAGAGCCGCGTCGCAATTCGAGGCGCAGGTTTTCGAACTGGACATTATCAGCTGGCATTTATGGTGTCCCACATAGGATGTGATACATACTGTATATAACACAGCATAGGCTGTCAAGCGAATTCTGCGGTCCGCCGCCCATCCAGAGATCTTACGGAAGGAATGCCTGTTCGGACAGGTGCCGCTATTGTCCGCTTACACGTGGATGTTCCGGGTGTCGCGAGCCACTGAACTAAGCGCGCGGCGGTAGCGCTTCACCTTCACACAGAAGAGAATTACGACAATCAGCGTGGCCACGTCCACAGCGAATTGCGTCATCTGCACGTCGCGGGATCCAAACACCAATTTGCCATGCACGGTAATGAAAGCGAGCGGGCGAAGCACGTCAACGCGCGCGAAAAGTTCATTCATCAGGCCGCCGACTAGCAGCGAGTAGCTTAGCGTCATCGAGATGGGGTGAGTGTAGGCCCACAGCCCGCGACTTTGGCGCGAAGCTGCGTAGTAACCGACGAGCGTAAAGAAGAGCGCCGCAATTGCTAACCAGTGAAATAGCCCAAAAACCCCAGGCCCCGCGGTTTTTCCGCCGGCGAGTGGAATATCGAATCGGAAGATGAAGAGCGAAAGCACCATGGCCACAACCATGGCCGCCGTGTACCCGGTCCCGCGACGCTTGTGCGGCGTAGTGCCCGTGGCGGCTACGAGATTCATCGCGCCGAGCACCAGCGCCGTTATGCAAGCGATGGTATGCAGCCAGCCGATCAGAGAAATACCGGCAACGCGCATGGATCCCTCCTGGCCATTCTTCGCAATTCACTCCCGTCCGACGATTTCGCGCAGAAACGAGATATAGTTTTCAAACGCCCGCCGGCCGTCCTTGGTAAGTCGCACCCGCGTCCGCGGCTTCTTGCCAACGAAATCTTTTTCGACCTCCACATACCCGGATTGCTCCAGAGTTACGATCTGAGCGCCCAGATTTCCGTCGGTCAGGCCGACGAGCGCTTTCAGGCGCATGAATTCGAGTTGTTCGCGCGGAGGCAGGGCCTTCAATGCGGCCATGATCTTCAGGCGCGTGGGTTGGTGAATTACAGAATCGGGCTGCTCCATGGCTCAAACCCTCCTCAGCCATAAGCCGCCCAAGATCAGCGCGCCTCCGCCGACTCCCGCCATCCAAATAAGAAAATATTGTGGTAGCCAGAAATATCCGCCCACCGTTAGCGCTCCCACCGCCACTCCCAGCAGCGCGAGTCGGTTTCCCCCGCGCCATACGCCAAGCATCACGTAGCAGACCGCCACGAGCAGGGGAATTAGCGCCGCCACTTGTGCGTCCGACCGCGGTGGCAGAATCGCCAGCACCGCCCAGATAAACAGAAATGCGCCAACCACCGTCGCACCGTATCGCCACGCACCGCGTGCCGTCATGGCGCCCTCGCGCCGCCTGAACAAAAAGCCTCCGGCGATGCCAATGGGTACCAGAGCAAACCAGATCAGCCACCCGCGCGGCCAAACGTAAGCGGCGGAATAGCCCAGTATCCAGATTCCTCCCCAAAGAATCAGGTGCGAGGATGCTTTCCGATAATGATAAGCAGCGGAGCTGTGCCGTTCGGCTCGCTCGATATCCAGCAGTGCGTGCGCGGCTTCTTCAGGACGCATATTCATAAACCGCTCCTTTTAATTCTCAGAGTACTCTATATTATAGAGTACTCTGAGTCAAGAGTTTTTCCCTCAGCCCTGCCGCGCCGCTAGCACATTCGTTGGGGTAGCAGCGCATGGACGGCGTTCTATTCGACAAGGCGTTTAATGAGGCGGGCGCGGTATACCAACGAACCGCAGGTCGTGGGCCTGTACTGAAGCCTGTACCCACGGCCAGTAGGATCTTCGCCGCAGATTTGCTATCGTCGATCTGTGGCTATATGCGCAGAGCAAAACGCGCCAATCCGATGAGGTTCGGCGTCCCGAACGAGCGCGGCGAGCGAACAGCCTCACCTCTTGCCGAAACGGCTGCTTCGAGCCGATGGGACAACTTCGCCCGAGCTCGCGGCTATTTGGGACGGTGCGCCCGCGCCAAGTCTTTACCTCTCCGAATCATATCTGCTCCGGCACCGCATCTGTGCTCGCTTTCGCGGACGCCTCGCGCCTCCGCGAATCACGAATCATCAATCACCGATCACGTCTTTCTACCCGAGACAGCCAATCGAGTAGAAACGCATGCAAGTCTTAGAAAACACAGGACCGACGATGCGTCTACCCGAGACTGGGCGCGAGACTCGAAACGTCGCCCTGCGTTGCCTCGCCGCTCCCGCAATCCAAAATTCTGCTTACATTCCCGGCACGAATGTCCCAAAATCGGCGGTATCCCATGAGCAATACCGCGCCGAGCGAATCGAAAACCAAGCTCTCGCATTACGACAAATCGGGCCACGTGCGTATGGTGGACGTCACGGCCAAGGAGCCCACCACGCGCACAGCCGTGGCGCATGCCTTTGTCCGCATGCAGCGCTCCACAGTCGCCAATTTGCGCAAGCTAAAAGCGCCCAAGGGAGATCCGCTGGAGATCGCTCGAATCGCCGGAATCACCGCCGCCAAGCGCACTTCGGACCTGATTCCTCTTTGTCACCCCCTCGCGCTTACGCACGTGGATGTGCAGGCCAAGCTATGCCAGAATGGAATCGAAATCACCTCGGAAGCGACGGCTACCGGCCCTACCGGCGTGGAAATGGAAGCACTGGTTGGCGCTTCAGTTGCAGCCCTGACCATCTATGACATGTGCAAGGCCCTCGATCGCGGCATGCAAATCGCGGAAGTCCACCTGATGAAGAAATCCGGCGGGCGCAGCGGCACGTATGTTCGTCCTGACGAGTCGGCGGCAAGGCGCGGGCGCCGATGACTCCGGCAAAAGACGTTCGCGTCCTGGTGGTGGATGACAACGCGCTGATCCTCGATCTGCTTATGAAGGGGCTCGCGCCCCATTGCGACGTTCATGCCGCCGCCGACGGCGGGGATGCGCTGCTCAGGATTGTGGACGATCCGCCCGATCTGATCGTCTGCGATTACCGCATGCCTGGGCTCGACGGTCGCCAGCTCTACGATAAAATTCGCGCGCGCAAGCAGACTCGCCAAATTCCGTTTATTTTCCTCGCCAGCCGCGGCGATATCGAAGAAAAACTGCGGCCGCTCGTCGAAGGTGTCGAAGAATTCGTTACCAAGCCGTTTTTCCTGAAGGATCTCGTCCGGCGCACGAAAAAAGTGATCGATCGCCTGCACCTGGAAAAATTGCAGAATCGTGCCGTGCGTCCGGGCGTGATTCAAGGGCGTCTCGAAGAGATGAGCATCCTCGATCTGATGCAGTCGCTCGAAATGGGCCAAAAATCTTGCCGCCTGACGATTCGCCACGAAGATGACGTTTGCGAGATGTTTTTTTCCTCCGGCCAGTGCGCGGACGCAAAGCTCGGCGCGACCGAAGGCGAAGATGCCGTCTTTCAGGTGGTGCGATGGCCGGCCGGCGACTTCGAGATTGATTTCAACTCCGCGGCCACGCGCTCCATTATTTCCCGCACCACCACCGGGCTGCTTATGGAAGCGCTGCGCCTGATGGACGAGGGCCAGCGGGACAACACTACCGAAAACGTCGAGACTGCGGGGTAGCCGGCCATGCGCGTCTCCGTGCTCACTGTTAGCGACTCCGTCGCCGCAGGCAAGAATGTTGACCGCTCCGGTCCATCGGTGATCGCCCGCTGTAAGGAACTCGGCTGGGATGTGATTGCTTCCTCCGTTCTCGCCGACGACCGCCCGGCCATCGAGAAATTTCTAAAAGAAACCGCCGACTCGCACTTATCCGATTTAGTCATCACCACCGGCGGCACTGGCGTCGGCCCGCGCGACGTCACACCCGAAGCAACGCTGACAATTGCCGAGCGGCTCATTCCCGGTTTTTCTGAGCACATGCGCACCGCGGGAGCCCAGAAGACGCCACGGGCGCTGCTCTCGCGCGGCGTCTGCGGAATCAGAGCTACCTCAATCATTATCAATCTGCCGGGCAGCCCGCGCGGCGCGGTGGAATCGCTCGATGCCATTGCCGACCTTCTTCCGCATGCCATCGACGTGCTCCACGGCGCCCGGCACTGAGGCGCGTGTGAATTTGTCCGAGCGCGGAATGCGTCTTCGTCGCCATATAACTTGCGACATCTTGCCGGAATACGCACAGCCCTAAGCCCCCGCAATCTCGATATGGACCGCGCCATGCTAGCCTAAAACTTCCATCAGGCCATGCCAGCCGAATACATTCCGATTTTTATATTCGCTGTGATCGTCGCGGCCGTTCCCGCGATTGGCTTCGGCCTGGCGAGGCGCGCCGGCCGCTCTGAATCGGCTTCGGCTGGCGAATCGAATACCGCTCGCGAGTCGCTCGCATTCGAGGAGACGGAGCGCCGCAGCAACTCGTCCCGGATCTTTCTGATCGGCGCGCTTTTCGTCATATGCGACGTGGCGATCATTTTTCTGATTCCCTGGGCCGTGCGCATCGGCGAATTAGGCGCGTTCGGATTAATAGCGATTGCCGGATTCTTCGGGGCGCTTGCGTGCGGGTACGTCTGGCTCTACAGAAATCGCGCGCTGGAGCGGCTGTAGCGATTCGGAATTTCGCCTGCCGATCTTGAGAAAGCTATGGCCTACGCACTCAAAGTTCTTCAGACGATCGCAATCGATCTACTTGATTCCGCGGTGATCCTGGCGTTTCTGCTCGTTGGCTTGGCCTGGATCGCGGTGGTCGATCGAAAGGTGACGCAATCTTTGACTCCAGAGCCGGCGCAGCGCAGCGCCGACTTGCCGGAGCTTCTCGATCGGCTGACACTTTCGCTCCAGTCATATCTGCGCGGTCTGCTCACCGAGGATGCCGGGCGATTCTTGCCGTGGCTCGCTTCAATCATCGGCGTGGCCAGCGGAACCGTGGCTTTCGCGGCGCTTTCCTTCGGACCTGCAGTAGGTCTGGCGGATCTGAATACGGGATTGGTTTTCATCTTCGGGGCCAGCTTCCTGGGCATTCACGGAGGGGTGCTGGCTCGAGGATTTTCGGTGCGGGCGGCGTCGCTGGCGGGCCTGGCACGAAATGCGATGCGCGTGGCGAGTTTTGAAGCTGCCGCTGCGCTTGCATTGACTTCGGGCGTGATTCTGGCGGGATCGATATCGGTGAAGCAGATCGTGCAGGCGCAAATGGACCAGGGCGCGTGGTTTTTCTTTCTAGCGCCGCTAGGGTTTCTACTGTTCTTGGCTAGCTCGATTGCGGGAATCGACAGCGCCGCGCGCCCAGCTGTTCGAGCGCCTCGGGCGGCTCTTGAGCCGGAACAGAATGCAGCCAACGTTTTTGCGTTCCATTGGCCATTTGGATCGCTTGGCGCGTCGATTCATTTATTGATTGGCGCGGGCCTTGCGACCACGGTCTTTGCCGGCGGTTGGCTGCGGCCTTTCGCGAGCTATCACGATCACTTCGCCGGGACACAGGTGGAGCTTTTGGACGCGTTGCCGCCGCTTGCGGCGGCCGCAGCTATGGGCTACTGCCTTTGGCTGTCCTCTCGCGAGGAAGACCTCGGCCGAAAGCAGCTGATGAAAATCACGAGCAGAGTGTGCGCGGGTCTATGCATTATTTTGAGCGCCGTTCTGTTTGCGTCCGCTCCGGCGCTCGCCGCAGTGCACGGCGCCTTCTGGTTTTTGGCCAAGATGGCGGCGTACATCTACGCGTTCTTGTGGCTGCGGGCGCGCATTCCGCAGTTCCGCTTCGGCAGGCCAATTCGCGCGGCATGGAACTTCCTGATTCCTCTATCGGCGATTAACGTAGTTCTCGTTGCGGCGGCGCTGGTCGCGCGCGAGCGTTGGGACTGGAGCCCCGCGTTATCTATTTTCGTGATGACCCTGATCGCGTTAGGTATCGCAGTTTGGTTGGCGCTGCACGATTCTAGCGAAACGCCGACTTACAGCCTGGAACCCTAAATGATTTTCAACCGACTACTGTTTGATTTTTTTGCTGTAACCGCCGCCGCCTCCGCGCTGGCCATGGTGACGCGGCGCAACATTTTGCACGCCGCCATACTGCTGCTCGCCACGCTGCTGGCGACTGGCGGAGTATTCCTGCAATTGCAGGCTGAATATGCGTTCACGGCACAACTGCTGCTTTTCGCCGGCGGTGTGGTGCTGCTGTTCGTGCTCGCTGCCATGTTGCTCAGCCCGGAATCGCTCCAGCAGGACGCATCGTTCCACTGGAGAGGCTACGCTGTTTCGGCGCTGGCGCTGGGCGTCGGAATTGAGATTCTGGCGTTTATGTGGGCCTGGCACGACGGAATGATCTGGCCGTCAGTCGCCAGCCTGCCAGCGAATAACACAGGCGCGATAGCCGACGCGCTTTTCCGCGATGATCTCTTGGCGTTCGAAATTGCTGCCGTTCCGCTGCTGGCCACGATCATCGGCGTAGTGATGCTGGCGAAGCGCAGGGTCGAATGATTCCCGTCGAACACTATCTGGCATTCGGGTTCGTGCTGTTTGCGATCGGCGCGGGCGGCGCGCTAATGCGCCGAAATCCGATCATGATCCTGATGTCGATTGAGCTGATGCTGACGGCGGTAAACGTGAACCTCATTGCGTTTTCGCGAATGTGGGGAGCGGTGCACGGGCAGTTGTTTTCGCTCTTCATTATGACGGACGCGGCGGCAGAGACGGCACTCGCGTTGGCCATCTTGGTTGCGTGCAACTCCCGTCCGCGCATCACGGAGTCCATCAAAAGTGAGAGCGATGAAATCACCGGCCAGAATTTAGCCAATGAACCATTCAATCCGGACGCCGAAGTACGGGACGTCCCTGTGGAAGGGCCCGTCCTGTGAGTCCTGCAACGTGGCCAGCGGTATTTGCGCAGGCGCGCGGCGATTTTTTCTTCGTGCTTCCGGAATCGCTGCTGGTTTTGTTCGCGCTGCTGACTCTGCTGCTCGATTTCGCTCTCGATGAAAATCAAAAGTCATGGAACGCGCTTTCAGCGTTTATCGGGTTGGCGCTGAGCGGGGGCGCGCTGGCGATGTTCGGATTCGCGCCGGGCAGGACCTCGGCGTTCGGCAATTCGATCGAGGCGGGTTCATTTTTCATGTTTTTCGGTCTGCTCGCGCTGCTGCTGGCGGCGCTTGCGATTCTGCTTTCGACTCACCCGGATCGTCGACAAAAGGAGCAATCGGGAGAGCGGTACGCGTTGATTCTGCTGGCGACTGCCGGAATCATGCTGCTCGCCTGCGGCAACGACCTGGTGGTCCTCTTTGTGGCGTTCGAAACCGTTGCAGTAAGTCTCTACGCGCTAGCCGTCACTGGGGATGCCGACAGAGGTGCGCGACAAGGCACGCTGCGCTTTTTGCTTGCCGGAGCATTCAACGCCGCGCTGGTGGCATACGGTTTCTCGATTTTGTACGGGCTGGGCGGCTCGACGAATCTCTCGGCTATTTCAGCGCGCCTCGCGGAACTCTCGCAGCTTTCGACTTCCCAAAACTTGATGCTCGGTCTGGCGCTGGCGACGAGCGGCGGCGGAGTGCTGCTGCGACTCGCGGGCGTGCCGCTGCATTCGCGGGTGCCGGAGGTCGGCGAGAGTGCGCCATCGACAGTGGCAGGATTCATCAGCGTGGCGGCCAAGCTGGCGTGCTTCGCGCTGCTTTTGCGGCTGCTTCTGGCGGTGTTTTGGCAGCAGCGTAGCGACTGGGCAATGTTGTTAGACGCGGCGGCCCTGGTGGCGATGGCCATTGGCACGCTTGCCTCCCTAGGGCAAACCAATATCAAGAGGCTGCTTGCGTATTCGGCCGTCGCACAGGCTGGCTACGTGATGCTGGGAATCGCCGCTTGCGTGAATCGCGACGGATTTTTCAATGCGAAAGGGCTGGAATCGGCGGGATATTATTTATTCGCGTTCGTAATCTTTCAGATGGGCGCGTTTTCGGTGGTTATGGTGTTGCACGAGCGGGAATCGGGCGGCGAGGACCTGAGAGGCTTGCGCGGAATGCTTCGAAGCCATCCGCTGGCCGGCGCGGCGATGATCGTCCTGTTGCTTTCGTGCGTGGGCGTGCCGCCGACCGCGGGCTTCGTGGCCAAATGGGAGGTGGTCCGGGTGCTTCTCGCGAACCAGCACGCTGGACTGGCATGGATCGCGGTGCTATTCGCGATTCCGCCGGTTTATCCCAGCTATCGAATCATCAAGGCGATGTGCACCGGCGAACCGGATGCTTCCGAATATGTGCACCTTTCCGATCCGCAAGTGGTGGCGCTGGCGGCCATGGTGATCCTCACGCTGCTGCTGGGTGTGTTTCCAGCGCCGTTCCAGCACTTCGCGTCGCGGTCGCTGGCGGCCCTAGCGCTACGCTGAGTTTTCCCCGGCCTGCGCTACAATCGCTAAGAACCCCCGTGAGTAATCAAGACGGAAAAAAAATCGATCCGGGAACCATGAAGGCCATCGGCATCGCCTGGACGCTGCCGTTTGAGCTGATAGTGCCGATGTTGATTGGAGGCGGAATCGGTTATTTGCTCGACCGTTGGCGCCACACCAGCCCCATGTTTATTTTGCTTCTGGGCTTTGTTGGTTTCGGGATTGGCCTCCGCAACCTCCTGAAGACTGCAAGCCTTTTGGACAAGAAAAATGGCTCATAGCATCGACGACACCCAGATTGAGCGACGGATGGAAGTTTTTGTCGTAGTTGCCGGAGTGGCCATGGCGATCGCGTCGGCAGCCGGATGGGGATGGCGCGCCGGTCTGTCTGCAGCGCTGGGTTTACTGCTGTGCTGGCTGAATTTTCGGTGGCTGCGGGCCGGCGCGGGCGCCGTCGTGCAGCTGGGCCTGGCGCAGGCAGGCGTGGAGCAACCGCATGTGCCGAAATCCGTGCACGCAAAGTTCTTTGGCCGGCTCGTATTGTTGCTCGCGGCCGCGTATGCTATTCTCGTTTTGCTGCGGATGCCCGCCGTTGCATTTGTATGCGGGCTGACGGCTGTCGTTCCGGCAATCGTGCTGGAAGTGGCGTACGAACTGGTGCACGGCCATCACCGCTGGACGCAGAGCAAGTCCGATTCCTGAGAAACTCAATTTTCGAAAACCCTAACCGGGGAGATCCATGGGCGAAGGGCAGGTCTTGGCCGTAACAAGGTGGATAAATTGGCTGCTGGGCAAGCCGGCGTCGGTGCTGCTTGGGGCAATTCACGTCCAGCCGGCCAATCCTACGTATCCGATCTCGAATTTCTTCGCCATGGAACTGGTCGTCTTCGCTTTTTCGATTGTGTTCTTTCTTTGGATCAAGAGCCGCCTTTCAGTGGACCGTCCGGGCGCGACGCAACAATGTATGGAAATGTTCCTGACAAACTCGATGGGAATGGGCGTAAAGGACCTGGTTGACGACATTGTGGGGCATGGAGGCGAGCGGCACATTCCGATGATGGGCTCGATCGGCATGTTTATTCTGCTGTGCAACCTACTGGCACTGATTCCGGGATTCATGTCCCCGACTGCGGAGGTCACCGTTCCGCTGGGCTGTTCTGTGGTCGCCTTCTTGTATTACAACCGTATCGGTATCGGAAAGCATGGGCTTGGAAAGTATTTGAAGACGCTGCTAGGGCCTTTCAAGTTCTTTTCTCCTTACCTGCCAATTTCGCTAATCCTGCTCGCGGTTGAAACGTTCAGCCATTTTGCCCGGATGCTTTCGCTGACCGTTCGCCTTTGGGCGAACATGATGGTGAGCGAACTAATTTATATGACGTTCCTGGCTCTGACCATGAGCCTGTTTGTGTTCACCGCGCACCTTAATCCGGCGGGATACATCACCGGAATTCTACCCGTGGGAATTCCTTTGGGGCTCGCTTTGTTTCACGTTTTTGAGGCCATTCTACAGGCGTTTATTTTCACGATTTTGGCGGTTATTTATCTGGG
>JBOGNC010000136.1:0-11426 GCA_050747045.1 Candidatus Acidiferrales bacterium | reverse complement strand
ATGATCGGCACGCTCACGCTGATTGGCGTCGCCATGGTCGGCTCGCTTTTTTCCATGGACGCGTGGAACAACGTTACCTTCACCGCCGCGGAAGTGAAAAATCCGCATCGCAATCTACCCCTGGCGCTCGCTATGGGTACGGGCATGGTGGTCCTGCTGTACGTGCTGGCGAATTTCGCGTATCTCCGCGTCCTGCCGCTCAGTGGCGATCCGCACGGGGCTACCGCGCTTGCTCGGGGCATCTCGTTTGCCGCGGACCAGCGCGTGGCCACGGCTGCACTACAAGTGATCTTCGGGCCCGCGGGCGCGATCCTGATGGCCGTCGCGATTCTGATTTCCACGTTTGGGTGCAACAACGGACTGATTCTCTCGGGCGCGCGCATCTACTACGCCATGGCCAAGGACGGCGTCTTCTTTCGCTCTGTCGGAAATATCAGCCGGCGCCATGTGCCAGCCGTGGCGCTGGTCGTTCAATGCGTATGGGCTTCTCTTCTTTGCCTTTCCGGCACATACAGCCAACTGTTAGACTTTCTGATATTCGCTGTGGTCATCTTCTACATCCTCACGCTCACGGGCCTCTTCGTTCTTCGGTGGAAGCGGCCGGACATGCCTCGGCCCTATCGTGCGATCGGATATCCGGTGCTGCCGGCGATCTATTTGGTGATGGCCGTGTTTCTCGAAATTCAATTGCTGCGCTATAAGCCGCAATACACATGGCCTGGCCTGATTATCGTGCTGCTCGGCGTTCCGGTTTACGCCGCATGGCGGCTGCTGTCAAAGCCGGACGTTATCGGCGAACGCGCCAGCGGAGGCGCTTGAAGTCCTAGGCCCGTTTAGCGACAATCCCATGCCCGCGAACTAACCCGAGACACTGCCAGGGAGACGGAATGGCCGGTCAAATTTTTGCCACCAAGCCGCTAAATATAATCATGCAGGAGGCCGGCGAAACCGGCGAAGGATCGCTGCGGCGGGCGCTCGGCCCGATCAATCTGATCACGCTAGGTATCGGAGCAATTATCGGCGCGGGCATTTTCGTCCTTACCGGAACAGCCGCTGCTACCGCCGCCGGCCCTGCCATCGTCGTTTCTTTTATTTTCTCCGGCATCGTCTGCGCCTTTGCGGGACTCTGTTATGCCGAATTTGCCTCGCTCATACCGATCGCCGGCTCGGCTTACACCTACGGCTACGCCACGCTGGGCGAAATTTTCGCCTGGATCATCGGCTGGGATTTGATACTGGAATACGCGTTTGGCGCCGCCACGGTCGCTTCTGGCTGGAGCGGCTATTTCGTTAGCCTCCTTGACGACCTGGGTCTGCACATTCCGCCACAGTGGATTGCCACTCCGGGCACGCAAATGGTGTTCTATCAGGGGCACTGGGACGCGCTCTCTTCGGCCAAGGTGATGCTTGCGAAAGCTGGCGTCAATCCCGCCACGCTTCCGCACTCAGTGGGTGTCTTCAATCTGGTAGCGTTTGTCGCTATCGCCCTGGCCACGTTCATCCTTATAGTCGGCATCAAGGAATCGGCGAATTTCACTACCGTGGTGGTGCTCATTAAAGTTGCCATCGTTTTTGTCTTCATCGCCGTTGCGGGTGCATTCGTGCTTCACCATCCCAGCGTGGCCGCCGCGAACTGGCATCCGTTTATTCCGGCCAATCGGGGCCATTTTGGAGAATTCGGCTGGTCTGGAATCGCGCGCGGTGCGTCCGTGATTTTCTTCGCCTATATCGGATTTGACGCAGTCTCCACGGCAGCACAGGAAGCCAAGAATCCGAAGCGCGACATGCCGATCGGAATCATCGGCTCGCTGGTGGTATGCACGGTTCTTTACATCCTGGTCTCCGGCTTGCTCACTGCGGTCGTTCCGTATACGTCCCTGGACGTCGCCGATCCGGTGGCGATTGCCATAGATGCGACGGGCGTCAGATGGGGCAGCTTGCTCGTGAAGGCCGGAGCGGTGGCCGGTTTGGGCAGCGTAATGCTGGTGATGCTTCTCGGACAGTCGCGCGTCTTTTACTCCATGTCACGCGACGGGCTGTTGCCTAAATGGGCGGGCGCAATTCATGCGCGCTTTCGCACTCCCTGGATTTCATCACTGGTAGTTGGCGTTTGCGTAGCGGCTTTTGCCTCGCTGATACCAATTGGCGATTTGGCCGACCTTGTAAACATCGGAACGCTTCTGGCTTTTGTGATCGTTTCCGCGGGCGTATGGGTTTTGCGGAAGAAACGGCCGGACTTGCCGCGCCCGTTTAAGACTCCCCTTGTGCCTCTGGTTCCGATTCTGGGCATAGTGACTGCGGTGGGTGCCATGGCGAGCCTTCCGCCGATCACCTGGTTTCGGCTTCTCATTTGGCTTGCAGTGGGATTAGTCGTCTACGCGTTCTATAGCCGCAAGCACAGCAAAGTCCGGATCGCCGCCATGCAGAAGGAACAGGACGCGGTGACATGAGCCGGGCGGGGGGCCATCTGCGAGAGCCGCCGCAGCATTCGCCCCTTTCGCGCCGATTTTCTTCGCGACGCCTCGGAGTTTTCCTCCGCAAAACGACTCTCCCGGACCAGGCCGCCATCGCGGTGCTCTTGATTTACGCCGGAGTCTTGGTCGTCCGGCGCTTCGGCGCCAATCTCAGCGTATTTTCGTTCGTCGGCTTCCTCGCGTTCATCGCGGCGGTGTACCTGGTCATTCGCCTGATCCCATGGATTCGCAACCGCTTGCTCTGGAGCCTTCGGAACCGGCTCGTCGTGGTTTACATCGTTAGCGCCGTCATACCGATTGTGCTCTTGCTGGCGATGGTCGGCGCGGCAGGCTGGCTGCTCGAGCTCCAAATAGGCGCGCATCTGCTCCACGACGACCTGCAGGAGCACATCGACGCCATTTCCGCTGATACCTTCGAGATCAGCGCCGCTCTGTCCCGGGCCAAAGGCATCGAGCCGGACCGGCCCGTGCCGCCCGATTCCAAAGCTGTGGAAAGCCCGATCCTCTCGCGTCCTGATGTTAAGAGCGTCATTGCCGCCGCGCAGGCCAGGTGGCCCGATCTGGGCGTGTACTTAAATCATGGATCGCAGCTAGTGCGAGCCGAGGACGGATCGCAGTTCGCTGGCCTGGCCGAATTTCGCGGCCGGCTCTGGTTCGCTTCTGCGGAGAGCCTCCGCGTTCCCGGCGGAACCGCCACCGTCTTGGTGGTTGCCCCGATGACGTCTGCTCTGATCGACAGTTTTCCGCCTCAACTCGGTTCCATTGACTTCACCTTGCTTGACCCGGCCAAAAACCCGTCGGCGCGAGGCATTCGACTCAACGGAATCGACTACGTCACTCGCCAGCAGGTCGGCAGTTCCTCTCGCAAGCTTTCGCCCGCTACGTACTGGTTCGATCCGGCTTTCACGGGCCTCTCTACCCTAGTAGCCAAGCGCGCCGACGGCGGCACGGCCGTTGATCGCCCAGTGCTGGCCAAATTCGTTTTGCGCGCATCGAGCGTCAACCGCGCGCTTCTGACCTCCGTGGGAGATCTTGGTCCCGATCTGGTCGAAGGTCTTGAGGCCTTGGCCGTAGTCTTTTTGGTTCTGGAACTTGCCGCGTTCACCACCGGCTATTTCCTGGCGCGCACCATCACCCGTTCGATCTCCGGCCTTTACGATGGAACCCTGCACGTGCGCCGCGGCGATCTGGGGTATCGCGTGCGCATCTCTCGGCGCGATCAACTGGGCTCCCTTGGCGAATCATTCAACGAAATGATCGGTTCCGTTGGCGAACTGCTCGAAGCGCAGCGCGATCGCCAAAAGTTGGCGAACGAAGTGGAAATTGCGCGCGAAGTCCAACAGCAGCTGTTTCCGCACGCTCTGCCATCGATACCCGGCCTGGATATCGCGGCTGTCTGCCGTCCGGCGCGCGTGGTCAGCGGTGATTACTACGACTTCATAACGCTCAGCCCCACGAAGGTGGCCATCACCTTGGCTGACATCAGCGGGAAGGGCATCTTCGCCGCGCTGCTGATGGCCAGCCTGCAGGCAGCGCTGCGCAGCACCGCGATATTTGAGAGCGCCGCCGGCAGCGCCGAGATAGTCTCGCGCCTCAATCGACACCTTTTCAAAAACACCTCCGACGACCGCTACGCCACTCTTTTCTACGCCATCTACGATTCGGAAGCGAAAACGCTCACCTACACGAATGCCGGGCACTTGCCGCCATTTTTCATCAACGACGGTTGCGTCCAGTGCCTCGATCAGGGCGGTACCGTGGTCGGACTGTTCGAGGACGTTGACTACGCCGAATGCACTCTCCCGGTGAAATCCGGCAGCCTTCTGGTCGCCTTTAGTGACGGTCTTACCGAGCCTGAGAACGTGTATGGCGAGGAATTCGGATCCGCGCGCCTGAAGGCCGAAGTGCTTCACCAGCGCACTTTGCCTTCCGCCAAGATCGTCGAAAACCTGGTGACCACTGTCGAGCAATGGGCCGGCTCGCCCGAGCAGGCGGACGACATCACCGTCGTAGTTGCCCACATGAACTAAAATCGCCGAAACTTCGCATATACTGTCCGGTTGCGATTGTTCGATTCGCGCCTGAATTGCTGACCATGAAAATCCTCACCGCAGCGGAAACCCGCGAAGTCGATCGCCTCACCACCGAACGCTATAGCATTCCGAGTCTTACGCTAATGGAAAACGCGGGACGGAGCGTTGCCGAGTTCATTGCGACGCAGATCCCGTCATTCGCGCGGCGCAAAATCGTCGTGTTTTGCGGGAAGGGCAACAACGGTGGCGACGGCTTCGTCGTCGCGCGCCATCTGCTCCAGATGGGCGCGAAGCCGGTGATTTATTTGTTCGCCGACTCGCAGGACGTGAAGGGTGAAGCAGCGGCGAATCTTAACCGCTGGAAACAGTCTGGTGGAGAGCTCGTCGCCGCTGTCGATCCATCCGCCACGGATTCCGTGCTCTTCGATGTTTCCGGCCCCGCGATCATCGTCGACGCGCTTCTTGGTACCGGCGTCTGCGGTTCCGTCGAAGGAATCCTTCGCCGCGCCATCGACGCCATCAACGCGCGCGAGCCGGGAATTCCGGTCGTTTCCGTCGACATTCCCTCGGGCCTGGATGCCGACACAGGCGAAGTTGCCGGTGCGGCCGTGCACTCCGATTTCACAGTAACCTTCACCGCGCCCAAGCTCGGTTTCTTCTACGGAGCTGCTGCGGAATACCAGGGGCAATTAATCGTTCGCGACATCGGCTCGCCGCCTGAATTGCTCGAGGAAGTCAGCCAATCGAGGCTGCGTTGGAGCGCTGCTTCTGAATTCGCAAAGTATGCGATTCCGCGCGAGCCGGAAGGACACAAAGGCGACTACGGCCACGCGCTGGTCGTCGCTGGCTCGGTAGGGAAGACGGGCGCGGCGGTTCTGGCGTCGTGGTCAGCGCTGCGTGCGGGCGCCGGATTGGTCACCGTCGCAACTCCGGAACCGGCATTGCAAACCATCGCCGCGCACACGCCGGAAGTGATGACCGCTCCGCTTCCGGCCACGTTGGCGGGCACCATCTCCGAGCGCGCACTCGAAGGGAACGCATTCGCCGCGCTACTCGCCGGAAAGCGCGCCCTCGCGATTGGCCCGGGGCTTTCCACTCAGTCCGAAACGCAAACGTTCATCCGACGCCTTGTCACCAGGCCGCGCGAGGTTCCCATCATTCTCGATGCCGACGGCCTCAACGCCTTCGCCGGGCGCGCATCGGAATTGAACCAGCCGGCGGGTCTGCTCGCGATTACTCCTCACCCTGGCGAAATGGCGCGTCTGCTCGGCTGCTTGATCGCGGAGGTACAGAAAAATCGCATCGACGTGGCGCGCAAGGCCGCCGCCAATTGGAACGCTCACGTAATTTTGAAGGGCCACCACACCATCGTCGCCGCGCCGGATGGTCGCGCCTATCTCAACTCCACCGGCAATCCGGGCATGGCCACTGGCGGCACCGGAGACGCGCTCACTGGCATGCTCGCGGCTATGACCGCACAATTCGGCACCGGCGATTGGCATCGCGTGCTCGCTTTCGGCGTCTATCTGCACGGGCTCGCGGGGGATGTCGCGTGGGAGCAAAACGGTGGCGCCCCGCTGATGGCTTCCGATCTGATCCAGTCGATCCCCGGCGGCTACAAGAAATTCTTCTCCGAGTGTGACCGTGCCTAGCGCCGAAATCCTCACGCACTCCGCTGAAGAAACCATCGAGCACGGACGCAAACTGGGGGCCAGTCTAAAGCCGCCGGTGCTCGTCCTGCTTTCCGGCGAGCTCGGAGCAGGGAAGACCACACTCACGAAAGGCTTGGTCGCCGGCCTGGGCGCGGCCAACGAAGACGAAGTAACCAGCCCCACGTTCACTCTGATTCATAAATACGATCGCGGCGCACGCGCCTACCACATCGATCTCTATCGTATTACCGACGCTCACGATCTGAGCACGCTGGGGATCGAAGATATTTTCGATGAGAAGACCGTCGTAATCGTGGAATGGCCCGAGAAGCTGGCCTCGAGCCCTGATTGGCCCGTCTTGCGCATCCATCTTGAGCACGTTGACGAGGGCACTCGCCGAGTCCGCATCGAAGGCTCCGCGCTCGGCGTTCTCCCGGAGTAGCACGTCGCTTTTACCGTTTCGGGTATCCCATTCTCGTTTTACGAGCGCGGGGATTCTCACGTGTCATCACCAACCCATTTGGCGCATGCGCTCCAGGATCAGCGCGCTGTAATGCTTCATGCGCTCGGGCCGCCGCTTTCGGGGCGCAGGCAGAATGGCGGCAAGATCGGCCGACCGCGCCCGGTCGAGATTGCTCGCTGACGTTCGGTACCAGTAACGGCACGCCGCTTGCGCGCCATACACCTCCGGTCCCCATTCGACCTCATTCAAATAAAGTTCCAGAATGCGCCGCTTGCCGAGCACTACTTCCGCCACCGGAACCAGCGTCGCCTCGGCGCCCTTGCGCAGAATCGAGCGGTCGGTTCCGAAGAATAAGTTTTTAATCAATTGCTGATCGATGGTCGATCCTCCGCGAAGGCGGCCGCCTTCCGCGTCATGTTCGGCAGCGATTTCCATCGCATGCCAATCGAATCCATGATGCTCGTAGAAGCGCGCGTCTTCCGCGGCGATCACCGCATGCTGCAGATCGGGCGAGATTTGGCTCAGCGGCACAAATTGGTATCGCTCGTGATACGGCTTGTGGTGTATCCAAGCCTGCAGATGACGCTCCAAGTGCACGGCAGTCATCGGTGGATTAACCCACCGCATAGCCACAAGCATCAACGCAAAGAGCGACCAAAGCAGCGCCAACCCGATGAGCAACCATCGCAGAATGGATCGGAGAGAAATTTTCTGTCGCGGTCGTTTCTGAGGCGAAGCCTTCGTCTGCGTTTCTGCGTAAGAGGCCATCACAACACCGCGACTAGAGAAGCTCGATGTAGACTTTTAGCTTCGGTTTGGCGACGGCGAGCTCTCTGCCATCCTGAAGAAACCGCAACGTCAGCTGGCAACGATCGCCGCGTCGGCCATCGAAAAACCCAAACACCGCCTCCATCGTGTCCTTCGTGTAACCGCCTCCGATGATTTTGTCGGACGATCCGACTTGTACGAGCCTTCCGTCACAAGTCAAACTCCAAGTGTACCGAAGAACCGCCGGATTGTTCTTGCACGTACCGGGGTCTAAAAGTTCCGGGCCCGAGATACCCACCAAACACTGAAGAACCGCATGGGGAAATTTCCGTTCAACTTCGATTCCCATGCTGTACGAACCGCTGTAGTTGAGCCTAAAACTCTGCTTCACAGTTCCAGGAGCCAGAGAAATGCCGCGATATAGCGCGACATTGTCAAGCGTCGCATGCCAGAGGAACGGAACGCCAAGCAGCAAAACGATCACCGCGATCGGAATGCAGATGAGGCTCTTTGTTGTTCTCTTCACGTGAACTTTGCTCCGTCGCGGGCCGCCGTAAGCGCTACATCCCCATGATTTGAAACCCGGCGTCGACGTAAATCACGTTGCCGGTAACGCCGCGTCCCAAATCGCTGCCCAAAAACACAGCCGTATCCGCCACTTCCGCTGTGTCCGCGTTGCGGCGCAGAGGAGCGTGCTGCGCGACGAGATCTAGCATCTTCGAGAGGTCTTTCACGCCGCGCGCCGAAATCGTCTTGATCGGCCCAGCCGAAATCGCGTTGACGCGGATTTTGCTCGGCCCCAGTTCGCTCGCCAGATAACGCATCTCCGCCTCGAGCGCCGCCTTGGCCACGCCCATCACATTGTAGTTGGGGATCACCCGTGTCGAGCCAAGGTACGTCAGCGTCATGATCGCGCCGCCATTCGTCATCGACGGCGCCAGAGCCTTCGCCACCGCCACCAGCGAATACGCGCTCACTTCCAGCGCAAACTGAAAGCCCTCGCGCGACGTCTCGACGAACGGCTGATTCAGCTCCTCGTGTTTCGCCGCCGCCAAGCTGTGCACCACCACGTCCAGCTTTCGCCCCTCCGATTGCATCGACTGCGCCAGCCGTTCGATATCCTCCGCCCGCTGCACGTCGCAGGGATAAAACGCCGCGCAGCCCAGTTCGCGTCCCAGCTCTTCTACGGCCGGTTTGGCCCGGTCGTTTTGATAAGTCAGTAGCAGCGTCGCGCCTTCGCGCGCAAAGGCCGCCGCGATCGCGTACGCGATGCTCCATTTGTTCCACACTCCCAGCACGATAGCCGTCTTGCCGTTCATTAGATTGGACATAGCCCGACATTCTACCCGGAAAATTCCGCCATCGCCTCATCTTCCGCGACTCGAAACATCGTATCGGTTGCGTGCGAGGAGATGACGTGAAAGCCAGTCGCATAGGGCAGGCTCTATTTTGGATGGAGCAGCCGAATCAGAGTGTGCACGAAGTCGTAGATGTACGGCCACAGAACGCCCGCAATCCCGGCGGCCGCAGCAACCACTTTTTTAGACGGCTTGCCGATCTTCCCGCGCAGAGCCGCACCCGGCTGATGCGCCGCGCAGAAGCCGCTTTTCACCGCCGGGCGGTAGCATCGCTGTCCTTCAGGGCCGAGGTACAAGCAGGGCCCTTCATCAGACGCCATCGACTTGCCCGTGGGAAACGCCGTCTGGATCGGGCCCATATCGTCTGAGTCGACGCCCGTTTCCAGTCGAAACTCCGCTTCCCGGTCGCTAAAGGTCGAATTCGCCATATTTTGGCTCATTATCTACCAGGATAGCGGCTGCTCGCCGTGCCCCTGTCTTGCATTGCCGCCGTCCCGCCATTAACGCTTACGCCGAGTTCCATTGCACCGACATCTTAGCCCCGATACAGTGAAATCTTGTCCGCAGGCTGTTGCGCTTAATGCCAGATACGCACATCGCGTCATCGCTCACGCATCCCGACCGGATGAAGCTGGAGCCTTACTCCGCCGAAATCAGCTTCTCAAATCTCGCGCTGGGAATCGATAACATCCATTATGACGTCTTTCTCAGCCCTAAATTCGTCGAATTCACGCAAAAGTACCTGCTCGATCTCATCCGCCAAACCGTCAACTTCCAGCTTCCCAACGTCAAGGAGCGCGACCGCAAGCAGGCCACTTCGCCCGAGCACGGCGCGTTTCGCCGCCTGCTCACCGAGATCCTCCAGGAGTCCGTCACTCGCGCCAAATACCACCAATCGATCGAAACCGACGTCCTGCATCGCCTGGCCCTACTGAAGTTCATCATGCAGGAGGCGATCAACCAGTTTTCCAGCATGCTCGTCGAGTGCAAGGACTGGATTCGCTCCCGCGGCGAGCTTTTCGAGCACAGCGAGCAAGCCCACGTAATGCGCTCGAAGATCGCCGAACTGCAAGCCGGCCGCAAAGGCGTAATCCGCCAGGTCGGCGAAACGCTCTGCCGCATCTGGCGCGAAGTCGAGGAAAGCGCGCTTTCGAAAACCCGCCGCGCTCTGTTCGGTGACGATTTCTTTGAAACCTATCAACTGTTGCAAAATCGCTGCCTGTTTGTCGAAAATGGCAGCGACGATCATCTATTCCTCGAACACTACGTCCTGCTCGGTAATTTCATGAGCGACCCGGACCGCTTCGAGGTCTTCGATAATCTGCTGCTCGGTCTGATCCGCGATTGCGTTCCCACCAGCGATAACACCGACGAGCTGGCGAAGGCCCGCAAAACTCACGAGCGCCTGCTCGAACAAGCTCGCTCGCTGCGTTCGGAATTGGCGCGCCTCGAGGAAGAACAGGAAGAGGCCGCGCGCCGCTCCGGGTCCGCGGACGAATCCTTTCCCTCGCTCTTCAAGCGCAAGCCTGGAATCTCTGGTGATGTTTCCCGCGAAGTTATGGAACTTCGCCGCAAATACGCGTCGCTGGAGAAAAACCTTGAAGGACTCGCCCCGCAAATCTCCGCTGGCAAGCTGCGCGTGGATTTTCTAACGGAGGAGTTCCAGAGCCGCCTCGGTGACTACCTGAACCAGCCTGCAAACGCCCGGCGTTTATTCGACGCCCGCGCGTCGGTCGAGGAAGCCGGCAGCTCGCCCGAAACCCGCGCGCGCCTGCTGGAAGAATGGGTCCATCGCCTCGAAGAGCAGGACGTGCTCTTCCATGTCCTAGCCGGCTACGAACTGCGCAAAATCGCCGCTGAATACTGCCCGCCGATCCACTTGCAGCAGTTGAAAAAAGCCATGGTAAATCGCGATGAGGCTAAGCGCGTCGAAAAAATTCTCGAACAGTTCCCGGCGCGCAAAATCTCCATCCGCAAACTCGAAGAAGCTTCGCGGTCTATTCGCCGTCGCGGTCACGACGAAACCCGCGTCATCGCCTCCCAATTTGCCGAAGACCTGATGCGTCTGCGCCGCGACCGCCGCAACTACCAGCACGTCTCTTCGTGGATGGAGCGCATCAATCTCGTCCGCTCCGAACGTGCCCGCGAACTTTCGCGCGCCAATAAAAGCCTCTACGAATTTCTGCATCCGGACGAAGGCCGCCCCGCCGACGACCCTATCATCAATCACGTGGTCATCAAAGCCGACGTCCGCGGCTCGACCGGAATCACCAAAGACCTGCTCGCGCGGGGCATGAATCCTGCTTCGCACTTCAGCATGGCCTTGCATGAGCCGGTCAAAAAGATGCTGGAGCGCTACGGCGCCGCGAAGGTTT
This sequence comes from Candidatus Acidiferrales bacterium, assembly GCA_050747045.1. Classification (GTDB taxonomy): domain Bacteria; phylum Acidobacteriota; class Terriglobia; order Acidiferrales; family UBA7541; genus Palsa-295. The sequence goes on along the minus strand of JBOGNC010000136.1, from coordinate 303 downwards.
TCATCGAAGGCGACGCCATCATCCTGGCCATCTACGAGACCGAATCCACCCGCGCCACGCAGCGGGCCGTGGCCCGCGCTTGCGTTCTCTCGCGCGAAATTCTCGCCGTCACTGGCGCGTACAACACGCGCGCGCAGTCGAGCGGCCTGCCGCCGCTCGAACTCGGCGTCGGCGTAGCCTTTCAAGATTCCGCGCCGTCGCTCTGGATGGACGCCGACTCCAAAATCATGATCTCGCGGGCCCTGAATCTTTCCGATCGCCTTTCCAGTTGCGCAAAAATGGCCAAGCGCCTGTTCAAGGAAA
>JBOGNC010000135.1:0-11579 GCA_050747045.1 Candidatus Acidiferrales bacterium | reverse complement strand
ACTCCGCTCCGGCAGTAGCGCCCTGATTTCCGGCAAAGAATCGAACACCGTGGCTATCTTCCTCACCGGTTGCACCGGATACATCGGCGCGCATGTGGCTGCTAATCTGCTTGCGGATTCGTCTGCTGAGCTGAATGTGCTGGTGCGCGCGCGCGACGCTCGGGAAGCGAATGAACGACTTTGGCGTGGGCTGCAATTGCACATGGAATTCGCGCGCTTCGAGGAATATTTGCGCTCGCGGATCCACGTGTTTCGCGGCGACATCACAAATCCGCGCTTCGGCCTGGACGATGCCGCGTACCGCGAACTCGTGCGTTCCACTGATTCCGTAATTCATTGCGCCGCTTCGCTGAATCGCAAATCGGAAAAAAGCTGCCTCAATGTGAATCTCCGCGGGACGCTGGAAGTGATCCAGCTGGCCATGCGCGCGCGCGACGAGCACGGACTGCGCCGCTTCAGCCACGTAAGTACCGTCGCCGTGGCCGGGCAGCGCGCCAATGAAGTAGTCGAAGAGGATTCCTCGATCGACTGGAGTCGTTCGGATTACGATCCCTACGCGCGCACCAAGAAATTCTGCGAGCACATGGTGCGGCAGTTGCTTCCGGACGTGCAGCGCACGATTTTTCGTCCCAGCATCGTGCTGGGCGATAGCCGCCGTGCGGAAACCAATCAATTCGAAATGGTTCGCGCCTTTGTGTTTCTGGCGGGACTGCCGGCGCTTCCCTTTCAGCCCAATGCGCGGCTGGATATCGTGCCGGTGGATTACGTCGCCGGCGCCATTTCAATGCTGCACATGAAGGAAAATCCGGCGCACGAGATTTATCATCTTTCCTCCGGCGCGGATTCGGAGACCTTCGTGCAGTTGACCGACGCTTTATCGAAATCGCAGGGCAAGCGCGGTCCGGTATTCGCGCCGAGCCTGGAAGGCACATCCGAAAAAGTGATTCGTGCGCTCGCCGGACGCGCCGGTAAAATCGGCGGACTGGCGACGCTGCTGAAAGTGTTTCTACCGTACCTTGTGTGGAACACCGTGTTCGACAACCGTCGCGTGGTGGCGGAGATGGGGCGCAAGCCCGCGCCGTTCTCGGAATACTGCTATCCGCTGATGCATTACGCGCGCACGAACAATTTCAATTACAACTACCGCGAGTGGGGGGCGTCCGACGGCGGCACTTCGGCCGCTGCAACCGCCATCTCCGCGCGAGATTCACGACCATGATGGATATGGATTCGGTGATCGAGGCTTGGGTCAGCGGCCTGATCGAATTGAATAAAATCGAGTGGATGTTTGGCGCGGGGGAGGCTTGGAAACCCGGACAGAAGCTGAAATTGCTTTTCGCCGGTTATAACGGCACTCGCAACACCGGCTCTGACGTTCGTGTGGAGGAAATCACCCGCCAGGTGCGCAGGATCCTCGGCGCGGAGAACGCCGAGTTCGCTGTGATGTCACAGGATTTCAGGCTCACGCAGGGCTACTTCGGCGGCGCGCAGCAGGTGCACCTGCCGGACGTGTTTCCGCCGTTCCTCCATTCCGAGGTGCGCAAACATCACGGAGTGATCGCATGCGAAGGTTCGATGTTCAAAAGCAAGTTCGCCAGCGCCCTTACGGCCATGATGATCGGCGCACTGGGAATTGCTTCAGCGCAAAATAAATTGAGCGTTGCGTACGGCGGCGAGGCCGGCGCAATGGACCCGCTGCTGCAAAAAATGTGCCGCCGCTATTGCCGCGAATCGCTGGTGATCACCCGCAATCCCGAATCGCAGGACGTGCTTGGGAAGCTGGGGATTTCCACGGAGCTCGGCGCCGATACCGCGTGGACGTTTGAGCCGCTCGGACCCGAATTCGGGCGCAAGGCGCTGCTCGATGCGGGATGGGACGGCTCGACACCCGTGCTCGCCGTTTGCGCCATCAATCCGTTCTGGTGGCCGGTGAAACCGTCGCTTGGAAAATGGTTTCTGCACTCCGTGGCCGGTGCTTACGAGGAAAGCTACTACCGCACGATCTACTTTCATCGCTCCGGCCAGGAAGTGAACGCTTCTTACGAGAAATATCTCACCGCAATGGCAGAAGGCGTGGCGCAATATCGTCGCGATCGCTCTGTGTTTCCAGTGATGATCGCCATGGAGAAGCTCGATCGCGACGCCTGCGAACGCGTAGCCGCGAAACTAGGCGGAGTGCCGGTTCTCGCGGCGGATCAGTTCAACATGTACGAGCTGGTTAGCATTCTGCGCGCGTGCAATCGGGTGCTTTCATCGCGCTTTCACGCCATCGTCACGTCCATGCCCGCGGGCGTGCCTTCCGCCGGCGTCACCATGGACGAACGCATCCGCAACCTGATGCGTCAGCGCGGCCACGAGCATCTGTTGATGAACGTCGACGAATCCGATCTGGCGGATAAAATTGTCGCTGCACTTCGCGCCCTGGATGCCTACGCGGAGCAAATTCGCGAGTCAATGGCCGAAGTGGTTGCTGGCAACTTGAGGTTGATGGCGCGCATGGGCGTTTACTTCGAGGAACACGTGGCTCGCCGCTACCCGGAATTTCCCGTTCGCAACGGGGTGCTGGGTTGGGAAGATTATCTCCCGCCCCTTAGCCCACTGCTTTACAAAACACTTGAAACGCACAGCGGAGCGCTTGTGGCATGACGTTCCTCGAAGAAATCTTTGCGCGTATGGAGCGAGCGTCAGCGGAGCCTGTGCTTGCGGAAGTACGCGACGGCTCTCAGATCGTCTCCGTTACGGGTGATGAACTGCTTGCGCTCATCCAGCGCGCTCGCGCGTTTATCGCCGCGCGCGGACTTCGACAGGGCGACCGCTGCGCCATCTACGCTCCGAACAGCATTCACTGGGTGGCACTCGATTTGGCGCTAATGTCCGCAGGCGTGAACGTCGTACCGCTCGACCCGCGGCAAGTAGCAAATGAGATTGCCGCGGTGCTCCGAGATTCCACGCCGTCGCTGCTGTGCTGTTCGGACTCCACGTTTGCGTCCAACGCGGTCGCGACGGAAAATGCCGCTCCTCCCATCGTGCTTTTCGATGAGATTTTCGCGGGCGAGGCCAGCGCCGCTGCAGAGCCGCCGATGCATCACGCCAATCACGACGCGGTGACCATCGTCTACACTTCGGGCACTTCGGGCGAGCCTAAGGGTGTTGTGCTCACAGCTGGCAACATCACCTTCATGCTCGGCTGCACGAATACGCGTCTCAATAAGCTCATGGGCGCCCGGCAGGAACCGGAGCGGATATTTCAGTACGCGCCGTTTTGTTTCGCCGCGGCGCGCATTTTGCTGCTCACCTCCCTTTCGCGTAATAGCGTGCTCACGCTTTCGACTGATCTAAACAAACTCACAGACGAACTCAAGCTCGCTGCGCCGCATTATTTCGTCAACGTGCCGATTTTTCTCGAGCGCGTCCGGCGTAAAGTGGAAGAATCCATTCGCGGCCGCGGCGGCTTCGCGGCTGCTGTGTACTCGCGCGCACTTCGCGCCTATCTCGCAAACAATCAGAGCGAGCACAATTTCGATTTCATCGGTTCGCTCGCGCTTCGGCTGGCTAACTCCATCATGTTTCCCGCAATTCGCAAAAACATTGGTCCGAATCTGAAAGCGCTGATCTGCGGCTCCGCGCCGCTTGGGCCCGAAACACAATTCTTTTTCCAGATGCTCGGCATTCCCGTTTTGCAGGTCTACGGCCTTACGGAAACCACCGCCATCTGCACCATGGACGATCCTGCGTATCCCGTGCCTGGCCGCGTCGGCCCCGCGGTTTCCGGCATTGAAATGATGGTCGGCGAATACCAAGAAATCCTCGTTCGGGGGCCAAACGTTTTCCCAGGCTATTGGCAGCGCCCTGCGGAAACGGCCAAGGCGCAGGCGGGCGGATGGTTTCACACCGGCGATCAGGGCGAAGTCGATACCACTGGCAACTGGCGTATTACCGGTCGCCTGAAAAACCTGATCGTACTCAACTCGGGTCACAATGTAGCGCCCGAGCCTCTCGAACACGCGCTCGGTACACGCATTCCGGACGCGCAGCACGTCGTGCTCGTCGGCAATCAACGCAGCTTTCTCAGCGCGGTCGTAGCCGTCTCAAGCGCGAACGGCGCAAATGGGAGCGGAGCATCGAAGACAGCACAAATTCAATCCGCGCTGAACGCAATCAACGCGGACCTGCCACACTACAAGCAAATCCGCGCTTTTTGCATGGTGACCGAGCCCTTCACCGTCGAAAACGGCCTGCTCACCACTATGGGCAAGCTGAAGCGCGACGCCATCGCCGCTCGCTTTGCCACAGAAATCGACACCCTCTACCGGAAAAAATCGGCATGAAATCGTTTAGTGGCAAAACTCTTTCGTGGAATACCTCCAACGGCACTATCGAGCTTGCCCTGCATCGCGAGCCTTGCAACGAAATCGGCTCGGTGACGCTCACGGAACTGGAGATTTTCGCGGCTGCTCTGGAAACACTCGAAAACGACGCGAATTCCGTGATCATCTGCAGCACCCGCGCGGAAGGCTTCTGCGCCGGTGCCGATTTGCGCGAGCTGTACAATCGTTCGCAGAGTTTGCAGCCTGACAAGCGCCTTCACGAAGTCCGTGATTTTCTCGAACGCATTCATCGCGTGATGAACGCTCTCGATGCCGCGCCCTTCACTACCATCGCCGCGGTCCACGGAGTCGTTTTCGGTGGCGGCTTCGAACTGGCTCTCGCCTGCGATCTGATCGTCGCGGACAAAATGGCGCGCTTTTGTTTTCCCGAGCTGCGCCTCGGCTTGATTCCCGGCTTCGGCGGCATTCCGCGCCTCAAGCGCGACCTGGGCAACGCCGTCGTCCGCGACCTGCTGCTCACGGGCCGCAGCATCAATGCCGCGAAAGCGCAATCGGTGGGTCTGGTTAGTCAAGTCTCGGGCGAAGGCGATGCGCTTCGCGTGGCGCGTGGCACCGCTGCTCAAGTAAGCAAATTCGACCGCCAGACCGCCGTCGCCGCGAAGCGCTTCCTAAAGCCCATCCCGCACGACGAGCTGCGCCTAGAAATCGAGATTTTCTGCGAATTATTTTCGCGTCCTGCAGTGGAAGCGGGGCTGCGCAAATTCGTCGAATCCACGGACGCGTTGCCCTATTTGCCGTGAGCGCACGCGGACAATTCGATCGCCGCCACGTGGGGGCTGTGGCTGAAGTACAATCGCATTCGCATCCGTCCGGGAAATACGAAAATCAATGAACACACTCGACCAGACCACTGAAGAAATCCTGAATCTTGCGGCCGCTCATTTCAAAGTGCCGCGCCCGCAGCTTTCGCCCAGCGATGATTTCTTCAAGAAGCTCGGCATCAATAGTCTGCAGGCGCTCGACCTGCTCACCCGTCTTGAGCAGCATTTCCGCATCGAGCTGCCCGATTACGAGCTCCAGGGCGTCACCGATTTCCGCACGCTCGCCGCGCGCATCCAATCGCGGTTATAGCCACAGAGGCGCCGAGACACTGAGATGGATGAGCTAAACCAGATCACTGAGAAGATAATCGGTTGCGGCATCGAGGTGCATCGCAACCTTGGTCCTGGTCTCCTCGAAGCAATCTATGAGGAAGCTCTTTGCATCGAACTCCAGGAGTCTCGAATCGCTTACAAACGGCAAGTTCCCTCCCTATCCTTTACAAGAACCGTATGCTGAGAGAATACCGGCTTGATCTACTCGTCGAAGATGCTGTGATTGTGGAAATCAAGAGCGTGGAGCGATTCGATCCGATATTTGAGGCGCAGGTGCTTACGTATCTTCGGGTAGCAGGGAAAAAAGTCGGTCTGTTGATAAATTTCAATTCCAGGCCGCTGCGCGACGGCATCAAGAGGTTTGTGCTTTGATCCCCATTCCTCTGTGCCTCCGTGACTCTGTGGCTAATCGCTGATGCTAGAACTGCGCCACTACAGCTGCCTCGGCGAAGCGCTGCGCGCCGCGATCGAGCGCTGGACGGACGAAAGCTGCTTGATCGAAGCTGATCGCGATCGCGAAAACGCGCGCCTCATCTATCGCCAGTTCAAGCAAGCCGCGCTGCCGCTCGCGCGGGCTTTACAAAACGCCGGATTCAATCGCGATTCGCGCGCGGCTATCATCATGACCAATCAGTCCAAGTGGCTGATTTCCGCCTACGCGATTTTCTACACCGGCGGCGTACTCGTGCCGCTCGATTACAAGCTCAGCGCCGCGGAACAGCTTCAACTTCTCGCTCACTCGAAAGCCGAAGTTCTGATCGCCGAGTATCATCTCTGGCGCGCAATCACGCAGGCGGAAAACTTTAAATCGCTCGCCGTACGTCTCGTACTCGTTACCGAAGCTCCCGCGGGAGCCGACCTTGCCGGAGCCAAGCGCTGGGAAAATTTCCATGATTCGCGCCTGCCGATTTTTGTTCCCCGCAAGCGCAGCGATCCCGCCTGCATCGTCTACTCTTCCGGCACCGGCGGACGTCCCAAAGGCTGCGTGCTCACGCATGAAAATTATCTGGAGCAGTGCCGTGCCCTCACCGCGCTTTTCCCGTTTGCGCCCGGCATGCGCTACCTCAGCATCCTTCCGACGAATCACGCCATCGATTTCATGGTTGGTTTCATCGGCCCGTTCACCTGCGGCGCTACGGTGGTCCATCTTCGGACGCTGCGCCCCGAATACATTCGCGATGCCTTCACGCGCTACAAGATCACCTACATGACCGTCGTGCCCATGTTGCTGAAAATCCTGGAACGCGGCCTGCGCCAGCGTTTCGACGAGCTGTCTGGCGGACGCCGCCGCGCCCTTCGCGCGCTGATCGGCATCAATCGCGCGTTCACGCGACGCCGCCCGAAGCTCAAGCTCAGTCGCAAGCTGCTCGGCCAAGTCCACAAAGGGTTCGGCGGCGAGTTACAGGCGCTGTTTGTCGGCGGCGCGTTCACCGAGCCGTCCACGCTGCAATTTTTCTACGAACTTGGCATTCCGGTCGGCAACGGTTACGGATGCACTGAAGCCGGCACGGTCATCACGCTCAACGATTTCAAGCCTTTTCGCGCGGATACCGTTGGCAAGCCGCTTCCCGGAATCGAAGTGAATATTCTCGAACCCGATGACGAAGGCGTCGGCGAAGTCACCGTACGCGGCAACACCGTCATGTCGCATTATCTGGACGACCCGGAAATGACCGCCGAAACCATCGTCGATGGTTGGCTGCGCACCGGCGATCTGGGACGCATCGATAAGTCCGGCCATCTGCAACTCCTCGGCCGCAAGAAAAATATGATCGTCACCGAGGAAGGGAAAAATGTTTATCCCGAGGACGTCGAAGCTGCCTTCGAAGGTCTTGCCGCAAAGGAGTTTTGCGTGTTCGCAGCAAACTATCTGTGGCCCGAACGCACCATGGTCGGCGAGCAGCTGCTTCTCGTCATTCACGCCGAGCCACAACCCCAGCCGCGAATTGAGAATCCTATAGCATCTGACGCGAGCGCTTCTTCCGAAGCCGCTGCTTCGGGCGAATCAGCCGCCGCGCCTGAATCGCGCGAATCGCCCGATTTAGACGCGCCAAAGCAGCCCCATCCGGCGCTCGCTGCCGAAATCGTCTTTGATATCGACGCGCGCAATCGCCGCCTGCTGAATTACAAACGCATCAGCGGCTATCTCGTCTGGGACCGCGACTTCCCCCGTACCGCTTCCCTTAAAATCAAGCGCCTCGATTTGGCCGAACAGATTCGCAAAGATCGCGATCGCCATCACGTGGTGTACTTGTGAAGGCGCCGTCACTCGCCGTTTGGCTCACCGCGTCGCATCAATGGCATAGGAACTCGCGCCCGTGAAAGACCACTTTTTCGCCATCATAAATCCCGTTGCGGGCGGCGGCCGCTGCGGCAAACTCGCTCCGGATGCGATCGACCGCGTGCAACGAAATGGAGTCGGCGTGGAAGTCATCAGAACCTCCCACGCCGGCGAAGCCACTGAGCTTGCCCGCGAAGCGTACGCCCGCGGCTTCCGCAAATTTCTGGCCATCGGCGGCGACGGCACTTCCTTTGAAATCATCAACGGCCTTTTCCCCGAAGCGATTACCGGAGGAAAACCGGTGCTCGGCTTTCTTCCGCTCGGCACCGGCAATTCCTTTCTTCGAGACTTCACCACCCGCGGCGTTGAACACACCATCGAAGCGCTGCGCTCTGGCGCCCGCCATTCTTGCGACGTGATCCACCTCCGTCATGGCGGTTCCGGGTTCCCCGCAACGCCCGGTTCTGGCGCGGCCCGGGGTGGCAGCGATGGCGACATCTATTTCCTGAATCTTCTCAGCCTCGGCTTCCCCGCCGAGGTGGGTGCGCTCACGAATCGCCATTTCAAGCGCTGGGGTGAGTTCGGCTACATTCTCGGCGTCCTTGCGCAGCTATTGCGCCTGCGTCATTCCGAATTCCCGCATCGCCTGGACGCCGCCGTTGATTGGGACCGCCGTAAGTGCCTTTTCCTCGCCTTCAGCAACAGCAAATTCACGGGCGGCAAAATGATGATCGCGCCTCACGCCGACGCCACCGACGGCAAAATTGAATACGTGCGCTGGAGTCCCATCAGCCGTCTGCGCTTGTTGTGGCTTTTCCCGCGCCTTTTTTCCGGCACGCACATTCAGCATCCGCTCGCGTCGCGCGCCGCCGCAAAACGCGTCGAGCTTGACCTGCAGCGCCCCGTGAACACCATGATCGACGGCGAAATCCTCACCCTCCAGTGCCGCTCTCTCGAAATTCTTCCCGGCGCATTGGATGTGGTTGTATGAATCAATGCGGTCGTGTGAGGCGCGCATGAGTTCGCGCTTGCTTCACGCCTGGCTGGTCCTGCGCTCGCTCGTCCTTTGGACGATCACCTGGATTCATTTTCTCCTCATCTGCTCGTTTCTCATCGTGCTCGGCGCCATCATCGACCCCCGCAAGAACGACTGGCCGCAGCGCGTCTTCTCTCGAAACATCATTCGCCTGGCCGGAGCGCGCTTCAACGTCCGCCGTTCGCCCGGTTTCGATCCCGCGCGCACCAGCATCTTCATCTGCAATCACGTGAATGTGTTCGACCCGTTCGTCATCTATTCCGCGATTCCGCAATTCGTGCGCGGCTTCGAGCTCGAATCACATTTCAAGATTCCGGTGTACGGCTGGCTGATGGGACGCTTCGGAAATGTGCCAGTGCCGGACGTGCCCAGCCGCGAGGGGCTGCAAATCATGTCCGACCGCGCCCGCGCCGCGCTTGAATCGGGCATCAGCCTGATCGCCTTCGCCGAGGGCTCGCGCACCCGCACCGGCCACGTGCAGCCGTTCAAGAAAGGCATCTTCAATATCGCGCAAAAATTCGGCTGGCCGATCGTGCCCATGAGCATCGTCGGCTCCTACGAATTTTTCCGCACCGGCCATTCGATGCTGCATCCCGGCCAAATCACCGTTTTTTTGCACGACACCATCGACACCTCGCAAATCGCGCGCGCCGATGTGGACGGCCTTCGCCAGCGCGTCCAGGAAATCGTCTCCGCCCCGATCGAAGACTTCCTTCGCACACGCGGCGCGCAAGAATCGCAACTGCAAACCACATCGAAAGTCGGGCACTAGCGGCTCGGTCCCGCTGCTATCTTTCATAGAACGCAGGCGGCTCGACTCCCAACGCACGCAAGTACACGTATCCTTGCCCGCGATGATGAATCTCGTTGTCAATCACGTACAAAATGACGTCGTGCACGATGCCCGGCCACTGACCGAACGCGGTCACCTTCTCGGCGAAACGTGCGGCCGGAATCTGCGGCCAGAGCGTGTTGAGCTGCGCCGTGCTTTCGTCCCAACGCCCCAGCAGTTCCGGTTTCGCTAGCGGCCCCCTGCTCGCCATCTGCCAGTCGTTCGACAGAACGCCGTTCACCGTCGGCACTGCCATCGTCAGAAGTTCCATTGCCATGTCGCCAAACGGGCGCATGCCTCCAACGGAAAACGTGAACAGCTTGCCATCCGGAAATGCTTCGATAACCCGCCGCGTCAATTTCCGGTGCCCTTGCCAGTGCGCCAACAGCGCGGTGGGAGAAATAAAGCTCGGCTCGCTCACGGAGCGCCTCCTCAAACGAAAGATTGAAACGCCACAAGATTCTATCGCGATTTCGGCGCACCTTTGGTTCTTGCCACGCATCCTCATCCGCCGCGATGCCTCGTAAATCGCGCCGCGTGCGTTGCCCGAATTCGGTACAATGTCTCCCTTCAACCCTTGATTCCTGAACCCAAAAAAGCGGCAGTCGCCCTTGCGCTGCAGCACGCCTTCGGCGTGTCTCAATTCGAAGACGTTCGCATTCTCACCGGTGGGCTCTCCACGGCCCTTGTCTTTCGAATCGTGGTCCGCGGAAATCCGTACGTCCTGCGCGTTATTATGCGGGACGATGCGATGAGCGATCCCACTCGTCAGTTCGCCTGCATGAAGGTCGCCCAAGATGCCGGGCTAGCGCCGAAAGTCTGGTACGCCAGCGTGGAAGATCGAACTTCGATTACCGATTTCGTGGAGGTACAGCCGTGGCTGGAAAATCCCGTTCCGCTAATTGCCGAAACTATTCGTAAGATTCATTCGCTTCCGCCCTTCCCTAAATTGTTGAATTATTTTGACGCGCTTGATGGATTCGTTCACAGGTTCCAGGAGCGCAAAGTCCTGCCCGAGAATTTAACCGAAGATTTGTTCCGGCTGTACGCCGAACTCGCCCGCGTATACCCGCGCAACGATTCCGACTACGTTTCCTGCCACAACGACCTCAAGCCCGAAAATCTGCTTTTCGATGGCGATCAGATTTGGCTGGTCGATTGGGAAGCGTCTTTCCTGAACGACCGCTATCTCGATTTGGCGGTCCCGGCGAACTTCTTTCTTCTAACCGAAGCCGATGAAGAAACCTACCTCCGCGCCTATTTCGGCGACCCGCCCGGCGAATACCGGCGCGCGCGCTTTTTCCTGATGCGCCAAATCGCGCACATCAGTTACGCAACCGTGTTCATGCTGCTGGTGGCCAGGTCCGGCACGCCAATCGACCCTAGCTTGGACGCCCCGCACTTCCGCGACTTCCATCAGCGCCTGCTAGCCGGTCAGGTAACCCTCTCCGGCGACGAAGCGCGCGTACAGTACGCGAAACTCCATCTGAATGAAGCGCTCAAGAACATGCGTACGCAGCGCTTCCAGGACGCCCTCGCGCAAGTCGCCGACCGCCACCGCACCTAACTAACGGCCCGCACATGCAACGCCATCTGTAAAGAAGGACTGAACCAGAACGTTCCGACGCCTCGAATTTAGACTATGGCTGCGGCGAATTTCCGTCCGCGGAGAGCCTAAATACCCAAAGCGTTGTCCCGCCGGCGGGGTTTGCGACTTCGGGCGTCAACTGCGGCCACGCCACCGGGCCGCCATTACCGGCAACGACGGCAACGTATTGTTGCCCGGCGACGCTGTACGTGACAGGCGTAGAACTAACCGACGCGCCCAGCGTGCGTTGCCACAATACCTTACCCGTAGCCGCGTCGAATGCCCGAAAGCGTCGGTCGCGCGAGCCGGCGAACACCAGTCCGCCGCCTGTCGTCAGCGTCGAACTCGATATCGCTGCTC
>JBOGNC010000134.1:0-11687 GCA_050747045.1 Candidatus Acidiferrales bacterium | reverse complement strand
GCAACGTGGCCTTGGCGCCTTCGGGTCGAGCGCCAATTCAAAAATCTCGTCATTTCATTCCTCGAATCTCGCCGAGCTTCCGTTCTGGATTCAGGCGCCGTTCGCGTGCTTAAGGCGCTCCTCGGAATGCGCGTAGACGATTTCATTCCAGCTTTGTTGGAAACTGAAAACCGGCAGGAGTTTCGTTCCACGTTGTTCGTGATCGCTGAATCGCCTCATCGTCGTGACGCCAATTACAAGGTAGCAGAGATCGGCACACAGTTACGAAAGGCGGCGCAATGTGGATTCGATATCGAACTTCACGGCTCGTACACCAGCATAGTGGAAAAACAGGATTTGCGATCTGAGGCAAACGAGCTTTCCAGCTTTTTATCACGGCCGCCAATAGCAAACCGCCAGCACTGGCTGCGTTTTGACAGCCACCAAAAACTATTCGGCGCTATCGAGCAGGCCCGAATAGCCTGCGATTCAACGCTCGGATTTTCGGATCAGGTCGGATTCAGGAATGGCGCGGCCTTTTCATTTCCACCTTACGATTTTGCGCGCGAGCAGCCTTGCAATTTTCTCGAGATTCCCCTGGCGATCATGGACCGCGCACTCGTCCACGAAGCGAGGAGTTCGGGCCAGCCATACCCCGAAATGGCGGAGGCCGTCTTTCGCGAAAGCAGGAGCCGGGGCTGGGGAGGCTTCGCGGTTCTTTGGCACAATCCGATGGAAGATGTCTATGTGCCAAAGGAAGTGAATCAGGTCTTTTGGAATCGGGCCCGCGGCAGGAGCGCTTTCCGTGAAAAATGGATGAGCGCAGCTGAATTTATGGCCGCGACTCTAGGCCGCTACCAGAACGCTGGGCTGCTGAAGAATTTAGACTTCCATGCTGAGCCTGTCTATTCTTAGAGGTCCTCTGGACGAAAGTCTGAACGCCGCTATCCTGCAAGGCTACACTCAACTGGCGGGCGCGACGGTCTCTCCGCGAAATTTCCGCCGATGGACGCAACAAAGTCCGGCCGGCCCCGCTCTTCACGCAATCCTCAAAACCGAAAACGGACAAGTGGCCGGACATTGTTGCCTCTTTCCCATACCCATGGCAATCGGTGAAACACGAATCACGGTTGGCAAGGCGGAATATTTTTTTGTCCGGAGCGAATTTAGAAAGCAACCGGTCCATGGACACGAAAACAGCATGAAGCCAGCCGCCGTACTGCTTTTAGAAAATCTGTATCGGAGTGGCAGTGAGCTCGATTGGAATTTATATTTGGTTTCCGCGCCTGCGGACGTAGCCCCCCTGCACAGATTGGCGGGATGCCGCAAAGTAGTGGTGTCGTTGACCGAGTGCCTGCTCACGTTCCGGCCATGGATGGCAGCTGCGAATACGCCCAACATCGGCGCAAGGCAGCGCGCCATTCTCGCCACGGCAGGAGCGTTACAGCGAATCGTTTGGGCACTTCCTCGAAAATCGAACGGCGGCATTCGCGAGATTGAGGTCGACGCGCCATCAACCAATGGCCACACACCGCAGCGCATACGCTTGATATCAGAACCGGATTTCCTTTCTTGGCGATACGCAACGTCTGAATTCCGCCGCTTACGGCCGGAAGACTCGGGCAAGTTGGGGATCATCGCCAAAAAGGGATCAAACCGCGAATATCTTCGCATCTGCCAATCGTCTCTTGATGCGAACAAGCAGAATACGAAGAACCTCTTAACCTCACTTATCGAAATGGCGCTGCGCGAGAAGTCCCTCGGCGTTCGATGGGCCGTATACGATGACGGGATTTCGGAATACCATTTGTTGCCCATGCTGCGAAAAATGGGATTCTTATGCAAGAAAAGAGAACGAACAATTTACGTTCGAGCTAACGCGTCAGAATCAAAATCTGCGGACTGGCAGTTGGAAGATTCTCTTTTTTGCTTGGATTCCTGACGCGACAAATCGAGGCGTCGCGCTGACGGTTGCGATGACCCACTCTACAGGAGATGCTTCGCTGGCCCTGTTCCGTCCGGGTGACGATGCTGCGGGATTGTCATTTCTCAGCTTCGAGTTCGGCGATCAGGGCGGGGACAATTTCGAATAGGTCGCCGACAATTCCGTAATCCGCCACTTCGAAGATCGGCGCGTTCTGGTCCTTGTTGACTGCGGCGATGGTTCGCGCGCCTTTCATTCCCACTACGTGCTGAATCGCTCCGCTGATCCCCAGCGCCAGATAGAGCTTGGGCGCCACGGTTTGCCCTGAGCTGCCGATCTGGCGGTCCATCGGCAGCCAGCCCTCATCGCAGATTGGCCGCGAAGCGCAAATCTCACCGCCGAGCAGCTTCGCGAGTTTCTCCGCCATCGGAATATTTTCCGGCGCCTTGATGCCGCGCCCCACGGAAACCAATATCGGTGCCTGCGTCAAATCGACCGCTTGCTTCGCCTCGCGGAATCGTTCGAGCGGCTTCGTCCGAATCTGCTCAGGCTTCAACTCCACGCTCACCGGCTTGACTGGCGCTTTGCCGCTCGCGTTCTTCGCGGCCAGATCGGCGCGAAACGCGCCGGCCTGAAACGTAGCGATCCAGGGCGCCGCACCAACGAAAACCACGTCCGCCACGGTGCGTCCCTGAAACATCTGTCGTACGAAAATCAATTTCCCATTCTCTTGCCGGTAGCCGATGCAATCTCCAATTAGCCCCTTCTCCATCGACGCGGCCAGCTTCGGCGCAAAATCCCGCACCTGGTAGGTATGCGGCAGCAGAACCAGATCGGGCTTCGCGCTTTCGATCACTTGCCGCAGCGCCAGAGAAAAACCGTCCGGCGTATATTTCCCCAGTAGGTCGTGTTCAACGAGCAGTACTTCCCCAAGCTGATATCCGGCCAGCTCATCCGCTAGAGCCGCCACGCCCTTACCGATCACCACGGCCGAAATCGACCCGCCCGTCTGCTCAGCGATCTGTTGCGCGGCCGCCAACGTCTCGAAGCTAACGCGATTCCACTGCGCGTCGTGCTGCTCGGTAATTGGTAAGATTTTCATGGTCGTCAATCGTCAATGCCATCCTTCGGTCGCCCGCCGCGGCGGACTCCCTCCGGATGACGACCCTCACCGGGTGGTCAGAGCACTCTCGCTTCATGGCGCAGTTTTTCCAGCAGCTTCGCCGCGGCCTCTTTCGGCGAGCCGGTAATGAACTCGGTTTTCTTCGTTTTTTGCGGGACGTAAAGGCGCTCGATTTTTTCCGTCGGCGCATCGGGCACGCTCAGCGAAGCGCGCTCCACGGTGGCAATCTCTTTCTTCTTGGCCGCCATGATGCCCTTCAGCGTCGCGTAACGCGGCTTGTTGATCCCGGACTGAATGGTCAGCACCGCAGGCAGCGGCACTTCCACCCACTCGAACCATCCAGCCTCCAATTCGCGCTTTAGCTTCATCCGCCCATCCAGAACCTCGATGGCCATGATGATCGTCGCGTGCGGACGCCCCAACAACTCGGCCAGCAGCACTCCTGTCTGCCCGAAACCCTGATCATCGCTCTGCAATCCAGTGAGGATTAGGTCGAAGTTTTCGCCCTTCACCGCGGCTGCGAGCGATCGCGCCGACGCCAGCGGATCAAGCGTGAAAAATTCCGCGTCGGCCACATGGATGCCGCGATCCGCGCCCTTCGCTAGAGCTTCTTTGATGGTTTGCTTGGAGCGCTCCGGTCCCATGGAAATAGCGACAACGTCGCCGCCGTGCTTTTCCTTCAGCCGTAGCGCCTCTTCCAGGGCGTACGCATCCGGTTCGTTGGTTTCGAAGCTGATATCCGATTCGCGAATCCACGCGCCTGATTGGGCGATGGTGAGTGGCGCGTCCTTGGCGGGAACTTGCTTCACGCACACGCCGATTTTCACTTCAACCTCCGAGTGCAGCCTACAACTGCCGCCCTGAAGGGCGACGCTACAAAAACAAACGGCCGGCGCTGGTTGCCGGAAAATGCTTTCGGCCGCATTGATTCATCGGCCGCGCAGAACTAAACATGCGCATCACTCTTCCCAGCGCTTGAATACCAGTGAAGCGTTCGTCCCGCCGAACCCAAACGAATTCGAGAGCGCGTATTGCACTTCCGCTTTGCGGGCCTTGTTCGGAATGTAATCCAGATCGCACGCGGGATCAGGGCGTTCTTGATTGATGGTCGGCGGCAAAATCCTGTCGCGCAGCGAGAGCACGCTGATGCCTGCTTCCAGCCCGCCCGCACCGCCCAGCAGGTGGCCGGTCATCGACTTCGTGGAGCTGATGGGCACTTTCTTCGCGCGCTCGCCAAACACGCGTTTCAGCGCTTCCGTCTCGATCGCGTCGCCAATCGGCGTCGACGTTCCATGAGCGTTGACGTACCCGATGTCCTCGGGTGAAATCTTCGCATCCTTGAGCGCAGCCAGAGACACGCGGTAGCCTCCGTCGCCGTGTTCCGCTGGCTGCGTGATGTGATGCGCGTCACCAGACATTCCGTAACCGACAACCTCAGCCAGAATTTTTGCCCCTCGCCGCTGCGCAAACTCAAGCGATTCCAGAATCAGCATGCCGGATCCCTCGCCCACAATGAACCCATCGCGGTCCGCGTCAAAAGGACGGCATGCGTGCTGTGGGTCATCGTTGCGCGTGGAAAGGGCGCGCATCGCGGCGAATCCGCCGATGCCCATCGGCGTCACCGCCGCCTCCGATCCGCCTGCGATCATCACCTCGGCGTCACAGCGCTGAATGATCTTAAACGCGTCGCCTACCGCATGAGCCGAGGCCGAACACGCCGTGGCCGTGGCGGAATTCGGCCCCTTTGCGCCATAGCGGATGGAGACATTTCCGGAAGCCAAATTCACGATTGCTGCAGGAATGAAAAAGGGAGAGATCTTGCCCGGACCGCCATGCAAATACTTCGAATGCTCGCGCTCGATCACGTCGAATCCGCCGATGCCCGATCCGATGAAAACGCCCGTGGCGTCCGCGCAATCCGGACCGATTTTCAGCCCGGACATTCGGATTGCAAAGTCCGTGGCCGCCAGAGCCAGCTGAATGAAGCGGCCCATCTTCTTCAGCTCTTTTTTATCGACCCAGTTCAACGGGTCGAAGCCCTTCACTTCACCTGCAATGCGGCAGTCGAATCCCGTGGTGTCAAAGTGGGTTACCGGTCCGATGCCGCTCTTGCCCGCCAGCAAACTGGCCCACACTTCCTCGGTTCCGATGCCGCATCCGCAAACCAGTCCAACGCCTGTGACAACCACTCGGCGGCTCAAAGAATGGTTCTCCTGTTTCGGGATGGGCCACCCACCAAGGCGGGCAGACCCGCCCGCCGGATTGGCGGGCGCAGTGGACTATTTGCTCGCCTTGGCGTGCTTATCGATGTACTCGATCGCGTCCTTCACCGTGGCGATCTTCTCGGCATCCTCATCCGGAATCTCAATGCCGAACGCTTCCTCAAAGGCCATGACCAGCTCGACCGTGTCGAGCGAGTCGGCCCCGAGGTCGTCCACGAACGATGCGCTGGGAGTTACTTCGCCTGCATCCACTCCGAGCTGCTCGACAATAATCTGCTTCACGCGTTCTTCAACGCTGGCCATTCTAAATGTTCCTCCGGTATCGTTGCCTGAAACCCCAAGCTGAACTGCAGGCGGGGCTGCGCCCTGATTAACCCTGCCCATTCTATGCGCCGCGTGCACGGTGGTCAACCTTTGCCACCCGCCCGCAGCCTGTTTTTACTTTATTGTTGGCGAACACGCAACGCGTTATGCCCCGGAATCGCGTGCGCCACACCGATTTAACCCATCCGCATTCCGCCATTTACATCCAGCACGTGCCCGGTGATGAATCCCGCTTCGTCGCTTGCCAAAAACACAACGGCCGCCGCGATTTCCCGGTCCGAGCCGAATCGCCCCAACGGGATCAGCGTCTTCATCTTGTCTTTGAGTTCCTGCGGCAGCGGATCGGTCATCGGTGTCTCTACAAATCCCGGCGCTACGGCATTCACCGTGATGCCGCGCGACGCCACTTCCACTGCTACCGCGCGCGTCAATCCGATTAGTCCCGCCTTCGACGCCACGTAATTCGCCTGCCCGGCGTTTCCCGTCTCCGCTACCACCGAGCTGATATTGATGATCCGTCCAGATCGTTGCCGGATCATGACCATTAGCGCCTGCTGGATGCATAAATGCGCTCCAGTCAAATTGGTGCGCAGCACAGCGTCCCAATCTTCCAGCTTCATCCGCAATTCCAGCATGTCCTTGGTGATCGCCGCGTTGTTCACGAGGATGTCAATTCGGGTGAAATTTTCCAGCGCGTGCTGGAAACAGTTCTTCACGCTGTCCGCATTGGACACATCGATCGGCACGGCCAGCGCTTCGCCGCCAGCTTCCGTGATCTCCGTGGCCAACACCGCCAGCTTGTCGACAGAGCGCGCGGAAACGACGACCTTCGCTCCCGCCTCCGCCAGCGCCAACGAAGTGGCGCGCCCGATGCCTTGCGACGCACCCGTAACTACAGCCACTTTATCTTTGAGTGAAAACATGGCAGTTGAAACTATCGCAGGAAGTACAGATGCGCAAGGCGGAATCGCTCTCCGGTGCGCCCAGTCTCGCCCTGCACTCCGCCGCGCCTCACGCTTCGGTCGTCTCCGCGCGCGCAGCGCCTATCTTGTCCAGTAGGGCCTGCACGCTCGCCGAATCTTCCGCCTGGAAGCATCGCACCGAACGGTCGATTTGCCGAAGCAAGCCCGTGAGCACCTTCCCGGGCCCTACTTCCACGAAAATGTTTACACCCGCGTCGATCATCTCCCGCACCGATTCTACCCAACGCACCGGCGCGGTCACTTGACGGATCAGCGCGTCGCGCGCCTCTTCGCCGGACGCGATCGCTTCCGCATCCACGTTGGTGATGACCGGAAATCGCAGCGCGCTGAACGCCGCCGCGCGCAAGTCCGGCTCCAGCCGCTGTTGCGCCGGCTCCATCAGCGCGCAGTGAAACGGAGCGGACACGGGCAACATGACTGCGCGCTTCGCGCCCGCTTGCGACGCGATCTCCACGGCGCGTTTCACTGCCGCCGCCGTCCCCGAGATCGCGATTTGGTCGGGCGAATTCACGTTTGCCGGCGATACCACTTCTTTCTCCGCCGCTTTCTTGCAAATTTCTGCTACGTCCGACGGCGATAATCCCATTATCGCGGCCATTGCGCCTTCCCCTGTGGGCACAGATTCTTGCATGTAGCACCCGCGCGCGCGCACCAGCTTCACCGCGGTCGCAAATTCCAGGCTTCCCGCCGCCACTAACGCCGAGTATTCCCCCAAGCTGTGCCCGGCCGCGAAATCAGGCACGATCCCACGCTTCTCGATCGCACGGTAAGCAGCAACCGAAACGGTCAAAATCGCAGGTTGCGTGTTTTCCGTCAGCTTGAGCTGTTCTTCGGAGCCTTCGAAGCACATCTTGGAAATGGAAAAGCCCAAGGCCGCGTCCGCTTCGTCAAAAACCGCGCGGGATTCCGGAAACTTCTCCGCCAAATTCCAGCCCATGCCGGGATACTGCGAGGCTTGCCCCGGAAATAAAAATGCCAGCTTGCTCATGAATGTTTAGCGAAATCCGTCGCTCAGCCGCGGGCGGGGAGTGCGGCGGCAGACAGCTCCTGTTCGATTTTTTCGTTCACTCGCGAGCGGCACAATTCCGAGGCCACCCGCATCGCGTTTTTTACCGCGTTTGCATTGGACCGGCCGTGCCCGATGATGGTGATGCCGCGAATTCCCAGCAACGGTGCGCCGCCATATTCCGAATAATCTGTGCGCCTGCGCAGCGCGTCGAACGCGCGCTTTGAAAGCGCGTAGCCAATCTGCGATCTCAGGCTGCTCTTGATCGCTTTCTTCAGCATTCCGCCGATGTGTTCCGCCAATCCTTCGCTGAGCTTCAGCGCGATGTTGCCGATAAACCCATCGCAGACGATTACGTCGACATTGCCGCGAAAAAGGTCGCGCCCTTCCACATTCCCGACGAAATTCAGCTGCGCCTGCTTCAGCCGCATCGCAGCTTCGCGCGTCAACTCGTTGCCCTTGACCTCTTCCTCGCCGATGGAAAGCAGCGCGATCCGCGGCCTCTTTACGCCCCAGATCGCGCGATAATAGACGTCCCCCATTACCGCAAACTGTTCCAGTTGCTCGGGCTTGGAATCGACGTTCGCACCCACGTCCAGCATCACCGAAACTTTTTCCTTCATGTTCGGAAATGCCCAAGCCAGCGCCGGCCGGTCCACCGAAGGCAGAGTGCCGATCACGAATCGCGACACGGTCATCACCGCGCCTGTATTTCCGGCGCTCACCAGAGCGTCGGCCTTCCCGTCACGCACCAACCGTGCCGCCACGTGCAGCGAACTATCCTTCTTCCGCCGGAACGCCTGCGACGGCGAGTCCGTCATCGTCACCACTTCCGCAGCCGGAATTACTTCGATCGGCAGGTTGCCGTGCCGATGACGTCCCAGTTCCTGCCGGACCGCCGTTTCGATGCCCACAAGCTGCACAGCCACGCCGAATTCGCGCGCCGCCAGAAGGGCGCCTTCAACTTCCGCGCGAGGGGCGTGGTCACCGCCCATGGCATCAAGCGCAATTGTGGTCATGGAAACTCACCCAGGTTCTCGGCCTGAACCCGGCAGGCGAGGGAAACTTAGGCCGACTTCGCCTCGGTGTCAATCACTTCGCGCCCGTTGTAGTAACCGCACTTCGGGCACGCGCGGTGAGGGAGCTTCTTCTCGTGGCAATGCGAGCATTCCGCCAGCGAATAGGGCGTTAGGTGGTCGTGGGCACGGCGGGTAGAAGTGCGCCGCTTCGAGTGGCGTCGTTTGGGATTCGGCATTCGATCTCCTCATGGGCGCGCCGCTACGGTACTTCAGGCGGGCGCTACGAAACGTAATAGTTTAGCCTGTTATTGTTTTTTGAACCAGTCCTGCTTCAGGCGGGCAAGCGGCGCAAGCCGTGGATCGGAACCGTTCTTTTCGCAGCGGCATTCCTCATTATTCAGGTTCGCCCCGCAATGCGGGCAAAGACCCCGGCAGTCGCTCGAGCAGATCACTTTCATCGGCAGCGACAGATTCACCTGCTCCGCCAGCACGTCGGCCAGGAACAGCCCGTCGCCTTCGAAAAAACCCATCTCGGTGTCGTCGAGGTTCAGATGAACCTCTTCCTCCCGCGTGATCGACGTCATCGGCCGATAAAACAAGTCGAAATCCCGGCTGATTTCCTCGACTACTGTGTCCAGACAGCGCGCGCACACCAAATCGACGCGCGTGTGCAAGTTGCCAAAAATACGGATTTGTGAATCCACAAGTTCCGCTGTGGCACGCACTTCCAACGGTTCGATCTGCCGAAATTCGCCGGAATGAAAGTCCAAGGTACCGGGAGCATAGCTCTTCCGGATGCGGGTCTTGCGGAGAGCGAGTTCGTGTACGTCCAAAAACATAAAAGTCGTCTTTTTTTGCCTGAAAAGCCATTATAGGTCTAGCGCAAGCGATGTCAAGGAACGCTCCCACAATCTCGCTCCGCTGGTGCCTAAGCGGAAATGACCGCCTCCGCCCAACGCTTCTCAATTTTTCCCATGCCCCGCCGCTCCCGCTACGTCGCGGAATTGCCGCAGCAAATACTGGTCGGTCATCCCCGCAATATAGTCGCAAACCACCCGATGAAGCGGCTCGTGCTTCGCCTGCTCGATGTAACTTGGGGGCATCCGCCCGGGATTCTCAAGGTACAAGGTAAACAGCTCGTCGAGCGCCAGCACTGAATGTTCTCGCTCTTCCGCAATCGCGGCGTTCGAATACAGCTGGGCATTCAAATAATGTTTTAGGCTCACCACGGTGTGCGCCGCGTCCGGCGAAAAACCCGTCAGCCGCTTCTTTTGTTGTCTCACGTCTTCCACCGATGCCACCCCGCTCTCCTTCACCTGCCTCCGCGTATTCTCGATCAAGTCCGTGGCCAGGTAATCGAGCACCCGCTTTAGCGCCTCGTTGAATTTCAGTTGTCGCCTGCCGTTCGGATACCTCCGCTCCACGTCTCCGTACGTTACGTCGAACGCCGGAACTTCCGCACGCAGCTCCTCGAGACGCAGCACGTGCGCCTCGAACCCATCGTCCAAATCGGCCGTGTTGTAAGCGATTTCGTCCACCAGGTCGATCAGTTGACCTTCCAGCGGAGGCCGTTCGTCCAGCAAATATTCCGCCAGCTCGGGAAACTCCGCCGCGGAGTAGTCGCGGGAGTGTTTGACGATTCCCTCGCGCACCTCGAACGTCAAATTCAGTCCAGGAAAGTCCAAATAGCGCCGTTCAAAATGCTCGACGATGCGCAGCGCGTGCAAATTGTGATCGAATCGCTCGCCGAATTCGCGCATGCGGACGTCCAGCTGATGCTCGCCTGCGTGCCCAAACGGCGGATGCCCGATGTCGTGAACCAGCGCCAATGCCTCCGCCAGCTCCGCATTCAGGCACAGCGCGCCCGCGACCGTTCGCGCGATCTGCGTTACTTCTAGCGTATGCGTCAGCCGGTTCCGGAAATGATCGGACAATCGCGAGGTGAAAACCTGCGTCTTGGCTTCCAACCTGCGGAACGCCCGCGAATGGATCACCCGGTCGCGGTCCCTCGCATAATCGGTTCTGTAGGGGTGCGCTTTTTCGGCGTAGCGTCTCCCGCGCGAATGTCTCACGTCCATCGCATAGGAGGCGAGCGGCATGGCCGCCATTTTATTGTATTCAGGTGCGCTGGGCTACAACGGCTTCGGAGGGATCAGGCCTACGATTTCGGTGAAGCAGGTAACAGCGCCAGCGCCTCATCGGCCTGGTCGGCGATGGGCGTATCCGGATACTCGGACTTGACCTGCCCATACAATTTTGCCGCCTGCGACGGGTCTTTCACGCGATAGCAGTTCGCCAGCGCCAGCATCACCTCCGGCTTGGGTACTAGCACGGACGGCTTCGCCATCAACTCCTGATACACCTGGATCGCTTGATCCGTCTTTCCGTTGCGCGAATCCAGCCCTGCTACTTCGAACTTCGCCAAGGCCGCCACTTCCGAGTCCTTGCTCCCGGTAATACCGTCCAGCAATTTTTGCGCGGCCGCATCATTCTTAAGTTTCTCATCGCTCAAAGCAGCATAATACGCGGACAGTTGTCCAGAGCGCGTTCTGTGGTATTTCGCAGCTACTTTCGCAAACGCCTGCTCCGCGTCCGTCCACTTCTTGTTCTCGTCCGTGTACGTCAATTGCCCGGGCGCTTGCGGAGGACCCACTGGTGCTTCAAAAATAGCCATCGCGTTGTTGAAGCCGGACACCGCGTTCGCGGACTCCGTCTGCGTGTAATATCTCCAGCCGTATACGCACGCGACTACTAAAACAGCTAACACCACCAGAAAAATAGTGAATGTCTGATGGGAAAGTACCGCTTCGGCGCCATGCGCGAACGTGTCGCGCACTTCATCCTTTTTTAGTTCCCTGCGGGAAATACGCTGTGCCAAAGCTACACCTCAAAGACAATCCGTGAACGAATGTTATCACATTCGCGCGTGCGTATACATCTACGCGCTTGTGCGCACCGATACCCGGATGCGCCTTCGCGAAATAAACGAGACGAAAACTTTACCAACCGAGCCCGGCAAGCAGGCTCTACAAAAACCGGACTACACCTTGGTGACGTTCTCGGCTTGAAAGCCCTTTGGGCCTTGCTTCACCTCAAACTCAACAAGC
>JBOGNC010000133.1:0-11741 GCA_050747045.1 Candidatus Acidiferrales bacterium | reverse complement strand
GAGATCGTCGTCGTAGGAATCCATCCCGCCAGTTGCATCTCCTGGGCTTGCTCTCCAACCATCACGATCAACACCACGCCCAGCAGGATTCCAGTGAACACCAGCATCTTTTTGTACGGCAGGCGCCGATGCGCCACGAACGTGAGCATGCCTACGATTGCGGTGAGCAGCAGTCCAATGCCAGCGCCCCACAGCACAATTTCATTTCCAAATTTCAGCCGGTAGCTCTGCAAAAACAAAACGACCTCTACACCTTCCCGGTATAGCGATGTGAATCCCAACGTTCCCATTCCCCACAAGAATGCAAGTCTTGAACTTCCCTGTTCGCCCGTGCCGCCCAGAATTGCGCGTTTGCGGTTGGTGTGGTAGGAAATCCATCCGGTCCAGTAGAGCTTGTGAAAAAACCAATTCATCACCACAAGCAATACGGCGACGGCCAGCAACCCCGTCACGGCCTGCAGTGCCAGGGCCGACACGCTGTTCCCAATGCCGTTCAGTACGCGAACGACCACTACCCAAGTGGCTACCGTGGCCAATAATCCGGCTGCTGCCCCCGCCGCTATTGGGTTGCGAATGGACGCTTGGCGGCCGGCCGTCCCGGCAGTGATCGCAGCCAGAACTAGAACGCACTCGAGTCCTTCACGAAAAACGAGCACGCTGATATCGAGAATGGCTGCTGTGGTATCGGTTCCCGAAGCGAGCGGATTCGGATTTCCTGAGGCCGTCATCGCCTGCCACATGAGCAGGCCGAAAACCAGCAGCGCACCCAAAATTAGCAGCGCCGCCCACCAACGACCGCGATGCCGTCTCTCAGGCCATCTGAAGCCTAAGGAATTGTCCGTCAAGGGCGGCTGGTCTCCGACTGTAGCGCGTAGCGAAGCAGCAAGAGGTGCGCCGGAGCTGCGGACTGGACTAACATGCTTCGTCTCCTCGGCAGGTTTTGACCTCCCGGTATATGCGCCTGTTGCCATCCGCAGCCGCTCTCTTTGAGGTCTAGTTGTAAACCATTTACATCTGCGACCCCCCTATTCCACTCCATTGGCGCCGCTATGTCAAGCATCCTGTTGTATTTCGTACCGATTCAGCTCAATCGCGTGATTGAGGCACGCCATCGCTACGGCTTCGCTATTGGTTCTTAGGCGGTGGGCCTTGGGTGGGTTCGGCTGGCTGTGCAGGGGAAGCTGCGGCGGGTGATGGCGCAGCCGCTTTGAATTCACTCGATCGCACAACCAGCCGCAAGTGCAGCTCGGAGCCGTCCTTTTCGGTGAGGTAGGCGTCCGAACTGACGTACGTCGGAAACCAATAGTGTCCTTGCAGATTCTGGTAGTAGATGTCGTACATATCGAATGGCAGCTTGGAATTTTTTTCGTAGAATTCGCCGACGAACTTGCCGTAAGTCTCCACGACTGCTAAATCCACGTTGTCCACATAGATCACGCCCTGAAAAAACACGCGCTTCGGGCTGAGTTGCTTCGGTTTCACCTGGAACACGTACGGAGCGAGCTGGTCAAGCTGCGTCTGCCCGGCGTAGAGAAAATCGTAGTATTGAACCTGATTGCTGGTAAGGAAGAACAGCGGCTGACTAACGATGTCTTGAACGTCGTCCATGGTGAAACTCGTGAACTTCAGTGTGGAGTTAATTGGCCGCAAAACCCGCCAGTATCGTTTGCCGTCCGAGCGCGTGTACATTTCGCCGATCGTTTCGAAGCTGCCGCCCGGATTGGAAAGCTCCTCGATTCGGACGTCCTGAACGAAATCGTAGCCTTCGTAGATTTTCTTCTCGGCGTCTTCGTTAGCGGCGAATTTCTGGATGATCGTTGCAACCGGAATCGGCGGCGGCCCCGGATGCGGCACAGCCGGTATGCGCTTCAGCTCGAACTTCGGCGGAGGCGGCAGCGGCCCTTGCGATTGCGTCTGCGCCCAAGCCGCGCTCACTCCGACCGTGGTCACCCCGATCGCGATCAAAAGGCCCACGCCCGCCGCGCTCAGCGCCGCCAGCGCGCGGGTCATCAGCACCGCACCAGCTCCAATTGTCACGAACCTCGATCGCCTGCGAATCATCGCGAATCTTAGATGCTCGCACTAACTCGCGCGTTTAGCCAGCGGCCCACGATGCGCCCTCGCTTTCGCCGCATATCCCGTCTGGGTAGCGCTCTGAACGCCGCGAGTGCGAGGCGGATTTTGGGCGTGCCGGTGGCGCTCAGACAACCAAGCAGAACGCCCAAAAGGCGAAAAACACACGAAATCTGGTGTAGCAACTGCTGCAGAGAGGTTGCACGAAAAAGCGCTTTGTTTTGCGCTTCGAACTGTCCTTTCGCTGTCGACTTTGGACGCATTTTGACGCGAAACGCGTATTGGAGGCGGCGGTGGAAAAACCACGACGACAAGCGCCCAAGAAGAAACAGCGGTTGGCATGGGCTGCGTACCTGGAATTGACGAGCGCGGCTCATTGGGTCGAGAGGAAGCTGCGGACGCCTCTGGACGTCTTCGGGCTGTCGCGGGAGGAGTTCCGGTT
Source organism: Candidatus Acidiferrales bacterium (assembly GCA_050747045.1). Classification (GTDB taxonomy): domain Bacteria; phylum Acidobacteriota; class Terriglobia; order Acidiferrales; family UBA7541; genus Palsa-295. Next base: position 9,226 of record JBOGNC010000133.1, on the reverse strand, counting down.
GATGGTGCTGCTGCACCGAGACGGTCCGCTGATGCTGAGCGACGTGGAGGCCAAGCTGGGACGTATCCGCGAGAGCGTCCAGGCGACGGTTCGGCGAGCGGAGGAGTTCGGCTGGGTCCGCCGGGGAATCACGCACCTGCCCGCGGCCGAGTTGAAGGCAAGCCGGATGCCGAAAGAACAGCGGGACAATCCGAGGGTTGGCCGGCGGGTGAGGACCATCGAACTGGCTCCGGAAGGCGAAAGGCTGATCGGAAAGGTGCTGCCGAGGCAGGAGGGGATGGTGCGGTCATTGATGGAAGGATTGGACAGCCGGGAAATGCAGACGCTGATCCGGATTTGCGAGAAGCTGCGACGGGACGACGACCTTGGGAGAATCAGGTTTGCCACCGCGCTTATTCGGGCGGGCAATGGATTCGATCAAGCGGACCAGGACGGCGAATCCGAAGAGTAGAGATTGAAGTTTGGCGGAAGGACGCACCGTTGTAGGACAAATGTTCCCGTGCGCAGAGTGAAGGGGCAGGTTACTCGGAGGCACACTCTCAGTCCTCGACGTTGATGCCCACAGGGCATCCAGAGCTATGTAGCTGCTTGATAAGTCCGATAAAGCCGTCGGTCGCACCCTTCGCCCCCGGACCAATGGAAGAGTAATTCGTCAGCCTGATCAGGTAAGGAACGTCTATTTTGTTGATTCGTCCCGTCGCGATGCTATCGCGGAGGGCATTGAAGTTGTGCCCGTGCCAACTCGGAGCCCCTACCGCTCGGAAGAACGCGTCGTATAGATCATCGGGCTGGTTCCACCCCGCACCGTCAAGAACTATTTCATACAAAGGGCCCACCTTAGCGGATTTTGGAAAACGTTTGGTGCGGAGGCACGCACCGTTCCACGTCCAACGGTGCGGCACCCACAAAATGTTAACTTGGAGATCTCATGCGACGTGTTGTGTGATAGTCATCGCGCGCCGTCAATTCGAAAGATTTCGAGGGTGCTCCACCTGCCAGATCAAAGTCTGGACGGCGGAGTATTGCAGCCTGGAAGAAGCACGGACCAGCATTGCTTGCTGGATCGAAGAGTACAATCACGACCGGCCTCATCGCGGCGTTCAAAATCGCACGCCGCACGAGGCCTTCTTAAGTTTCGCAGTTGACCTAAAAAACGAGGCCCTGACTGTCTAAATTAGTGGGGAGCACTACACTTTGACTCACCATTTATAAAAAGCGAGCATGAGAATCATGATCGTTGGTATGGCTATAAACAGAATCCACACAACCAACCAAAGTCTATAAAAGAATTTGCACAGGCCTGGTTGCTTGTCGTACTCCAACCACCACCATAATGGCAGCAGAGAGCCCTTTCTTTTGTAACGCCGCGTGAGCACCAGAAGCCACCCGCATGCAAACGCGATTATGCCTAATAGAAACAAAAAAACGTTGAACAAAATAGCACCTAGAATCAAAAGAAGGGGACCTACAAAAAGGAATATCCCTGGTGGCTTAGAACATATATTTTTCAACTCCACGAGATCGCTAATGAAAAGTGGCCTTGGCATGAGATTTTTCGTTTCCATTTGCGATCCTACTTACTGCTGCCGGGAATCCGCGTTTCGAATTACTTCCGTCCAAACATTTTCTCAGCCTTCCGGAACATCTGGCCGAGAGTAGGACTATTGGCCGTTAAAGAGCCGGTCTCGCCTATGCTCAGCGCTCCGCCATATCCCCCTCCACCACGAACTCCTGGGATGGAGATGGGAGGACTGAAGGAAAGGACGGGTGGCCCAGGCTCTTTTCGCCAGTTTGTCCAGGAGCGGAACATTCGGCGAGCATGATACCATCACGATACTTATCTCCCGAGGATATTTTGCGGGTGCCCCATGCTCGGAGTGGGAGCGTGGGGCGGTTCGGATATGCCCAAAGGGCTGCAGCGCATTTACGGGCAGGGACATCTGCACTTCATCCCCTTCAGTTGCTACCGAAGGCTTCCTCTTCTTCGTTCCGCGCGAGCCCGCAATGTATTCGTGGGCACGCTCGACCGGGTCCGCAGAGAATACGGTTTCAAGCTGGTTGGCTACGTAGTGATGCCGGAGCACGTTCATCTGCTTGTCTCCGAACCCGCGCGCGGCAATCCTTCCACTGTTCTGAAAATGCTGAAACAGCGGGTCTCGCGGCTGCCTCAGGCGCAAACCGCGCCGTCGAGTCCCGGTTGCGCAGGGATCGTTTCCGTTCGCTTCGCCGGAAAGGGCGCGACTGCCGCAGTTCTGGCAAAAGCGATTCTATGACTTCAACGTTTGGAGCCGCAAAAAGAAAATCGAGAAGCTCGGCTACCTGCACGCGAATCCCGTCAAGCGCGGATTGGTCGATGACCCCAAGCACTGGCCGTGGAGCAGTTATGCTTTTTATCAGCGGCGCGGGGAAATTCTGATCGACATCGACCTGATTGATTAACCTGCGGAACTTGTAGGGACATCGTGAAACGAAGAGAAGAGCGAAAAGCCCCACGCTCAAAAACCCGAGCATGGGGCACCCACAACTTCAAAATCCGAGCCCGGGGCACCCGGCGGTCCAAGTACTGTCCTGCCGAACCGCCCTATCTGGGAACACCGGAGTTCGAGTCCTGCTCCCTTGGGCGAAGTCGCTTTTGCTGCATGGTCCCGAACAGGAATCCGGCGAATGCACCAGCGAGCGCACCAAGCCCAGCATGCAAGCCGCGTTCCAAGCCAGACGCATACGGCTGCACGCCAGCACCGATGAGGAGACCCAAGAAGCATCCCACTAGAGACACCGTTGCTGTCCAACACAGGACCAACCGTTTCGTCGGGAGCTTTTGCTCAAAAATGTACCCAATTCCATATCCGACGCTTGCGGCCCATACCACCGAGAGAACAGTCCACCACGTGTCCGCTGGTGTGTCTTGTCCCTTCACTCCGAGTAGAAGGCCGGCGACGCCCATTCCAACTGTCCATAGAACTCGCTTCATAGCTCCTACCAGCCTCCTCCGCCGCCCGCGGGTCCCGTTGGAGGTTTCGGTTGTGTCCAGCTTCGGTTCATCCAAGGATCGCAGAAGATTAGCGGGTCATTTGGATTGGCGTCAGAGCCCATCACGACCCTGTGAAATCCCCATTCGATAGGTACAACGGCGAAGCGCCAAGCATCGTCATAAGGTTGCGTCGGGTTCGGCGGGTGGCCCGGGATCTTTTCGCCGGTTTGTCCGGGAGCGGAACATTCGGCGAGCATGATACCATCACGATACTTATCTCCCGAGGATATTGTGCGGGTGCCCCATGCTCGGAGTGGGAGCGTGGGGCGGTTCGGATATGCCCAAAGGGCTGCAGCGCATTTACGGGCAGGGACATCTGCACTTCATCACCTTCAGTTGCTACCGAAGGCTGCCTCTTCTTCGTTCCGCGCGAGCCCGCAATGTATTCGTGCACACGCTCGACCGGGTCCGCAGAGAATACGGTTTCAAGCTGGTTGGCTTCGTAGTGATGCCGGAGCACGTTCATCTGCTGATCTCCGAACCCGCGCGGGGCACTCCTTCCACTGTTCTGAAAATGCTGAAGCAGCGGGTCTCGCGGCTGCCTCAGGCGCAAACCGCGCCGCCAAGTCCCGGATTTGCGGGCGATGCAGCTACTCCTGCGATGCAGCCGCTCGCGGAAAAAACACCGCTGGAGAAACATTGAATCGCCGGCTCAGCTTCTCGATATGAGTCTTGCTGAGCGGCCGTTTTCCATTCACGATCTCGGAAACAACGCTTTCGTGTCCGCCGAGAATGCCGGCCAAATCCTTTTGACGGAGGCCGTTCGCCTGGATCAACTCGGCCAAAACTTTCAGCGGCGAGGCAGGCTCAACCGGGTATCTCTCCCTTTCGTATTTCTCAATCAACGCCGCCAGAAGCTGGCCGTACTTTCGATCCTCCGCGGACCGATGGGCCTGCTTCTCCAAATCCACGAGAGCCTCCACGTACCGTTCGCATTGCGTTTCTGACGCAATCACGGTCAGTGCCGGGCGGCACAGCTGATATCTTTCGAGTGCGGCTCTCATTCCGCCAAGTTCGCATTTCTTCGAAGTTCGGTCAATAGGCCGGAGGAGATCAGCGCGCGACGAGCGAGAGCTTCGACCGCGAATCCTGCGGTTCTTTTCCCATTTTGGAACTCGCGCCGTGTAAATCTTTCCTATTGAATTCTGTTTACCAGTATGCTAACATGCTTTGTTTTTCCTGCCCGCTCCAAAGCAGCCGGGAGCGGGCAGGGTGATTTCGAAAGACCTATCGGCAGCGCACACTGGCCGTGTGTCTCTACCTGGGCCAAAAAGGAGCGATCGTTGCGCCGAAGTCAGAGCTATGCGAAGGCGAAAGCACAAGTGACCCATGATGCGACCAATCGCAGAGCCTAAATCCGCACCCTCAGGCACCCACGTATTCGCTATCTCTTCGCTTTCGCTTCGTGCCCAAGGCCGGAACAGTCAATCGGCCTTTCACGCGCGTAACTCGTTGAAAACATACGCTCCGTCCAAAGCAAGGGCGGAACGTCCCGTCACACGCGAAGTGCGCAATTCCCTGCTCACCGTTCGCCCTGCCCTAAAACGCGCGCTTGTGCGCGCTACCTTTCGCGCTGGTTCACCCGCGCGAATTCTTCGTGTTCTAGCCACTCGCCACTCGTCACTAGCCACGAACTCTGCCGTTCTACGCGGGCCCCCCCAAAACGCCTCGCGTTTTGCAGCGGTTACCCGAGACTGCCAATCGAGTAGAAACGCATGTAACTCGATGAAAACAAAGACCGGCGACACCTTCTACCCGAGACTCTACGCTTCCCATAACTTGCGCCCGATTTCACGCCGCTCGAAAAATTCTCCGGCGCGCATTCCCTCCTCTGATAAAATCGCGCATTTGCGAGGCGCGGAGCGGGGAGGCGTGGACGAACGAATCATTGCCAAGCGGTATTTCGTCAGCGGAATCGTCCAGGGCGTGGGCTTTCGCTATTTCGGGGAAGGCGCGGCTCGCAAAGCGGGCGTCGCGGGGTACGTGCGCAATCTATTCGACGGGCGCGTGGAAGCGTACGCCATCGGAACGAAAGACCAACTGAAAGAGTTTCGCTCGATGCTGGAGCGCGGCCCCGGCGCGGCTTCCGTCGCCGGAGTAGCAGAGGAAGAAGCAGCCATCCAGGAAAAGTACGCGGAAGGATTTTCCATCGAGTACGACGCATGACGCCAGGCGATCGCGCCGCCTTACCGGCGGCGATACGAGCACGACACGAGGAATAATGGACAATCTGAAAAAGCTGATTCGCGAAATTCCGGATTATCCGAAGCCGGGGATTCTGTTTTACGATTTGACCACGCTGCTGCAAGACCGCGAGGGATTTCACGAGCTGGTCGATAAGCTCTGCGCGCATTACGAAGGCAAAAGGGTAGACGTGGTGGTGGGAATCGAAGCGCGAGGTTTTATTTTCGCGCCGGCGCTGGCATATCGACTGCGCGCGGGATTCGTCCCGGTGCGCAAGCCGAAAAAGCTGCCGTGGAAGACGGCCAGCGAAACGTATCAGCTCGAGTATGGCAGCGACACGCTGGAGATCCACGCAGATGCCATTACGCCCGGCCAGCACGTGCTGGTCTGCGACGACCTGCTGGCCACCGGCGGCACCGCAGCCGCGGCCACCGCGCTTGTCCGCAAGCTTGGCGGCGAGGTTATCGGCGCGGCGTTTGCGGTAGAGTTGAATTTCCTGCACGGGCGTTCGAGATTGCCCGGCGTGGATGTATTTTCGCTGCTGAAATACGATAAATGACCTCACCGCGGAATCCGGGCGAACTTTCCGTCAATCCCACCGGCCGCTTCACCGGACGCGTCGAAGCGTACCGCCGCTATCGCTCCCGCTACCCGCGCGAGATCATCCCGCTGCTGCATGAAAAGTGCGGCCTTACGGCGGAATCCATTGTGGCCGATATCGGCGCGGGAACCGGCATGCTCGCCGAGCTATTTCTCGAAAACGGGAACTCGGTTTTCGCTGTTGAGCCGAACGCGGAAATGCGCGCGGCGTGCGAGGAACTCGCGGCGCAGTACCCGCGGCTAACGTGCCTGGGTGGCACCGCCGAAAACACGCGTTTGGCCGACCGCTCCATTGATCTGATCGCGGCCGGACGCGCCTTTCACTGGTTCGATCACGCCAAATGCCGCACCGAATTCAGGCGCATCCTGCGCCCCGATGGTTGGGTGGTGCTTGCCGGGCAGGGTCCCCGCAGGCGCGAAGAGCCGGTGAGCCGGGACTATCAGGAGATTCTGCGCCAACACGGTATCGATTATTCGCGACTGTACAGTCGATACAATGTGAAAGAAGCTGTACGAGGCTTTTTCGAAGGCGGCTCGCTGCTGGAATCCGAATTCCCAGGTTATGAGGAGTTGAGCTACGAGGGGTTGGAAGGCCAAACGCTGTCACTATCCGTCACACCGCAGCCGGACCATCCTGGTTTTCCCGCGATGCAAGAAGCGCTAAAAAATTATTTCGACAAATACCAGCGCGATGGAAAAATGCGCCTGCCGATGACCTGCCACATCTACATGGGCCAGCTTGGCTAAAAGCGCACGAAACCACCCGTGCGGACGATTCCCTGCCCCTTCACGCCAAACCGCGAGCCCTGCGCTGGCGCATCACTTCAAACAACATCACACCCGCTGCAACTGATACATTCAACGAGCGTACCGGGCCGACCGTCGGTATCGACACCAGGAAGTCGCAGCGCTTTCGCGTCAGCTCGTGCAGCCCTTCCCCTTCGCGTCCGAGCACGATCCCGACGGGCCCGGTCAGGTCCACATCGGTGTGCCGCTTTTCCGCGTGCTCGTCCAAGCCGACGAGCCAGTAGCCGGCTTCCTTCATTTGTTCCATCGCGCGCACCAAATTCTTTACGCGAGCGACCGGCAAATGCGCCAGTGCTCCGGCGGACGCGCGCTCAACCGTGTCGCTCAATCCCGCCGCGCGCCGCTCTGGAATCACCACGGCCTGCGCACCGGCTGCCAGAGACGTTCGCACGATGGCGCCCAGGTTGTGCGGATCCTCGATTCCATCCAGCGCCACAAGGAGGCCTCGCTCGTTTTTCGCGCGGAGCAAGTCTTCCAATTCCGCCGCGGGTTTCGCCGCAGCCAGCGCCGCAATCCCCTGATGTTCGTGGGTTCCAGACAACCTGTCGATTTGCTGCCGCTCTTCGAACCGCACCGGAACGCCGCGCGATTTTGCTAAACGCACGACCGCTTCGACGCGATCTCCATGCCGCCCGCGCGCAATCACGATGCGATCGAGAGCACGCGCCGCGTTCAGCGCCTCTTCGACGGCATGGAATCCTGTGAGCCAATTCATGGAGAAGTGTGGAGGAAGATCAGTGGCTTCCGACTGTGGCGATGGCGTGGCACGCGATTGCTTCGCCGCGCCCGATTTCGCCGCAGCCCTCGTTGGTTTTTGCTTTCAGGCTGATGTGGTCCGACGTGAGTTCCAACGCTTTCGCCAGCGCGGCGCGCATCGCCGGAAAGTGCGGGCCGAGTTTCGGCCGTTCGCAGATCAGCACGGCGTCTACATGGACGACGCGCATCTTGCGGTCCGTCAGCAGTTTCCGCGCGTGCTCCAGAAATTGCAGACTCGACGCACCCTTCCACTTCGGATCTGTGTCTGGAAAATGCGTGCCGATATCGCCAAGCGCGCCGGCTCCAAGCAACGCGTCGCAAAGCGCGTGGCACAGCACGTCGCCATCGGAATGGCCCACTGAGCCCTTGTCGAACGGAACTTCGATTCCGCCGATCATTAGTTTTCGGCCGGGTTCGAGACGGTGCAGATCGTAGCCGATACCCGAATAGTTCATCCGATCGGCCGATTCGCCGAGCCATCGCTTTTCGGGCCGCGGCGCGCAATTCTCTTCCAAATCGTATATATGATTACCCAAAACACGAAAACGCCGACGACCGCGACAAAATCCATGGTCCAGCGGAACTCGCGTGAATTCCCGGGACTTGAATCCACCCGCCACAAAAATGCCGCGAGCACTACCATCAAGATCCAAAATAGAACCCTGCGAAGCCCTGGGGGCATTTCGTTCGGCCGACGCTGATTGGGCACAAAAGTCACTTCTTCGCTCCGCCGCGCTCCTGCTCTAAATAAAACGACGCCAGTTCCATATCCGCTGGCCGCGTGAGTTTCAGGTTGCGCTCCGAACCAAGCACCACGAAGACGTCGTGGCCGAATCGCTCCACGATCGCCGCTTCGTCCGAGGAAGTCACGCCATCCTGCTGCGCCGACTTGAACGCATCGCGAAGCAGCGCGTAGGAAAAAACCTGCGGCGTCTGCGCCAGCACGATTCGTTCGCGCGGAATTGTGGCGGAAATCAATGCCACGTCCTCCGGCAAACTGGCGCGCTTGACTTCTTTGACCGTGTCGATTGCTGGAATGCCGAGTATGGCCGCGCCCCGCGTGCGCGCCTCCGCGATCACGCGCTCAATCTGCGGCACGGTGACGAACGGCCGCACCGCATCGTGCACCAGCACAATTTCCGTGGAGGGATCGACCTGCGCTAGCGCGTTGGCCACCGATTGCTGGCGAGTATCTCCGCCGTGAACCACACGCGCGGGCCTTCCGATCGACGCCTTAGCGACCATCGCTTCGAGCGCCATCACGTCGTCGGCTCGCGTGGAGATGAAAAAGTCGGTGATGGCGCTGCAGGCGGCCAAGCGGCGCAGCGTGAAAATAATCAGCGGAACCCCGCCCAACTCGAGAAACTGCTTCGGCGTGTCCGCGCCCATGCGCGTGCCCAATCCGGCGGCGGGAACGATAGCGGCAATGCGGCTCATTAGAGGTTGGATAGTCTAGCGCATCCGCAGGCTTGCGGCGCGGAAGATTCGGCGTGCAGTCAACGACGCCTCATGAACGGCCCGATTCCGGGTACATGGGGCGGGGCCTCTCGCCGCCAGCGGCGCCTTCGCCCGTTCGTCCACTGGTCGGCTCGGCTTGCGGAGCGACGGACGGAACCGGCCGCGGCTGCTCACCGCGCTCATCGTACCGCCCAAAAATCATTTTCCCCGCGGTGGTCTGGTGCACGGATGTAACCGAAATGTCGATCGTCTTGTTGATCATGCGCCGGGCGCCGTCCACCACCACCATCGTGCCATCGTCCAAATAGGCCACGCCCTGGTTGTATTCCTTGCCTTCGCGCAGGATGAAGACGCGCATCGCCTCGCCGGGCAAGACTACCGGCTTCAGCG
>JBOGNC010000132.1:0-11743 GCA_050747045.1 Candidatus Acidiferrales bacterium | reverse complement strand
CGGTAGGTGAGCCGGTGAATCAGCCACGGATACCCGTGATACGCGAAGATGATCGGCTTGTTGATGGTAAAAAGCGAATCAAAGTCGCGGTCCGAAATTCCGTGAGGATGCTCAGAGGGCGGCTGCAGCGTCATCAGGTCGACCACGTTCACTACACGCAGCTTGATGTCCGGAAAATGCTGCCGTAGTAGATCCACCGCCGCCAGTGTTTCGAGCGTCGGCACGTCTCCAGCGCACGCCATCACCGCATCGGGCTCACCCCCAGCGTCGTTCGATGCCCAATCCCAAATCCCCAGCCCGTTGGTGCAGTGCTTTACCGCCGATTCCATATCTAACCACTGCAATTCCGGCTGCTTGCCCGCGACAATTACATTCACGTAGCTCCGGCTCCGCAGACAGTGGTCTGCCACCGAAAGCAGGCAATTCGCGTCCGGCGGCAGATACACGCGTACCACGTCCGCCTTCTTGTTCACCACAAGATCTATGAACCCAGGGTCCTGATGCGTGAAGCCGTTGTGATCCTGCCGCCACACATGAGACGTAAGCAGGTAATTCAATGAGGCGATCGGGCGCCGCCAGGGAATATCATGTGTGACTTTCAACCATTTGGCGTGCTGGTTGAACATCGAATCCACGATGTGAATGAACGCCTCGTAGCAGGAAAACCATCCGTGCCGGCCCGTGAGCAGATAACCTTCCAGCCAGCCCTGGCACATGTGCTCGCTCAGCACTTCCATCACGCGCCCATCGGTCGATAGATGCTCGTCAACCGGCAGCAAAGGCTCCATCAGAATTTTGTCGGTCACCTCGTAAATATCGTCCAGACGATTCGACGCGGTTTCATCCGGACCAACCACGCGAAAATTCTTTGATTCCATATTGAGCTTCATCACGTCGCGCAGAAACTTGCCAAGCACGCGCGTGCTTTCCGCCACGATCGCTCCCGGCTCCGGCACATCCACCGCGTAGTCGCGAAAATCCGGCAGCTGCAGGTCCCTTAAAAGCAGCCCGCCATTGGCATGCGGATTCGCGCCCATGCGCCGCTCGTCTTTAGGCGCCAGCTCAGCCAATTCCGCCACGAATTTGCCATTCGCGTCGAAAAGCTCCTCAGGATGGTAGCTTTTCATCCATTCTTCCAGAATTTTCAAATGCTCCGGGTGCTTGTCGAACTCCGCCACCGGCACCTGATGCGCGCGCCAAGTCCCCTCCACCGGCTTGCCATCCACTTCCTTCGGCCCCGTCCAACCTTTCGGCGAGCGCATCACGATCATCGGCCACACAGGCCGGTGCGGCGCCTTCTCCCCGCGCGCCTTCTTCTGAATGCCGCGAATTTCATCCACGATGGCGTCGAGTGTCGCCGCCATCTTCTGGTGCATCTTTTCGGGCTCATGCCCCTCCACGAAATAAGGCCGGTAACCGTATCCGGCGAAAAGTTCCGTCAGCGCGGCATCGTCCATTCGTCCTAGAATTGTGGGATTCGCGATTTTGTAGCCGTTCAGGTGCAGGATGGGCAGTACCGCTCCATCGCGCGCGGGATTGAGAAACTTATTCGAATGCCAACTGGTGGCCAGAGCGCCGGTTTCGGCCTCGCCATCGCCCACCACGCAGCAGACGAAAAGGTCGGGATTGTCGAACGCCGCGCCATACGCGTGCGCCATGGAATATCCCAGCTCGCCGCCTTCATTGATCGAGCCCGGCGTTTCCGCCGCCGCGTGACTGGGAATCCCACCGGGAAACGAAAACTGCTTGAATAGCTTCTGCAACCCATCTTCATCCTGCGTGATGTTGGTGTAGATCTCGCTGTAGGTGCCTTCCAGATACGTATTGGCCACCATGCCCGGACCGCCGTGTCCCGGTCCGCAAATAAAGATTGCGTTCAGGTCGGATTTCTTGATCAGGCGATTCATGTGCAGGTAAATGAAATTCAACCCCGGGGTAGTTCCCCAGTGCCCCAGCAAACGGGGCTTGATCTGATCGAGCTTGAGCGGCTCGCGCAAAAGCGGATTGTGGTAGAGGTAAATCTGCCCCACGGAAAGATAATTCGCGGCGCGCCAGTACGCGTGCACCTGGCGCAATTCCTCAGAACTCAGCGGCTGATTCGATGGAGCAGAAACTACAGTACCGGCGGAGGCGGGAGAAACCATCTATCTACCCTCAGGTGGGCTGGGCCGGGCGGAGCAGACAAACGAACCGGCCCGCGCAGCTATTTTACTCCCGCGCCGTGCGTTACGGGCAAATACGTCGCGCACCCCTGGGGACCATCGACCGGATCAACTCAACGCAAGTCCAACGGCGCGTTTTCCAGTCGAGGAGTAAAACTAGTATTGCTGCGCGAAGGCGCCCCTCATCACGTAGGTGCTGTCCTGATCGAAATCCAGCGCGGTTTTGTCGTCGATGAGGTAGTAAATCAAATTGTACGTCGCAGCCGGAGTGCTAGCCGTCATGACCGTTGTACCGCGGCCCAGCGATGAAGCACTTCCCAGCGCTACAGTCGATATCGGATCGCCCACAAAAGTTGCCGTAAAATTATTGATGTCGATCGACCCGGGCGTGACACCAGATCCAACCGAAATCTGCCCATCGATGTCCTGCTGATACAAAGATGGGCTATTGTGGAATATGCCCTGGCCGATCAGACTGAGTGCTACGCTATCCGCCGAAATCGCTGGCGCAGCAGCCGCGCAGCCCGCCGATGACGGTCCGCACTGAGCGTACGCCGTCCCCGTCGCTACCGCCGTCGGATCGATCTCCAGCATTACAGCCGATCCTACCGACGTCTGATACATCGCGAATTTGGGCGAAGTACTTCCCGCCGTGCACGTTAGCTCAATTCGCCGCTTCGTCCCATCCAGGCTCGATGTGCACCCGCTGATCGTTGTGTTTAGCGCGGTAGTTCCGGCGTTATTCGTGTCCAGCACTCCGCCCGTCACGCTGCCGCTTCCGTCGGACGTAAAGACGCCTCCCGCCGCGTATGCGCCACTCGAGGAACTTCCGCCATACGTAAACGCATAGTTCGCCGCGCTCAAATCTCCACTTCCGAGCGCCGAGGCCGAAGGTGCGCTGAACATGTCTCCGTCCACGTACCCGGCGTTATCGATTTCGATCAAATGCATCTGCGTTACGTAAGACGCGTTCGTCGACGGATCAATCGCCGTGCTTACCGCGTAAAAGGCGTACTCTCGCGGGCCGGTCGGCGTGCTCGAAAGCGTGATCGTGCCGCGCCCCGAGTCCGGATTATTGGGATCGAACGCGTACGTGCCATTAAGACTCGTATCGGTGGACGGGATCGTCCCGTTGTCATTCACATCGATCAGCGTTCCGTCTGCCGCAAGGACATCTCCCCCGCCATTGGCCGAGAATTCTCCAGCCATTCCGAGTGGCGAGCGGTTCGCGCTGGCGTCCGCGCCCAGCAACTTAAATACATACGGCCCGGTAATCACCGCCGGCGAATTCGAAAGCGCTCCTACACTCTGCTGATCGATTGTTCCGCCGCCGGTCGCATTCGGCTCAGACAAAGTCATAGCAGCATGCAGGCCGGTCGTAAGGGCGAACCTCCATCGTTCGGTGATCTGTCCGCGCGTGATCGTCGCTGTGCCCCGGCCGTCATTGCCAACCGAATAGATCCCGGAGATTGGCGCCGCTACCGCTAAACCATTCAAGAAGCTGTCGACGTCCTCCACTCCACTCGTGATGTGCCCTTGCCCGTCCGCCAGAAAGCTCCCGGCGGCGGCAAGATAACCAGACTCGTCGTTCCCGGTGTACGAAAACGCGTAGGGTCCGTTGAGCGACAGATCCGAATAGACTACTGAAACCGTCGCGGTAGCTGTGTTGACGCCATCCGTTGCCGTCACCGTAATCGTGCCACCCGGAGGCGGCGACGCCGGCGCAGTATAAAGGCCCGTAAGACCAATCGATCCGATCACCGAGGCGTCGGTAATTCCGCTCGCCGAACTGATGCTCCACGTTGCCGCCGGATCCTGTACGCTATTAAGCAGCGCCGTGAATTGCTGCCTCCCTCCTGCTGGAACGGTCGCGGCCGCCGGAGTCATCGATAATCCGAGCCCTATGCCGATTGTCACCGTCGCCGTATTCGACGTAACCGTGGGAATCGTGGAGCTCGTTGAGCTCGTGGTGTTCGTCTGCTGCACAACCGCCGTGATGTTGACGGTCGCCGGATTCGGCACTGCCCCCGGCGCCGTGTAGACTCCCACGTTCTGATCCACGCTGGACGGAACGATTGACCCTACGTTCTCTCCGCCGACTGTGCCGCCGCCAGCCTGGCCGTTCACTTCCCATGTAATGTTGGTCGTCGTTGAAACCGTCGAATTCGAAAGCGTAATGGTAGCCGTGAATTCCGTCTGTTGGTTCAGCGGGAGGCTTGAAACGGAAGTCGGCGTGATTGCCACGGACCGGACGTTCGTGGAGCCGCTCCCACCCTTGCCGCACCCGGCCACCCACAAAGCCCCGGCCAGCGCGAACAAACAGACTGAACTTCGTAGCTTGGCTTTTCCTGCGACCCTCATTCGCTGCGCCCGCCAGTAAGAAACCTTTTTAGCTGCGGCCCCGCGGACCGCTTGCAGATTTTCGCCCGGAGTCCTACTGATCATCGCGCGGTTCTCTCCCCAAGTGCCGGCGGCACATGATGATTTCCATTTCGCTGAATTTTAATTCCCGAAAGTTTAGCGACGGTTCGGGCGCCTAGCTTAGCCGCGCGTAGTAATTATCGCAAGCAGCTTCGAGGAAGCGCATAATCTGATTGCGCATCAAAACCGGCAACGGCAAGCTTCCTCACCCCAGTCACGCACGCCACCGATAGAGGCAAAGACACGCGCCAACACACAGCAAGCAGATGACATGATACTGGATTTGGTTGTCAGGTTGGAAAAGTTCAGGTGCCGCGTCTCAGCACTTTCGCGGAAACTGCGCTACTTCAGAAACAGCGCCTCGCGGACCTGGTCCCGCCCCACAAACGTCTTCGAGGATCGGAATTGCCCGAAAAGGTCCAAAATTTCGCGATTTTGGAACACATGCGCGTGCACGGCAAGCGTCGGCGCAGGTACCGCTTCGAATTTCTGCATATCGACGATCCGGAATCTATGGAATCGCTCCGCGGGCTTACTGTGGAAGAGCGCCAGCATCGCTCCGCCGGGAGCCATAATGTTGTAAAGCCGCTCCATCAGCTTCGCAACGATGGTCACGTCGAAGTAATCCAGCAAATCCCACGCCAGCACTCCGTTAAAATTGCCTTCACGATACCCCAGCGCTATTTCGAGGAATTTATCGACCAACGCGCCCTGCGACCCGAGTCGTCCGTCGTCCCCTGCCGGAGCCATCCGCATCCGCTCTTCCTCGGTAGTCAGAAATTCTTTCCAAGTGCGCAGCAGGTCCTCCGTCGATAGACGGAAGCCCTTCTCCAGGAAAAAATTCAGCGTCGATTGCGCAATGGGACCGAGATCAAGAATGCGCGCTTGCGGAATGTCGCTCAGGAGCCACAAGAACTCCTTTAGGCTGTTCGAAGTCCGTGTGTTGGCGGAAACATCGGTTACAGGAGTGGGGCCGGGCCTTGCCCCCAACTTAGAAGTCGCCGGGGCGCTCGCCACGCCTCCTCCCAGCCGGGTTTTCGCCGTCCAATTCATCGTTTTGCGCTACTCGTCCTTCGAATGGGCGGCGACCGGCCGCAGTAGCTCCGCCTCGTTAGCCGTTTCCGCCTCGAACACCGCTGGAGTCAGCTTACTCCGCGTCACTTCGACTTTGCCGCGGAATCGCGCGCCATCATCAATGCCAATACTCGGAGCCGTCAGCGCCCCTTGCACACGGCTGGACGAGCCAAGCCGCAGCGTGGCGTCGGCCTTCAGATTCCCTTGCACGTTTCCGTTGATAACGATCTCCCGCGCCTCGATGTCGGCCTGCACTTTACCTTGCGGGCCAACAGTCACCCGCGCGCCAGTCACCCGGATTTTACCGCTGGCCTCGCCGTCGAGGTATAGATCGGAATCCCCTGAAATTTCTCCACGGATCTTTATTCCTGCGCTAATTCGGGAAGCTTCCCGAGAGATTGAGTCCGCTACCGGCGTCCGCACCGAAGGTACCGCAGTTGGACGCTCAAAGTTCGGCTGCTGCTGCGGTTGTACCGCGCTTTGCGGCTGGATTCTAGCCGGTACAGGATTCGGTATGCTAGGCGTGTCCGAAGATGGCTTTGCGTCTGGTTTGCGCCACATGGATTCCTCCCCCACAGATAGATCTATTACCCGGTGGAGCGCGTGCGTACTCTGCGGTAGTCGAAAATATAGTATACGCGGGAAATGCTGTAAACGATCCTAGTCGGGATTCGTACCAAAAGGATACAGCTTGTCAAAACCCGTCCAGCCAGCCAAAATCGCGCCTGTCGTTGTCGTCCGCGCATCGTGATTCCGCAGTTCCCACATGGCCACGATCATTCCGACGCATTCGTGGAAAAAGATCTTCGTTCCCCTCCTAGTGCGCCACCATTTGTCCGGATCGTAATTCGTGTCCCTAGCCGACAGCATTCGCATCTCAGTCCCCGCCGGAAGCACTCGCGCCAGGATGTACCGCGCCCGCCGCGTGTGGTAATTCGACGTAACCACCAAAATCCTCTTCCATCCACGCGCGTTGATGAACTGGCCGATCGCCTCACCTTCCTCGAGCGTGTTATGCGCGCGATGCGCAAACACCACGACGGTGCTCGCCGGTACTCCCCGATCGATCAGATCGTGCTGCTCGAGTTGCGCGATGCTGGCGTAGGGACGCAGATACCGCCCGCTTGCGATGATTCTGGGCGCCCAACCCCCTTTCAGCACCTCCGCGGCCCGCGTGGCGCGGTCGCCCTCGTAATTGTCATCTCCCAAGATCACGATCGCATCGGAAGCGGAAGGGCCGTCGTCCACCACCCAGAAATTCCCTGCCAGCCGCATCAGTGGATGCCGCACAAGGTACAGCGCAAAAATGAAACACGCCAGGAACAGAAGAAAAATCAGCCGGAAGAATATCCCGCCCCTTTGCGAATCTGGCCGCAAATCCAAACGGCGCTGCACGCCCGCCTCACAGCAGTCCAATCGTCCGCTCATGAGGTTGGTTCGATCTCCCGCAGCCGCTCCGCGGCTTTCTCAGGATAAGTCCCGTTGAAATAGACTTCCTTTAAGCTGTAAGACTTGCTGCGCGTCTCCACGATCGGCAGGATTTCGAAATGCCAGTGATAATCGCCCGCAATCGTGCGCCAATATTCGCTCAATTCGCCCTTAGTTTGCAGCGTGTTCGGCGAGGTGTGCACCACCATGTGATAGTCCGGCGTAATCTTCTCCAACCTGCGAAACGTCCGCCCCAGCAAGCGCGCTAGTTCGCGGCGGTTTTCCCCTGGCAGGGGCGATTCGAATTGATGGTTATGGGCCCGCGGCAAGATCCACGTCTCGAAAGGCACGCGCGATGCATATGGGCAAAACGCGACGTAGTCACCCGCTGAATCCACCACGCGCACTTTCTGTCGAACCTCCTGCCGCAAAATATCGCAGAATACGCATCGTTCTCGCTGCCGGTACCAATCCCGCGCCGCGCGCAGTTCGTATAGCACCCTCCTGGGCACAAACGTCGTCGCCGCCACTTGCGAATGCGCGTGCGGCCATTCTTCTCCCGCCGGCGCACCGTGATTTTTGAACACCGCGACGTATTTGAACCGCGCGTCCCGCTTCAAATCCGCGATTCGCATCCCGTAGGCTTCCAGCACCCGCCCGATTTCCTCGTCGCTCAGCGTCGCCAGCGGCCGCGCATGTTCTGGCGTTTCCACGATAATCTCGTGCGCGCCCACCGCTTCCATGCGATCGAATATCCCCTCCGCGCTGCGTCCGGGGTCTCCCTCGACCCGGTAGAACGGCCGAAAATGCGGGTAGACGCTCACCTGTGGCACTCCGTGCCCCGGCAAATTCAGCAGTGAACGCACTTCGCCGCGATTCGCAGGACACAGCGGACAAGGCGCTTCGCGCTCGCTCGCGCGCTCAGCCTGTCCGATTACCACCCAACTGCGCGTGATGGGATCTTTTCGTAGTTCCATGAACCCGGGAAAATCGAGAGCGTCATCTTATACTGAACGCTTGCGCCTCGCCAAAACGAACTGCGACGAGATTAGCCAAGGCCACACTTCTCCACAAAAACGCAGCTAATTCGGTTTACACTGCGACCCAATGCCGTCGCAAATTCTAACCCGCTGCCCCGTCCACCGCTCCCGCAGGATTCCAAATTGAGCACCGCACCCGCCGTATCCACCCGCTCGAGGAAATCCGTGCCCGCCAAGCTCACCCTCCTGCCGATGATCGCCGCCACGTATTTCATCGTTGCCGGGGGTCCCTATGGCCTCGAAGACATCGTCCACAAAACCGGCTACCGCGCCACCCTCCTGATCCTCGTCGTCACTCCACTGCTCTGGAGCGTTCCCGCCGCCATGATGGTCAGCGAGCTCGCCACATCCATTCCCGAAGAAGGCGGATTTTACGTGTGGGTTCGCCGAGGACTCGGCCCGTTCTGGGGCTATCAGGAGACTTGGCTCTCGCTCGCCGGCAGCGTCTTCGAAATGGCGATCTACCCGAATCTATTTGTGGACTACATCGGCCAGCTCGCGCCCTCTCTCGTCGCCGGGCATCGAAGCCTGGCGCTCGGATTCGGCATGATCGCGCTCTGCACGGCGTGGAATCTAGTTGGCTCGCGTGCTGTGGGCGACGGGTCGATCCTGCTGAATATCGCACTGCTATCGCCTTTCGTCGCGCTGATCATCTTCGCGCTGGTTCACTCCCATCCCGGAATCCCGCGTGCCACGCAGCTGCATCACGCTGATTTGCTGGGTGGCATCCTAATCGCCATGTGGAACTACATGGGCTGGGACAACATGTCGACTGTCGCAGGCGAGGTCGATAATCCGCAGCGCACCTATAGCCGTACCATGCTGGGCGCGCTTATTCTCGTCGTGGCCACTTACCTCGCGCCGGTGGCAGCCGTCGCCCGTACAGGACTCGATCCCAACGCCTGGGTCACAGGCGGCTGGGTTGATGTTGGCCGGGTGTTCGGCGGCGAAGCGCTCGCTGTGGCCATCACCGCTGCTGGAGTAATCGGCGCCATCGGCACCTTCGGTGGCTTGATGATGTCCTTCACGCGCCTGCCGTCCGTGATGGCCGCGGACGGCTTCCTACCCAAAGTTTTCACGCGAGAAAGCTCTCGCACCGGCACGCCTTGGGTTTCGGTGATTGTCTGCGCGATGCTCTGGGCGCTTTGCTTTCCGCTCGGCTTCGAGCACAGTCTGCTGCTTGACGTCCTGCTCACCGGCCTCAGCATCCTGCTCGAATTCTGGGCCCTAGCCGCGTTGCGCATCCGCGAGCCCAACATGCCGCGCCCCTATCGCGTTCCCGGAGGCCTTTTCGGCGCCATCGCTATCGGCCTGCCTCCCATGGCCCTGATGATCGCCACCGTCGTCCGCAACAGTCGCGAGCTGATCGGTGACACTAGTCAACTCGTGATCGCTATCGCGATCATCGCCGCCGGTACCGCCCTCTACTATTTCTCGCTCCTCTTCCGCCGCCCCGCTCGCGCCCGCACTTGATTCAGGGTTTTCCGGCCGTATCCCCTTGCTGACCCGAAACAATTAGCCACCGGAACCAAATGTCCGATTTGCCAACTTATCGCCTAATTGGGACTACTTCCGTATGGCCCGTAATCCTCCCAGAACTGGCGGCACGCGGAGATCCCGCCCCTTCCCATCGATCAGAAAGGAGTGGGTAGCCGGTGCGGCCCGACTACCAATCACGAACGGTTCGCTCCTTCGCAGCTCTAGCGACGTTTATACATTTGGTTCAACCAAATTCGTGCGTCTGTATCCCGTGTAATTCACATGCCATACTAGAAATGGTCGGAGTTGCGTACGGGGCCACGATGGCTAAATTTCTGTTGTGCATCATGATGAGCGCGGCACTCTTAGCTCCGTTAGCGCGAGCGCAGGATTCTACAGCGCCAGCAGCGACGCCTTCTGTGGCAGATGCGGCACGCGCGGAGCGAGAGCGACAAAAGTCGCAAACGCCGGAACGCGTGATTACCAACGACGACATCGCCCCGAAAATCGGACCGGCGGACGGGGCGGATGCAGGCCCCAGCAAGCAGGAGGTGCGGGCCGAATTGGAGAAGCGTTATCCTCCGAGTTTCTTTACCATGGCGAACCTGATGCAGCAGATCACAAAGTTACAAGGCGTCGCGGCGAGGGGTGATGCGGGTATGCTGACGGTGTTCAAGCGATCAGCGCTGGTCGGGTACGAAACCGTGGAGTTTCCCGGAAAAAAGGAATGGGAGGAAAGAGTCTCGATTGCCACAAGCCATATGGTCGAGGAGGCGGGCAAGGGAGCTACGCGTCTCGAAGCGATTGTTGACGACAATAAGAATGCGATTGCGGGTCGCGACCCTGCGGCCTTGGCGCGAGTGCGAGAAACGTGGATCGACGCGCTTCTCCCCTATGCGACATGGCAACAGCGCACGCGGGATTTGGCGGACGACGGAAAAGCGCGCGCGAAGGCCTACGCGACGGGAAATCCGGTTGGTGTCACCGAATACGGCCATGAAGCCGTGGAACGGACAGAAATTGCGGTGGCCGGGATATTGGGTCCGCTGGCCATCATGGAAAACGAAATAAGGAACGTACGGGGGCGATACATCTGCGACCCGGCAGAATGGCCGCATGACCCAAACTTTCCGAAGGCTCCGACTGCGCTCCAGATGACCTTTACGCAGGTCAGCCAAGCAGGGTATCGGTTGGATTTTGAAGGCTGCGGTGCGAGTCACTACTCTGCTCTTGCCGTTCCGCCGGAGAGTGATGGTAGCCAAGGACGCGCTTTCTGCATGGATGAATCGGGGCTGGTGCGTGTTTCGCCGGATGGGAATGCCGCAACGTGTGTGTCGAGAGGGAGCCGGTGGGGCGGGCGATAACTTCGCGTCGGGGAGACATCCAAACTACGGTCTAACCAAAGGTCTCGTTGACATTCGTAAGTGCCAAGTGCATGGCCCATTCCAATCCGTTCGGGCTCTACTACGCTCGCTTCGCGGACGACAGATGTGCATCGAATACCGCATGTCCTCACCAGCCTCTTGGCGGCGGTCAGATAACTTAGGAGCACAACGGTCGCAAAGATGCCCAGAGCCGTCAACCAACGGTGCGAGCGACGGCTGCGAGAATTTGGCGTACGAGGTGGCATGTCGCTGCTCCGCACTACCCGCAAGCGATTGCCGACGTTTTATATCACGTCATCCCCATATCGGCAGAGTGCCGATAAACGCGCGTGTCCATTAAATTAAATGGAGTAGTTTCCGGATCGTCGGCAATCCGGAAGTTGTCCAGACTGGCCGCCCACAACCAATATACTTTTGGTTAACGGGCTTGCGGAAATTTGCTTCCGCTGCTGTAGCTGGTAAGCGCGCACACCCTAGGTTTTCCGCCGCTCTGTTAGAGCAGATGAGCTGTGCGCACCGCTATTTTTGCGAAAAGGGGAAGTGGAATTCGATCAGCCTGCCACGTCGGGAACACGGGTTACGTTGGGCGACCGATCCGTTGATGTTTCCCGCTGCGACGATTCGCGCGGCATGGCGCCCGCGAGTAGAAGCACGGCGCCGCAGAACATCAGTGTATCCGCCATATAATTAAAGCCATTGTCGAGGCTCGCGAAGCCTACCACTCCGATCGGTACGTAGACAGCTAACTCCACAA
>JBOGNC010000131.1:0-11749 GCA_050747045.1 Candidatus Acidiferrales bacterium | reverse complement strand
CAGGCGACACGAGCGATTGCGACAAGCCCGCCGCGGCGAAACTGAAACCGCATGTGGGCGATCCCGTCGATCCGAGTCTGGAGGCGATTGTGGCGCTCCGGCCGAGCGTGGTGCTGGCGACAACCTCGATCAATCGGCCAGAGACGGTGGATGCGCTGGCGCGCCTGGGCGTCCCGGTTTACACCAGCGACCCGCAAACCGTGCTGCAGATGTTGGATTCGGTGCAGCGCATCGCGGACGTGGTGGGTTCGCACCAGCAAGGCGCCAGTCTGGTTGCGCAACTGCGGCAAAGGCTGGACGCGATTCACGCGCGGCTAGCGGATCGTCCCGTGGAACACGTGCTATTCGTAATTTGGGATGATCCTCTGATCTCGATCGGGCAGGACACGTTCATAGAAGATGCGCTGCGATGGGCGGGAGCGGAGTCCGTGGTGTTGTCGCGGCAGAAATGGCCGCAGGTAAGCATGGAAGAAGTGCTGCGGCTGCAACCGGATTACATCGTGTTCGCGGCGCATGAGGAAGGATCGCGAAAAGCGCTTGACGACTTGCAGGGGCGTCCGGTGTGGCGCGATCTGGACGCGGTGGAAATGGGACACGTGGTGGACGTGAGCGAAGAGGCGCTGCGGCCTTCGCCGGGTTTGGTGGACGTGATCGAAGAGCTCGCGCACGAAATGCATCCTGATGCCTTTAGAGACAAAACCGGGAACTGAATTGGAGGCGATGAAGCCGAGTTCGCTGCCGGTCTCCGGCGGTATTGCCGGGGTGCGCGGATTCCGTCAACTGACGCCGCGGCGCCTGGTTTTTATTTGCGTGGCGCTGCTGGCGGTGCTGTTCGTGGCCGTCGTGATTGCGCTGCGTATGGGCACGTATCCGATTTCGATTCGCGAAATCGTATTGACGCTTTTCAATGGCACGATCGGGCGGCGCGCGGAGATTCCCTCGGATTACTGGTTGGTGGTTTTCGGGTTGCGGCTGCCGCGTATCGCACTGGGCATTTTGGTGGGCGCGGCGCTTTCGACGGCGGGCGCGGGTTATCAGGCGCTGCTGCGTAATCCGTTGGCCGATCCCTACGTGCTGGGAGTTTCGAGCGGGGCGGCGCTGGGCGCGATTGTCAGTTTGATTGTTGCGCCGCGCGTGCCGGGAGCGATTCAGCTGGCGGCATTCGTGGGCGCGGTAGCGACGATTGGCGTGGTTTATTTACTAGGAAGGCGCGGCGGGCAACTGGATAGCGGGACGCTGCTGCTGGCGGGAATCGTGACGGCGTCGTTTCTGTCGGCGGTAATCGTGTTTTTGATGACCACGCTGAGCGGGCGCGACCTGCGCGGGATGTCTTTTTGGCTGATGGGTGATTTGGCGACGCAACCGTCGGTAAATATGGGCTGGTTGTATTTTCTGCTGGCGATTGGCGTGGGGACGATTTACGGGACCGCGGCGGATTTGAATTTGATCCTGACGGGCGAGCAAGAGGCGCGGCATCTGGGAGTGAACGTGCATCGCGTGAAGCTGGTGGTTTATTTGGCGGCTTCGGTGTTGACGGGCTTGGCGGTTTCGGTGAGCGGTGCGATTGGATTTTTGGGGCTGCTGGTGCCGCACGTGATGCGCATGATGTTCGGGACGGATTACCGCGTGCTGATTCCAACGTCGGCAATTGGCGGCGCGATTCTGATCGTGCTGGCGGACACGCTGGCGCGTACCGTGGTGGCACCGACGGAATTGCCGGTGGGTGCGATGACGGCGATCGCGGGCGCGCCGCTCTTCATTTACTTGATGCGGAGGCGCGTGCGATGAGCGCGCTGGCTGGAAATGGTGCGATGGCGAGAGCGGCGGCTCCGGCGTCGGAACCGCTGTTGAAAGTGGAGCAGGCGAGCTTCGCGTACTCGGCGACGGATAAGTCCGCGCCGAAATTTACGCTCGGGCCGGTGAGCTTCGAAGCGCGGCAGCACGAGCTGATTTCGATTCTGGGTCCGAACGCCAGCGGGAAATCGACGTTGCTGGCGCTGCTGGCTGGTTTGCACGCGCCGCTCGCGGGACGCATCGCGCTGGACGGAACGGAGATCGCGAAATTGGACGCGCGGGCGCGCGCGCAGCGGATCGCTCTGGTGCAGCAGGAAAGCGAGTTGTTGTTTCCGCTGCGCGTATGGGAGTACGTGCTGCAGGGGCGTTATCCCTACGGGCGGCGGCTGCGATTCGAGTCGGACGATGATTGCCTGATGGCCGGAAACGCGCTGGCACAGGTGGGCGCGGATGCGTTGCGCGGCCGCTGGATGGATCAGCTCTCGGGCGGCGAGAAGCAGCGCGTGATTCTGGCGCGGGCGCTGGCGCAGCAGCCTTTGCTGCTGCTCCTCGACGAGCCGACGCAGCATCTGGACATCGGCGGCAAAGTGGAATTGCTGCGACGGCTGCGGAAGCTGACGGCCGAGAGGCGTTACACCGTGCTGGTGGTGACGCACGAGCTGGATTTGGCGGCGGAGTTTTCCGACCGCATCGTGCTGTTGCACAAGGGGAAGTGCCTGCGCGCCGGAACGCCGGCGGAAGTGTACGACTGCGCCACGTTGGAGGAAGTGTTCGAAGCGCCTCTGGAAGTGGAGATGCGGGCGAATGGGCGGCCGCGCGTGACGCTGCGTGGCAACGTAAGCGGCTAGGATTTCTTTGAAGCATTATGCACGGCTGGGAGAAGTGCCGAGCCCGGCCAGCGGCGCTAGATCTTAAGCGGGCGCCGTTCACAATCACCGGAGACTCCGCGAACGGGAAGACGGTGAAAAGCCGTCGCCGCCGCGCGACTGTAAGGCGGACGTCGCGCCCCATTAGGGGCGCAATCAGAAGACGCGCCCAGCTACGGGCGCTATCAAAAGCTTCCGGCGCGGGCCACTGTCCTTGAAAGCGAATCTCCCAGATTCGCGGACGGGATGGGAAGGCCGCGCCGTATCCTTAGATTTTCGGGAATCCGCCAAGCCAGGAGACCGACGGAGCCTCAATCCGGACGCGCACGAATTTATCGATGCGCGACCGGACAACCTTCAGCTCCCGCGCGAGAGGGAGAGGAGGAATCCATGAAACTCCGGCTTACCTGGCTAGCTTTCCTTGCACTGCTGTTTTTTTCAACTACAACTCACGCGCAAAAACCCCGAAATGCGCAGAGCGGCGCGAGTATTCGCGGTACGGTTTACGATCCGGCGGGGCGTGCCGTGCCGCATGCGACGGTGAATTTGCTCGAGTCGATGTCGGCCATCGCGCAGACGCAGACGGACAGCGATGGCGCATACCAATTCAACGGGCTCGACGCCGGGACGTACACGGTGGCGGCGAATTCCCCGGGGCTGACGAAGGTGTCGGGCGCCGCGGCGGTGCGCGCGCGCGAGGCGATCACGCTCGATCTGCACCTGGACCTGACCGCGGTGCAGGACCAAGTGGTGGTGTCGGCCTCATTGGGCGGCGCGCTTTCGCCGCGGATCGGCTCGTCGGTGACGGTGGTGAACGAGCAGCAGATGCAAAACGAAGGAGTGGATACGCTGGCCGACGCGCTGAGGAACGTGCCGGGAGTCTCGATCAATCGCACCGGACAACTGGGAGCGGTGACCAGTGCGTTCGTGCGGGGCGGGAATTCGAATTACAACCTGGTGATGATTGACGGCATTCCCATGAACGACTTCGGCGGCGGGTTCGATTTGTCTCCGTTGCCGGTGGGCGGAGTGGAGCGGGTGGAAGTGACGCGCGGGCCGGAAAGCGCGCTGTACGGATCGAATGCGATTGCCAGCGTAATCAATATCGTGAGCGAACCCGGCGAGGGCTCGCCGCATTTCAGTTTTCTCGGCGAAGGCGGCAGCTACGACACATGGCGGATCGCAACAGGTGGAGCGGGGCTGAATCACGGGATCGATTGGGCCTACGATCTTTCGCGGCTCAGCACGCAAGGGCCGGTCCCGTACGACACGTACCGCAATCAGACCTCGTTTGTGACGCTTGGGTATTCGCGCGGCCCGCGGCGAAAATTTGTGCTGCACTTTTTCGGCGACGCGGGGCGCGAGGAAAATCCTGGCCCATGGGGATCGGATCCGGACGGTTTGTATCCAGGAATTGCTGCGTCGGCGCTATCTCAAAAGCAGGATCTTTTCGGATACCAGGCAGGCTACACGGAACAGTTTTCCAGCCGGTTCCGGCAGGTGAGCACGGTAAGCGTGGTGACGGACCAGTTCCTATTTCCTGCCGCGCCCGATTCTCCGACCAGTTCGTTCTGGAAAAGCGAACGGCTGGCGGCGAACACCAGAAGCGAAATTACGCTTTCGGCGAAGGACGTGCTGCTGGCAGGCTTTGAATACGATCGCGCGCAATTCCGGGACACATACGTCAGCGATTCGAGCGGCGCGCCCTTCACGCTGCCGCGGCAGAGTTTCGCGGCGTTTGTGGAGAACCGCTGGAACGCGGGCGACCGTTGGTTTGTGAGCGCGGGCGTTCGGCTGGACAGCATTTTCACGGGCGCTCTGGTGGCCGACGAGCAGGACGCGGGCCGGCCGTACATCCCAGCCAGCTCGGTAGAGCAAGTGGACTCGCGCATCTCGGTGGCCTACCTGGCGAAGGATTCGAGAAACGGCTGGCTGGGAATGACGCGCATTCACAGCAGCTTTGGCACGGGGATTCGCCCGCCGGATGGGCTGGAGTTGGCGTTCACGGACAATCCGGATTTGAAACCGGAACGCAGTATCAGCGGCGACGCGGGCGTGGAGCAGCAACTGTTCGGAGGAAAAGCCGCCGTTGACGTGACCTATTTCTACAACTATTTCACCGACCAGATCGTCACGCTGGGCGGATCGTTCGCCAATTTGAGTACGTTTACCTCGGCGAATTTAGCGAACTCGCGGGCGTATGGGCTGGAGAGCAGCATTCGCGTTCATCCGGTTCGGTCCGTCGAGCTTTCCGCTGAATATACGTGGCTCAGCACGGCCATTCTGGCGCTGAATCAAACCAATCAGGCGCAGCTTCCATTTACGGTTGGCGATCCGCTGGTGCGCCGGCCGCGAAATTCGGCGGGATACGATGCGACCTGGACGCATGGACGGCTGATGCTTAATTCCAATGCCAGCATCCGCGGCGCGGTGCTCGACCTGGAACCGAATTACGGAAGCTATGCTTGCGAGATAAACCTGCCATGCCTGTTCTGGAGCGGAAGCTACGTGGACGTGAATGCTGGGTTTGCGTACCGCCTGCCGAAGGGCGTGGAAATCTACGGCCACGTGAACAACTTGTTGAACGAGCACTACGAGGAGTCCTTCGGCTATCCCGCGCTTCGGCTGAATTTCGTCTCGGGCATCCGAATCAACTTTTCTCCGAAGTAGGGCTAGCTCGCGATGCATCGCGCGCTTGCGCTCAGACGGCGGTGGAAACATCGCTTTCGGCGGCGCGGGCGCGCGGGCCAGCGGTTTCTTTCATGAACAGCACGGCGAGGAACAGCAGGACTGTTCCTCCCGTCGCCATCAGCATCGTGCTGCCCAGTCCGTGAGTTTCGGCAAGCGTGCCGCCGAGCGTGGGCGCGATCGTGGCGCCGATCAGTTCGCCAACCAGGTTCGCCACGCCGATGCCCGTTCCGGTTAATTCCGGCGGGACGCTTTCCGCCGGAATCAGCACGATTACCAGCGCGGCAATCGCCTGTCCGCCTTGCGTCACGAACAAAATGGCCGCCAGCAGCCAAAGATGTCCGTAGAGCGGACGAACGAGAAGAGCGAGTGGCAGGAGGGAAGACAGCGCCGCAAGGAAGAGCAGCATGGGCTTGCGTCCGATGCGGTCCGATAACGAAGGCAGCCCAAGGCCGATAAAGAAACTTCCCAGCCCTGCCGCGCCAAGCAGAAAACCGGCGGTTCGGGGGTCCTGGTGCATATTGCGGGTAATCAGCAGCGGCGCGAACGTGTTTTGCAGGAACAGCCACGAAATGAATCCGCCCGCGCCGATGGCGCACAGCCAGATGTTGCGGTATCGCAGCACCGAAAAGTAATGCGAAATCGGAGCGCCGCGCTTGCGCAGGGCGGCTCCGGCCGCGGACGGTTCCGCCTCCTTCACATATTTCCAGATCAGCAGCGCCATCACCAGGCCGGGAACGCCGGTGACGAAAAAGCCCCAGCGCCAGCCGAAGCGCGAGGCGATTTGCGTGGTCAGAATCGGCGCGGCAAAAAGTCCCACCAGAGCGGCGCCGCTCGTCACGATGCCCACGTTGCGTCCCCGCCGCGAGCGCTCGGAGGATTCTTCAACGAGCGCGCTGATCGCAACCCAGCAGGGACCCTCCACCAGGCCGATCAGAGCCCGGATTAATAGCAATTCGTCGAAACTGTGCACGAATCCGGAAAGCCACGAAAGAGCCGAAAAGCAAAGAACCCCGGGAATCAGGATTTTGCGGCGGCCAATGCGATCTGAAAGTGCGCCGAAGAACAGGGCTCCGATGGCCCATGCGATCGACACAACGGACGCGAGGAAGCCGATCTGCTGATCGTTCAGGTGGAATACCGGCGCGAAATAAGGGGCGAGGTAGAGCTCGGACATGCGGTCGAGGAAGACCGTGCCCCAGGTGAAGAAAAGAATGGCGACCAGCGTCTTTTCGTAACGCTTGGAATATTCCACGGTCGTGTCCATCCCTCAATCGGCCCGCATAACGGAAGCGAAGCCGCACGCAGCGCCGCACGTGTTCGCGGCTGCGCCAATCTATGTAACGCGCCGTGCATGGTCAACAGTGCGGAGCGATAGGAGTTCGGCGAAGCCAAGAGTACCCCGGCTTTGCCTAATAAATACTCCGAAATCGCGAATTTTGAAGCAGGATACGGATTTTTGCGCAAATGGGACTCTGAGGGCCCCAGACCGAAAAGCTGGGAGCTGCGCCCATTAATTTTTTTAGCTTCGTGTCACGCCACGGATGCTCGTGCACCGCCCTCGCAAACAATGAACCATCCATCTCGGGCGGCCTGATGAATCAGTTGAAAGATCACGGACGCGGAAGGAATACTCGCCGGTCTCGCCTGCAAGCTGCCGTCCGGTCTCGTCCAAATAAACCGATACCCGTGGACTCCTGTGCCATCTTCGTACTGATACTCGCCCCACTGGAAATGAAGATTCCAGTCGCTAGCACCATCGCCAGTTTGGACATCATGAATGACGCGAAAGTTCGCCATTATTGCACCTCTTCGAGAAAATATCTATTTGGGATTGCACGGCTCTACCCAACTGAGTTACGAGCACACTCCCCCACAATGCTGCACAAGGTAAGAACGACTGTCAAATAGGGTGTCTAGTCCTTTAGAATATCACCCCCCGTGTCGGAGGGGCAGCCATCCAAGTGGGCGCGAGCCTGCCGAATCGGAACTGCGGACATGAAAGATACTGCAAAGAAAATTCTAGTCGCGCTGGCCGTGGTCGGCGTAGTGCTGATTCTGCTCGTTTGGAACTCCAAGAGCGGCCCCAGCACCACATCGACATCGACCACGACCCTGCCCTTTGACACCTACACCACTACGAAGGACGCCCCCGGTGGGAACTCCTTCGACAACCTGTCGCAATTCGCCGATTGCATCAGCAATTCTGACCAGCAATGCGAAACTGCGATGATGCTTGACGGCAGGGCGTTTTTGGTGAAGGCGGGAACCTCGATAGACGGCGAAGAAATCGAGGACGGTATTTTCGAGGGTCGCGTGCACTCGGGGGCCCTGGTCGGCAAGGACGTCTACATCCCGGTCGGCGCACTAAAGTAGATTCCCCACAGAACTGCCTAGCCTTGCTTTACGCCTGAATTCTGGTCCGCGCCCCTGAGCTTCTTACCCACAGCTGGCGGCAGCGGACCAAACTGGCTCGAATTTCGGAGTAATACCGGGTCGCGAAGCAGCGCTCCACGAATGTTATAATCGGCAACCTAGCCATGAGCCGAACGATACAAGAAACGCCGCGTGTGACACCGGAAGTGATGGCGCGCTACGAAGCCGTGATCGGGCTGGAAGTCCACGCGCAGCTGGACACGGTGACGAAGGCGTTCTGCGGGTGCTCGACCAATTTCGGCGATGCGCCCAATTCGAATACCTGCCCGGTATGCTTGGGCCTGCCTGGCGCATTGCCGGTCCTTAATAAGCGCGCGCTGGAGCTGGCCATGCGCGCGTCTCTGGCCATCAACTGCACAATTCAGGAGCGGTCGCGTTTCGCGCGCAAGAATTATTTTTACCCGGACCTGCCCAAGGGCTACCAGATCTCCATGTACGAGCTGCCGCTGGCGCTCGCAGGCTGGATCGAAATCGAGATGGAGGGCGAAAAGAAGCGCATCGGCATCACGCGTCTGCACATGGAGGATGACGCGGGCAAAAGTTTGCACGAAGGTTTTGCCGATTCCGATCGTTGGAGTTATATCGACTTCAACCGCTGCGGAGTGCCGCTGATCGAGATCGTCTCCGAGCCGGATTTGCGCACGCCACCCGAAGCCTACGCGTATCTAAATACGCTGAAGCAGATTCTGGAATACACGGAAGTGAGCGATTGCAACATGGAGGAAGGTTCGCTGCGTTGCGACGCCAACGTCAGCGTGCGATTACGCGGCGCGCCGAAATTCGGGACCAAAGCGGAAGTGAAAAACCTGAACTCGTTTCGCTATCTTTCCCATGCGCTGGAATACGAAATCGAGCGGCAAATCGGCGTGATCGAATCGGGCGGAACGATCGCGCAGGAAACGCGCCTGTGGAATGTCGCCGCCGGGCGAACGGAGCCGATGCGTTCGAAAGAGTTTGCGCACGATTACCGCTACTTCCCCGACCCGGACCTGCTGCCCGTGGCGATATCGACGCCGCAAATCGAGGAAGTTCGGCGCTCGATGCCGGAATTGCCGGACGCCAAGACGGCTCGGTTCCTGCGCGATTACGCGCTTACGTCCTATGACGCGGGCGTGCTGACGGCAAGCAGCGCATTGGCGGATTATTTCGAAGCAGCGGTGCGCGCGGGCGCTCCGGCAAAACCAGCGGCGAACTGGATCGCGGTGGAATTGCTGCGGCGGCTCAATGAGGCCGGAAAAGACATTTTGGCCTGTCCGCTGCCTGCGGCGGCGCTCGCGGAATTGATCGCCAAGGTGGAGAATGGCGAGATCACCGCCGCCAGCGGGAAAAAAGTTTTCACCAAAATGTTTGAGACCGGCAGTTCCGCGGCGGATGTGATTGCGGCCGAGGGGCTTTCGCAAATTTCGGACACTGGCGCGATCGAGCGAATCGTCCGCGAGGTGATGACGAAGAATCCAGAGAACGTGGCCAAGTATCGGTCGGGAAACGAAGGCGTATTCAAATTCTTCGTGGGTCAGGTAATGCGCGAAACGCGCGGTCAGGCGAATCCGCAACTCGTCAACGAAATAGTGAAACGCATTCTGAACGAATAATCCCCATTCGAGAAATGGCCCCAGCCGAGAAATGGAGAGAAGACCGTGTTGAAAGAAGGCGATGCAGCCCCCGAATTCCGCGTCACGGCTGACGATAGACGGACGGTTTCGCTCGCGGACTATCGCGGCAAAAACCTGATCCTTTATTTCTATCCCAAGGCGAACACGTCCGGATGCACGAACGAGTCGATTCAATTCCGCGACGCGCTGCCGAAATTCAAGGCACTGAACGCGGAAATCGTGGGCTGCAGCGGCGACACCGTTGAAGCGCAGACCAAATTCAAGCAGAAGTACGGCTTCAATTTTCCGCTGCTGGCAGACACGGAATTCCACGTGGTGGAAGCGTACGGCGCGCGGCGGATGAAAAGCTTCTACGGCAAATCGTTTCTGGGCATCGTGCGCAGCACGTTCTGGATTGGCCCGGATGGAGCGATCCGCAAGATTTGGCCCAAAGTGAAAGTGGAAGGGCACGCCGCTGAAGTGCTCGCCGCGATTCAGGGTGCGCCTGAATCCGCGCGGGCGGCCGCGCACAAGTAGCCTCGCAAATGCGAGGCTCGCCCGGCATTGCCGCGGCGCGTCGCTATAGCGTTACACGAACGGGCTCGCCTTCCGGTTCGATCAGCGCGTTATCGATCAATCGAGTGCCGCCAACGCGCGCAGCGACCAGCGCGTAGCAGTCTTTCCGCAGCGCCATCGCCGGCTCGAACTTATCCGCGTCCGCGATTTCAGCATAATCCATCTGCACGCCAGGTTGAGCGCGGAGCACGCCCCGAATTACTTCCAGTAGCCGCGCCACATCACGTTCGCCCGCGTTGATTTCGAGGCGCATGGCGTCGAGCGAGCGATAGAGCGCAGTGGCAGCGTGGCGTTCGTCAGCCTTTAGGTATGCGTTGCGCGACGACAGCGCCAGCCCATCCGCTTCCCGAACAATCGGGCAGAGGACAATCTGCGTACCGAGATCGAGGTCGGCGGCCATCTGGCGCAGAATGCGGGCCTGCTGCGTGTCCTTGCGTCCAAAGAAAGCGAAGCGCGGCTGCACGATTTCGAAAAGCTTCATCACCACCGTAGCAACGCCGCGAAAATGGCCTGGGCGAGAGCCTCCTTCCAGCCGATCGCTGAGTCCTTCAACGGCGACCCAAGTGCGAAAGCCTGGCGGATACATTTCGTCGGCCGAAGGCAGGAAAAGGTAATCGACCTGAAGATCTTCGAGAGCTTTGCAGTCCGCTTCGAGCGTCCGGGGATACTTGGCGAGATCTTCGCCGGGACCGAATTGCTTGGGATTTACGAAAATCGAAACGACTATCGGCGCGCACTGTTTTTTGCCTTCGCGGACCAGCGAAAAGTGCCCTTCATGCAGAGCGCCCATGGTCGGAACGAGTCCGACGACGCGCTCTTGAGCGTGGGCGTTGCGCGCAGTCTGCTTCATCCAGGAAATCGTGCGAATAATTTCCATTCGGCGATTGGTCAGACGCAAAGGCGGAGGCGATCGGATTCCGCGCGAACGATGTGCATCATGCGCTGACCTGCGCGATTCGTTCCCGGTAGAAGCCGATCAGGTCCGTGCTGCTCGCTTTCGCGCCGAGCTGGCGAAGCATCGTGGCGATTTGTCCGCGATGGTAGGTTCCGTGGTTCGCGACGTGCTGAAGCATTTGCCAGAGCGGTTGCGCGAACACTGCTCCCGAGGACGTTTTGATGGACATCACGCGAGTAACATCGTCCGCGTTCAGCGAAGAGGCGTAATCGATCAGATTGCGATCGATTTCGGCAAAGCGCTGGCGCAGCGTTTCGAGATCGGGGAAATCCGCGGCGCTCGGCAGTCCGGAAGGAACGCGGCCATGCCAGCGTTCCAGCCAGATCCACTGCGCACCGTAAATGTGCGCCAGCGTGTCGCGTACCGATTTGAAGCTTGAGCCGAGGTCGCGTGTAAGTTGCTCGGGCGTGAGTGCGGCGCAGGCATCGAGCGTGCGATTGTTGGCCCACGCATTGAAATCGTAGAACAGGCGGACATCTTCGCGATTCATGGATGTTCCTTTCAGCTCAATTTGCGAATGCATGTGGCGCGTTTTGCGGCGCAACGCGTGGCGCTCGGTGCCCTTGGACGGCGTTGTTATGATCGCGTGGCAACTGGAACTTTGTCGCGCAACTCGGCGGCCGAGTGATAGGACTCGGCGTCCGACGGAAATTTCCCGCTCCGCACGTCTTCGCAAAATTCCGACGCCGCCTTGGAGATTTCCGCGGATAGCTGTGCGTAGCGGCGGACGAATTTCGGCGTGTGGCCTTCGGCTGGCGTGAGCCCCACCAGATCGTGGAACACCAGCACCTGTCCATCGCAATCGGGGCCGGCGCCGATGCCGATGGTGGGAATGCGCACCT
>JBOGNC010000130.1:0-11793 GCA_050747045.1 Candidatus Acidiferrales bacterium | reverse complement strand
TGTCGGTCAAGACCGCGCGAGGATCCGACGCATCCCGGAATGTCCCTGATCCCGCAAACACGTAGGCGAACGCGTTGCGAGTGGTTTCGATCTTCAAGTTTTTTCGCGTGCCGGCGGGCACGAACACATCGAGATAGCTCGGATCGGCGGCCACTCCTTCGACCGGCCCCTTCTTGCCCCAGAACTCGCCGCAGATCACGCGCACGCGCGTGCCATCGTCATCTGCAACCTCCGGAATTGCAGTCGATGGAATGTCCTGATAGCGCGGATCGGTCATTTTGAGCGACGACGGCAGGTTGGCCCACAGTTGGAAGCCATGCATGCGGCCGTTTGAGTCGCCCTTGGGCATCTCCTGATGCAGAATACCGCTGCCCGCGGTCATCCACTGCACGTCACCAGCCGTCATTTTTCCCTTGTTGCCCAGGCTATCGCCATGTTCGACGGAGCCGGCCAGCACATACGTAATCGTTTCGATTCCGCGATGCGGATGCCACGGGAACCCGGCCAGATAATCGGCGGGATTTTCGTTGCGGAAATCATCGAGCAGCAGAAACGGATCGAAATCGTTGGTTTGCCCGAACCCGAAGGCGCGCTGAAGCTTCACTCCCGCGCCTTCGATCGTGGGTTTCGGCTCAATAATCTTTCTCACTGGACGGAGCGACATAGCGTTCTCCCTCTGCCCTGCTATTTGTAATGGATTAGCTGCTGGCTTTAGGCAATTGGATGATGCAAGTCGAAAAAGGACTCGCCCGACGCGGATTCGTGCGAGCACGCCTATCTATCGACGAATCGCGCGGTCGAGGGAATGGCTGCCGGGCTAGGAACTGTGAAGACAGGTAGTTAGGCGAGGATTTTCGGGCCTCGTTGTGCGTTTATTGTCAGGACCAGCGGCGATTTGGGCGCAGTTATCCGCAGGAGGCGTCGCGGAATTGAATCAAGGACGCCTTCAAGGAATACCCTCGACTGTTAGCCCATGCCTTCGCCTCGAACTCCATTTCGCTCACAGACTGAGCAGAGTTGCCGGCATCGAGCGCACACTGCGTGCAGTATTCGATGGTGAGCGGAGGCATCGAACCTTGGGGATTAATGGCGCCTCTCGCATCTTCGCTGAAACGGAAGCAACGATGTGTCGAGGTCGCACTGCTCTTATCTTCACACGCATAAATGGCGTTCCAATGAGCAAGGAAAGGCAGCGGGACCCATAACTTTCCGTCGTATGTCGTGATACGAGTATTCGTTCCATTGAAAAGCGTCACCGCGAACCGACGAATCTTGTGCCCGTCCTCGCTGCGTACCGGAGCGCTCTCAAAGCGTAGTTGCACGCCGGGCGTTTCCGAAACACCGAGATTCTGTAAGCGCACAGGCAGCTTGACGAGCACCTCAGACTCAGATTTGAAGATGATCGGGTTAATTTGAAGAAGTTCTCGAATTCCTTCGCGACTTACACTTTCATGTGCGAACGCGATTAACGGGATGTCGCGATTCTCGACTCGCTTGATATAAGCGGCGACGGCTATTTCTTGCTCTATCCACACGGAGGCTCGCACCACTCTTGGCCCGTCCGGCCTCTCGATAATTCCGCGCGGATGAAGGACGGTGATGAACGCAGCGCAATCCCGGAGAGCCCGGAGAATGTTCGCGTCCAAGCCGTCCAAGTCTTGTACGTTCTCCGCAAAGAACGGCTGGAAGCCGAAAGATTCAACCAGGCCCGCGATGTTCTTGCCCAGTTCTTTTTCCGCCTCAGTGAATTGACCGCACGAGATAAAGACAATAGGCTTACTCATAGGATCGAGAGGTGGCTGCCGGGCTAGGAATCGAACCTAGAGTCTTCTGGTTCAGAGCCAGACGTGTTGCCAATTACACCACCCGGCAGCAGCCCAAGGATTTTATCAGATTTGCGCGGCGGCGGGGATACACGCGTGCGATCCGTGTTCTCTGGCTACGCAAACGCGGCGATTCCGGTAATGTGTTCGCCGATGATCAGCCGTTGAATATCGTGCGTGCCCTCGTAGGTGTACACGGATTCGAGATTGTTCATGTGGCGCATCACGCCGTAATCGTCAACGATCCCGTTGGCGCCCAGCAACTCGCGCGCGCGCCGCGCCACTTCGATGGCCATCCACACGTTATTCATTTTCAGCATGGAAATTTGCACCGGCTGGGCGCGGTTCTGATCTTTTAGCCGGCCCACTTGCAGAGCCAGCACCTGGGCCTTGGAAATTTCAGTGATCATCCAGGCGAGCTTATCCTGCACCAACTGATGCGACGCAATCGGCTTATTCGCGAATTGTTTTCGGGTTTTCGTATATTGCAGCGCCGTGTCGTAGCAGGCCATGGCCGCGCCGATGCCGCCCCAGCCGATTCCGTAGCGCGCTTGCGTCAAACAAGAGAGCGGGCCGCGAAGCCCGTCGATTCCCGGCAACACGTTTTCAGCGGGAATTTCGCAGTCACTGAACGAAAGGCCGGAAGTGACCGACGCGCGCATCGACAATTTGCCATGAACGTCGCGCGTGGTGAATCCTTTCGTGCCTTTTTCGACTAAAAAGCCGCGCACGCGTTCGTCTTCGCATTTGGCCCACGCGACGGCCACATCGGCGATCGACCCGCTGGTGATCCACATTTTCTCGCCATTCAACACGTAGCGATCGCCGCGTTTCACCGCGCGCGTCAGCATTCCGCCAGGATTCGAGCCGAACTGCGGCTCGGTGAGCCCGAAACAGCCGACGGCCTTGCCGCTTTGCAGCCGCGGCAGCCATTTTTCCTTTTGCGCGTCCGAGCCGTAGGCGTAAATCGGAAACATCACCAGTGCGCTTTGCACCGAAATGAAGCTGCGCAAACCCGAATCGCCGCGCTCCAGTTCCTGCATCACCAGGCCATACGCCACGTTGGACATCTCCGCGCAGCCGTAGCCTTTCAGGTTGGCGCCGAAAAATCCCAACTCGCCGAGCTGCGGCACTAGCTCCATCGGGAAAGTAGCTTCCTCGTAGTGCTTGCCGATCACCGGCAACACTCGCTCGTCCACGAACTGGCGCGCCGTGCGCCGCGCCAGAAGCTCTTCGTCGCTGAACGAGGAATCCAGATCGAGAAAATCCACGCCCGGAAATCCGGCCATCAGGCTCCTCCTTGCGTCTGAAACTGCCGCTTACAGTTGCTTTTCATAATGTGTGCAGGTACGCCATCAAATCCGAAAGCTGCTGATCCGTCAGCGCCTCGCCTTGCGCCGGCATCATCCCGCGGCCATTGACGATCGTTTGTTCCACAAATCGGTCGTTGGCCGGCAGGCCGCTCGGCAGATATTTTTTACGAAACAGACCCTTCAGCCCAGGGCCCTTAGAGCCGGACGTAGAATACGCATAGTGGCATGCTGCGCAGTAGTTGTTAAATACAGCGCGCCCCGCCGATTGCTGCGCGTTCAGCCCCAGTTGCGCATTGGTCTCCTTGGAGAGATCTTTGCCGCCGCGGCGGGCGAACAGCGTGATGGCCATTGCAACGAGCAGAAGGAAAGTAAGCCATTTGAGCGTTTGGGCGTATGCGGGAGCCCACGATTTTGCGCCATGAGGGGACTCTGGCCCTCGCCCTTGATCCATCATTCCGAGCTCTTTATCATATGCCGATCTTTAGCTTATTTTAATTCGCGTACCGCGCGCTGGCCCTCGATCGTTTCCAAAGTCGCGCCGAGGCGATCGCGGCGCCTTCCGTCAGCGAGCGTAGCTTCTTGTAAGTCATTTCCGGCTCCAGCTTGCTCATTCCCGCGAACGTCCCGAAGCCGCAGTCCGTGCCAGCGATCACCCGCGCGCGGCCCACGACGTCCGCGTACTGAGTGATGCGTTGGGCGACGAGCTCTGGGTGCTCCACAGTCGCGCTGCAGGGCTCGATCAAGCCTGGCACCAGAATCTTGTCCTCGGGAATGTGCGCGTCGCGCCAAACCGTCCATTCATGCTGATGGCGCGGGTTGGCCGCTTCAAACAGGATTGCGCGCGGCTTGGCCCGCAGCACGATGGCAACGATTTTTTCGAGCGGAATATCGTGATCGTGCGGCCCTTCGTAATTCCCCCAGCAGACGTGCATGCGCACTGAGTCGGCGGGAATCAACGCCAGCGCGTGGTTCAGCACGTCTACGTGCAGCTCCGCGCGCTTCAGAAATTCGGTTTCACCCAATTCCTGAAAGCCGGTGTGCCGCGCCATGGCCAGGTCGGGGCAGTCCACCTGCAGAATAAATCCCGACGCAACGATCGCTTCGTACTCTTCCTTCATTGCTCGCGCCACTGCTTCCAAGTACGCCCGGTGCGATGGATAAAATTGATTGGGTTGAAACGCCGTTACCAATCCGGGCGAAGCCGCGTTCATAAAAGCTTCCGTTACGCGCGTCTTGGCGATCGCCTCGCGCAAATTGGCCAGATCTTTCCGCAGCTGCTGCCGGTCCTGCACTTCGACTGGGCCAACGCACGATGACCGGCGGAATGCTTGCTTCCCTGCAACGCGCGCGATGCGTTCGCTGAAATCCGGATAGGGCGCCAGGTCGAGGGCCGGTTTGCGCGGCTGGTCGCCGCCGAAGCCCGAGAGCCGCTCGTGAATGTACGTGGCGTAGCTCACTTTGCTGGCTTCGCCGTCGCTCACTATGTCGATGCCGATGGCCGCCTGGCGCGCCACGTTGTCCGCCACCGCGTCGCGCACCACGCGGTCGAATTCCGCCGCATCGAAATCTTCCTCATGATCCTTGCGCAGAAGCAGGTCCGAAAGCGCCGCCGAACGCGGCAAGCTTCCAACATGAGTGGTTAGGATGCGATCTGTGCTGAGTCTCATGGTAATTTCGCGAACATCGTGGACAATGAGGCTAGCACATTGCTTGGACGAAATTAACTAGGCGAAGGGCGCGTCTAGTACACTGGTTGAGAGGTGCGGCTATGGAATCTCGGCGCATACTGCAGCGAATCGCGCGCCGGACCTGGGAAATGAAATGACGCTTCTGAGCACTGTTGGAACAGTCGCGGCGATCTGCACCACCGGCGCGTTCGTCCCGCAGATCATCAAAATCCGCAAGCAGGGCGGCGAGGATTTGTCTTACGCAATGCTAGCCGTCTATTTTGCGGGCGTGGCGCTCTGGCTCGTTTACGGGCTGATGATTGCCGCCGCCGCTGTGATTTGGGCCAACGCGAGCAGCCTGCTGCTCGTCGCCATCGCCATCTTTCTGAAGGCCAGACACGCGAGCCGCAAGCGAGCCGAAGATCGCAACGACCCCTCCGCACGCGCGGGTGCAGAACCCGAAATCGCCGCCGATTGAAGGCGAATTTGCCTGTGGGGTAAATCGTGAGATCGAGTTGGAGGGATACTGACCCGACATCAAGATTGCTGAACGCAGCCGACGCTCTCCCGGCCGAAGAAGTCGCGTTAACGGGGGCGCAACTTCAGGCAAACTGCGTTCTATTTGGAGCACGAGCCCTTCCGTCCGGGTGTCGCTTGAAGCATATCGTCCAGCGGCCGGAGCAGCCGCCCGGTCGCCCGGGTGTAGCGAACGCAAGTTACCTTTCGCAGACTCCCTGGTCAGAGGCAAATCCTTTCAGCGTTCGAATCGAAGTCGAGGGGCCAGGACGGCGCCTTCGAATTAAAGAATTTCTTTACGATTGGGCGCCTCCGGCTGCATCTATTGCTCCCTTAGCTGGACGAGACGTAAGGCCGTATCGCTGCGGCGATTGCGTGTGCTGGATTGGAACGGATTACAAAGGACACGTCGGTGCCTGTATTCAGAAGAAACGCACCCAGATAGAAATCTCCGTGGAAATGGGTTCGTTCAGCGATTCTGAGATCGTGGCTCTATTCGACGGATTACAGCTTGTAGATGAAAAAATTGCCGTCGAGATCGGTAAAACTCCCTTTCACCATCTGAGCTATTGGTTTCGATACAGAATGAAATCGACGAAAGTGCCACACGGGCTTTGGAAATACCGCGCCGCTCATTCGTATGAGGAGGCGAGAAGCGGCGGTGTCGAAGAATTGGCCAAGGTAGCCCGGTTACCAGCGAAGTTACCGAAAGGCGACGCGTACACTTTTGATTCCGCGGCCTGGAGTATCGTCGGTCAGGCCCGCGCTTCGCATCTGGAATATATCCTTCGGTCGAGGGGAAACTACAGCGATCATCTTTGGTTTCTAGTCACGGCTAAAGACTCCGACTTCGCATTGCCGATCAGACCTGAGCCCGAGGAGTATCCGGCGGAACATGGAGAATGCATCCGGATGGGACGACGCGAAGTCAGATGTGCAGCTGTGAATTCGAAATACGGTGCGTGGGAAGCCATGTGGACAGAAGATGACGCCTCGATTGCAGTGTGGGCGTCGAGTTCGCTTGACTTGGACTACGATAAATTTAAGGCGCTGATCGATTCGTTAGGTTAAGAAGAATGTGACGATTTATATGTGCTCAGATCGAGCACGCTGATGGGACTTCACTACATCGGGGCTGTTCGATAGCACTCGAAAGCCCTCCAGTTAGCACGAGCGAGAACGCTCGTCCAAGTTTTAGTCATGATCGTCACACCGGTGCTTCTACACATCGCCGCCCGCACGGCGACCACGCTACTTCGGTGCGTCGACTACCAAAACGCGTCGCGAGGATGCCGCTGAGTACATCTCTTCCACGAGTGCCTCCCGGCGATCGAGAATGATCTTCTGATTCAGCGAACCCTTATCGGTAATCTCACCGGCGTCCATCGAAGGCGGTTCGTCCATTAGCATGGCGCGGACGACGCGATTGGAATTCCCGGTCGCCTGCTTCGCAAACGATTCGAGCAGCTCCGAAACTTTCGCCACCACGGAGGGATGTCGCAAAACTTCCGTTGCGGGCGCCAACGGCGACAGATCGGGCGCCAGCCCGCGGCACGCGTGCAAATTCGGGAACACTAGAATGCCCAGATCGCGCCGGTCGGGGCCTGCAATGGCGACGTCCGTCACGTACGGTGCAAACGAGTGCAAAATCCGCGCGCGCAGCGGCCCGATGTTTACAAAAGTCCCCGACGCCAGCTTGAAATCCTCGGCCAGGCGTCCATCGAAAAACAGCCCCTGATTGATGTCCTCGGGATCGACGAAACGCGCGGCATCGCCGAAACGGTAGTAACCCTCCTCGTCAAACGCGCGGGCGGTGAGTTCCGGATCTTTCCAGTAGCCGGGCGTCACGTTCGGGCCTTTCACGCGCACTTCGAGTTTCGATCCCACCGGAACGAGCTTCGTCTCCACGCCGGGCATGGGAATGCCGATCGTACCCGCGTGCTCCGTGTCCCACGTGCACTGAAGCGCCATCGGAGAAGTTTCCGTTGCGCCCAGGCCCGTCGCGATCAGTACCCTTTCGCCGCGCGTTTCCAGCATCATCGTGCGGTACGCGTCCCACAGCGCCTGCGAAAGCCCGGCACCGGCGTAAAACATGAATTTCAGCCGGCTGAAAAAATTCTCGCGCAGTTGCGCGTCGCGCCGGAAATGGACGAGCAGCTCTTCGTACCCGCGCGGCATGTTGAAATACAAAGTGGGCGCGATTTCGCGCAGATTCTCCACCGTCGCGGCGATTCCCGCGGCCGTCGGTCGGCCATCGTCGATATACAGCGTGCCGCCATTGTAGAGTGGCAGCCCGGTGTTGTGATTTCCCCCCGCGGTGTGATTCCACGGCATCCAGTCCAGCAGTACGGGCGGCTCGTCTTCCAGAAATCGAAACCCTTGCAGGATCATCTGCTGATTGCTGCAGATCATGCGGTGCGTGTTGATCACAGCCTTGGGCAGGCCCGTGGATCCTGAAGAAAAAAGAAATTTGGCGATGTCGTCCGGTTGGATCGCCGCGTGCGCTTCATCCACGGCCGACGTTGCCATCGTCGCCGCAAGCTCGTCGAACGAAATCGCGCGGCGGTCGTTGAGCGCACCTTCGGCGAAAACAACCTCTATCTCGCGATCGACCACCGCGTCCAGCGCGCGCCGGTATCGCTCGCCGTCGGCCACAAAGATCAGCCCCGGCTCGAGCGTCTTCATCACATGCCGCAGCTTGGCGAAATCCGTCGAGATCAGCGAATAGGGAGGCGCAATCGACGCCGTCGGCACGCCCACGTGCTGCCCCGCGAACATCAGCAGCAGATGCTCCAGATCGTTTTCCGAAAGGATGGCCACTGGACGATGAGCGGAAAGTCCGCGATCAAGCAGCGCCTGCCCCAGACTGCGCACCTTGCGAAGCGCCTCGCCATAGGTCAAATAGCGCCATCGTCCGTCGCGTCCGCGCTTGGCCGCCAGCGCGCGCTCCGGCGCCACCGCCGCCCAATGCACAAGTCGCTCCGTCAGCACGCGCGGATATTTTTCCAGCGGCTCATCGGGACGAATCAGGTATGCGCCGTCGGCGCGTCGCTCCATCGTCGCGCCCGACGTCCGCAGACGCACGGGCCGCACCGGACTCTTATCGCTCAGATGGCTGGAAGCGCGTTGTGTGCTCATGAATCGCTTTGGCAAAACCGGCCCGGCGGCAGGCCTGTGCCCCTGCTTCAAAGAATGAAGTAGCTTACGAGGATTTTTCGCCGCTGCCAAGCAGCACTGCGGCATAAAGCCGGAATACCGAACTGCCGCCTTGGTGCGACGTGCTGCCCAAGTTGGGCACGAAAAGCATCAACGGCGTGGGGTCACTATGCGGCACCAGCAGCACCACCCAACCCTCCACCGAACCGCCGCTGCGAACCGTCCCGTGCAAGCCTGGCTCCGGCCGCGCCGCCAAATTCGGCGCGGGATACATGCTTCCGTCTGGCGAAATGGACGAGAACTGCGAAGCGTCGAGCGTGTATTCGTCATGCGCCGGCGTAACACGCGCGGAAAAGTCGAATCGAACGCGCGCCGCCATGAACTCAAAACCAGTTTTCGCGGATGGATTCGAAGCGCTTGCAGCTTTTACCAGCGCTTCTGCCGGTGCGCCGCGCAGCACTTTCACCACGGTGATCTTTGCTTCGTACAGCGCATCGCCAGTTTCGTACTGTTCGCCGAACTCAATAATCGTGGAAAGCGGCTTGCCAAGAGGCTGGGCGCGGGCCGCCAAATTCGAATTGGCGGCACGCGCAGGAAGCGGTGTGACAACGAACATCGCTGCGAGAATCAGCGAAATAAACGCAATTCCATGCCGCAAACGAAAAGCCGCGCGGCTCACGTCCATTTATCGATCGAAACGCTCGAGCGATAACTCATATTCGCGACCATGTGATATGGGTTGGTCTCGCCGCCCACCACGACGATATTCACATCGCTCGCCTTGCGGAAAATGGGAATGCGCGCGTCGTCGGGAAGATTGGCGGCGCCGGGTGCGTTCGTAAAACGCAGCCCGAATAGCGTCGTCTTCGCGTCCTTCACGCTGATCGTGGCATTCTTCCACACCCAATCGAGCAGCGGCTCCTTCGTTTTGTAACCCAACTCGACCAAGCCCTGCGCCACCAGCGGATCGCACACCACCAGACCGCCGAAAAGCGGTGCGCAGGTCCCGAAATTAAACGCAAACGCTTCCTGATAATGCGGCACCGGCTTGATGCCGAGCCCCGGACCGTTCTGCCCTTGCCGGATGTCCATGCCGAAGAAGACGCTGACCACGTTCTCGTCCGCCTTGAAACCCTTCTGCACGTGGAACGGCTCCCACGGGCTGTCCTTTTCGTTTTCCGGGATGATCAGGTTGTTGTAGTTGCACGTATTTCCAAACGTGCCCATGTACGTCTGCCCAGGCTGCCCGCAGCTTCCGCAGTTTTTCGAGAGCAGCGTCCAAGCGCGCCCGATGGTCGCATTCGGCTGCGCGAATGGACCCATCGCGCCGATGCCATAATTCATGTTGAGCTTGTCGCGGATCGGCCCATTGATAATCGCAGCGGTCGCGAACGAATTGGTCGAGCTAGAAAGCGACGGCAACTCGCTCGCGGCAATCGCCAGCACGATCGGGAAATAGCTTGGATCGCATCCGGCCATCACGGCGTTCACTGCCACGTTCCCCACCGTGTACGACCATTCCGGATACGAGCCTTTCGCCGGGCACATTTTGCCGATTTGTTCAACAGGAGAGTGGCTCGTGCCTTTCAGCATCGCGTCCACTTTCTCGCGCGTCGGCAGGATAATCGGCATGAAATCGGTCATGCCGTTGTTCATGTAATAGTTCTGCAAGTTGTCGGATGTGTCGGAGAATACCGCCGGCCCCACAGGAGGCGTCACCGTGCCGGATTTTTCTTCATCGGGCGAAAGCGGCTTCGTCAGCGCGCTAATGATTTCCGGCATCAGCGGCTTATGCGTCACCGGATCGTCGCCTTCGAGATAGGCGTACATCTGCGCGTCCGATTTTCCCCATACCGGATGTGGAGTGAAGCAGATGCGCTCGTGCGGCATGCCGCGCTGCGCGGCGTTGCTGTAGGCAAGATCTTTGAACGCGATCGTGACGATCGGCGCCGTGGGAATACCCATCTTTTCGAGTGTTATGCAGTGACCGACGGTCGCTGGTGTGCACGTGCTTCAATGGCCGATGGCCATGATCACTGCATTGCCCTTAGCCTTGATCTCCGCCCAAAGCTTCGGATCATCATCGGGCAGCGCGCCCGCTTTCAACCGGTAAACCGTCTTCACATCCGGCTTGTTTTTCTGAAACCAGATGGCGATCTGATTCAGAAAGTGATCGGCGCCGGGAAATCCGTCAGAGACCAGGTAGATGGTCTTGCCGTCGAGGGTGGAAAGGCGCGGCGCCATGGGAATCAGTGTGATCGGCGGAGGCGTGCCTTTGGGATTCAGCACCTCAATCTTTCCATTCGATGACGCGCCCGCAGCGTTCTTACGTGTTGCCGCATGCAGTCTCGTTCCCGCCAGCAGCGCCGGCGATGCTCCCAAAAGTGACAGCAGTTTGCGTCGATTCATGATTAGCCTCCCGCACCCAAGGCTTTGCGGATATAAATGCGAGCGGAGCGAAGTCGCTGCCGCTGCGCCACGGATGTTACGCCCGATGCGCTGGACTGGGCAAGCGAACTCGGGGACGCGAGCAGAATCAAAGCGACGCAAGTGGAATGATCGTTCGAGCGAGAGATGTGACGAAAGTGGCGTTGCACCCCGTCTCGGGTGGAGGATACGCGGTCGTTTGTTTTCTATGAGTTGTGAGTGTTTCTACTCGACTGGCTGTCTCAGGGTAGAACGGGGTAATTCGTGAGTGGTGAGCGGTGATTGGCGGAAACACACAGTGTAGGCCGGGAGCGGGTCACGCGGCTTTCCGGCGGCTGCAATCTCGCTTCGATCATGTCAATCTTCTCGCGCACTCGCGGCACACGAGTCATGCGCGCCGCTGATGGGCATTTCTATTGCGCTGCCCGGGGCCCAGCGGCTGCGCGCGAGCAGCTAAACCTCAAACCGAAATCGAACAGGACCGTTTAGCCTTAACTCGGTTAAGTTTCAGTTGGATGAAAGAAACTTCGAGGAGGACGAAACAGTGCACTGGAGAATTATCGCTCTTTGGAGCGGGAAGAAAGTGGAATTGCACGAAACCCCACGAGCGGTCAACGTGTGGCTGCAAGAGTCGTTGAGCCTCTCGCTTTGTCATATCGCTGCCGTCCAGCTTGCGGACAGGTCCAAGGGCTATCCGTCTGCGTTTGCGTTCCTTCACTCCGTTTGAATCGAGAAGGTACTCGGAATACATCCCGAGCCAAGCTGTTGGACTGAACCCCTATTTTGAGACAAACGGTAATGGCACACTTTGCAGGGAACGGGGGGTGCCAGTGGCGCGGAGACGAGGTCAACGATATCGGAAGGAGTTCCGTCGGATGGCTGTGGAGCGCT
>JBOGNC010000129.1:0-11807 GCA_050747045.1 Candidatus Acidiferrales bacterium | reverse complement strand
CTCGCCATCATCGCCGCGACGCTCGAACGCGTT
The DNA here is from genome assembly GCA_050747045.1 of Candidatus Acidiferrales bacterium. Lineage (GTDB taxonomy): Bacteria > Acidobacteriota > Terriglobia > Acidiferrales > UBA7541 > Palsa-295. The sequence goes on along the minus strand of JBOGNC010000129.1, from coordinate 11,774 downwards.
GCCATCGAAGTTCGCCACTTGCAACGCACCGAAGTGCGCGAAGTCGAGGAGCCATTCGGCGGCGAGCAGCGTGGCAGCTCCGCCATGCCGCACAAGCGCAATCCCGTGTCGAGCGAGCAGATTTCCGGCCTCGCCCGCGTGGTGCGTGCCAATTCCGTCGCCGCCATGGAAAATGTCGCCCTGTGGCACGAACGCGATATCTCGCACAGTTCCGTCGAGCGCGTGATTCTGCCTGATTCCACGATTCTCGTGGATTACATGCTCAACCGCACCGCCTGGATCGTGGAAAATATGAAGGTTTTTCCCCAGCGCATGTTGCGAAATCTCAACGCCACGCAGGGCTTGGTTTTTTCCGGCCAGTTGCTGCAGGATTTGGTCGAGCACGGCGCCCCGCGCGAAGATGCCTACAAATGGGTGCAGGCGCACGCCATGGCCGCGTGGGAATCGGAATCCAGCTTTCAGGAACGCGTCTCCGCCGATCCGCACGTCCGCGAATTTCTCGACGAGAAAGCTCTAGCTCATACCTTCGATTTGCGTCGCCAGCTTCGCGCCGTGGACGATATCTTCGCGCGCGTCTTCGGCGCAAAAAAGTCCGCCGCGCAATAGACACTCTCGATGGAAATTCGGGTGGGATGCCAAAGGCGGCGCGGGTGAAGGACCGCCGTTACAGCTCGCTCGCGTTACTGCACTCGCTGGATGTAGCGGCCTTCGGACGTATCGACCTTAATTTTATCGCCCTCGCCCACGAACGGCGGCACGTTCACCATCAGCCCCGTTTCCAGCTTCGCCGGTTTCATCACCGAGCTAGCGGTTGCCTTCTGAATGCTCGGCTCGGTTTCCACCACCGTCAGATCGACGGTATCGGGCAGCAGCACACCGATCGCCTTCCCGTCGTAATATTCAATCTTTACCGGCATGTTGGGTATCAAATAATCCTTGGAGTCGCCCACGACGTCATTCTGCAGCGCCATCTGCTCGTAGTTTTCGGTGTTCATGAAGTGATGGCCTTCACCGTCGCTGTAAAGATACTCGAACTCCACTTCGTCCACCGTCACCTTGTCGAGGAAATCCTCGGCGCGAAACCGGTAATCGATCATCGCTCCGGTGCGCAGGTTGCGCATGCGCGTCTGCATGGCCGCGCGCTTGTTCCCAGGCGTGCGATGGTCCACGTTGAAGATCATGTGCAGATCGCCCTCATGCTTGATGATCATCCCCGAACGCAAAAGTGTCGCCTTAATGGTCATGACCTGCTCCTGATTTCTCTCATGGGATTTCCCCGCAGGGGAAATTTAGCCGGGAGGGTCCTTACCCGCCGCAGTCTTCGCCCGGCGCGCTTCAATTGCCCGGGCCGAAACTCAAATTATAGCGACCCCATGCGCAGTCGGTCAAACAATCCTCGCCCCGCCAATCCGCTAATATTCGTCTTCCAGTGTTTTCAGCCGTTTAATCTTCAGGGAAACGCGGAATTCGCGCGAGCGCACATCCGCAAGAACCGCTCGTCGCGTTGCCGCGGGCATCGTCGCGGGACCGATCACGCCGGCCATCTCGCGCGGAAAGTGCTTCACGAAAATCGCCGCGAGATGCGCCGTGGCGTAGGGAATGGGCGTGGCAAGCAGTCCGCGCTGCCGGATCTGATAAAGAGTGGGGAAGCTCGCGTCCCAGCGCACCATCAGTTGCTCGTCCCCTTTCACTCCACGCACCAGTACGGCTGCTGCAAAGCGCGCATTTTCCAGCACGCCTTGGCGGATCAGTTTGGCCACCGCGCGCGGCGTCTGCGTTTCTGGGAAATGCTTGCGCGAAATGCCGCGCGACCGGTTCAGTCGTCCCTGCCTATACCACCGCCGCAGCTTCTCGAAATCGTTGCCGCCGATTTTTGCGTCCACGTCGCGCACCGAAAGAGCATAAGGAAGCAAGCAAACCTCATCTTGCGCCGCCAGGTACACGGGAACTTTGCCGATTGGTGGAGGAAAGCGGAAAATCTCCCGATCGTCAAACTTTTTCGCGTGATGGAACCTGCCGTTGCGGTACACCGGCGGGCGAGAAATGGCTTCGTCGTATGCCCCTTCGGCGGACCAGGTCGAAATCGGGTCCTGGCTCTCCGTGCTTTCGAAAAGTCGAATCTGCACCGTCTCCACTTTGTCCAGCAGTTCCGCGCCGCGCTGCGCCAGTAAGTTCGTCAGTCCCGGCGCCACCCCCGCGCAAATCAGCGCCACTCGGTTTTTGGCCACGAACCTTCTGTGAAATTGGAATTGCTCCGGGCGAAAAGGATTTGTCGTCAGGTGGGAATTCAGGTCCAGGTAGTGCGCGCGCAGTCGCAGCGCCGCCCTCAAAATAATCTGGTTGTAGACGGCCGGCGAAGCATTGATCAGCAGGTTTGCGCCGCGCGCCGCCCGCACGATCGACCAGATGTTGCGCGCATTTACCTCGACAACTTCAATCCCACTTTTTTTGCCCAGGAAACGCCGCGCACGTTCCACGTCGCGGTCGCCGCACCAGACCGAGTGACCCTGGCGAGTCAACAATTGTGCGAGCAGCGACCCGGTGCCGCCCGCTCCCAGCACGAAAATGCGCATCGGCACGCAACTGTATCATACAGTTCCCCTTGCTCGATGATCGCGAGGGCCCGCATGTGCTCACGTGCGTCAGCAGGGGCGCGTGTCAGCTGGTTGACAAGCTTCAAAGCGGACGCGTATCATTTCTCTCGGTACGGCGTCCGACAACGAACGCTCTATCCCCTTCATTGCTTCATCCCCCGAGCAGGATGGAGTGACCGAGGTGGCATCCTCGGCAAGCAGGGCACGCACCCGTACGGAGGCAGTTCTCGCATGTCACCCGAACAAAATCCTAACGCTCAAGTTTCTTCGGCGGATTCCGGTGCCGAGCAACCAGCTGCGGTTTCTCCTGCCGCCATTCCTGGCGCGCAGTCCGCAACAGCGGCCGCTACCGCAGTGGCCCGCGAACCCGAATCCGCTCCTTCGGGAAGCCAGAATTCCATGAATACTGCTTCCGATGGACAGGTTTCCCCTCCAACGGAAGACCATGCTCGCCATGAATCCGCCGCTGAAAAGTTGGCCTCCGAATCCGAATCGGCGGAGCCATCCACCGAAGCGCAAGCGGAAGCGGCCGAGATGGCCGAAGCAATGGATCGTATGCTCGATCAGTTTCCGGCCGCCGAGGCCGCCGCTGAGGGCGAGATTTTCGATGGCCACGTGCTGGCCGTCACGGACGCCGGGGTCGTCGTCGATGTGGGCGGAAAATTCGAGGGCCTCGTTCCTGCGCAGGAGTTTCTTGATTCCGGCGCTCCGATTGAGTTCGGTCCTGGCCAGACCATCGAAGTCGAAAGGCTGCACGAACGGAAAGACGGCTACGTCCTCCTTTCGCATGTCCGCGCGCATCGCCGACGTTCCTGGGAGCGCATTGAAAAGGCGTCTCGCGAGCACACCAACCTCACCGGCAAAGTGCTTGAGCGCATCAAAGGCGGCCTGGTGATCGATGTAGGTGTCCGCGCGTTTTTGCCTGCCTCGCAGATCGAACTGAAGCCGGTGCACGATTTGGAAGCTTGGAAAGACCGCGAGATCGAAGTGCGCGTTCTGAAGCTGAATCGCAAGCGCGGCAACGTAGTGGTCAGCCGCCGCGCCATCCTTGAAGATGAGATGAAGACCAAGCGCGACGCGCTCGCCTCCACTCTAGTCGAGGGTGCCGTGGTCACGGGCCGCGTGAAAAACATCACCGACTACGGAATTTTCGTCGATCTAGGCGGAATGGATGGCCTGTTGCACGTGAGCGATTTGGTCTGGGGCCGCGTGCCGCATCCATCGAAGGTAGTGCAGCCCGGCGAGGACATTCAGGTCCAGGTTCTGAAGTTCGACAAGGAAAAGCAGCGCATTTCGCTGGGCCGCAAACAGCTTCTTCCCGATCCTTGGGCTACTGTGCCGGAGCGCTTTGCTGTCGGCACCCGCGCCACCGGAAAAGTCGTGGGCGTTACGGACTACGGAGCGTTCGTGCAGATCGAGCCAGGCATCGAAGGCCTGGTGCACGTTAGCGAAATGACCTGGTCAAAGCACGCCAAGCATCCTTCCAAGATCGTGAAGGTTGGCGACGACGTCGAAGTCGTCGTTCTGGAAATGAAGCCCGATCAGCGCCGGATCTCATTGGGCCTCAAACAAACGCTGCCTGATCCGTGGGAAGCCGTCGCTGAGAAGTTCCCGGTTGGAAGCCTGGTCAGCGGGCGCGTTCGCAACCTGGCCGATTTCGGCGCGTTCGTGGAAATAGAAGAGGGCATCGAAGGCTTGATTCACATCAGCGACATGAGCTGGACCGAACGGGTGAAGCATCCGAGCGAAAAGGTGAAGAAGGGCGAGATGGTCGAAACTCGCGTGCTAAAAGTGGACACGCAAAACCGCCGGTTGTCGCTCGGCATCAAGCAAGTCAACGACATTTGGGCCAAGTGGTTCGCCGAGCACAAATCCGGCGAGGTGATTCGGGGCAAAGTGGCGCGGACGGCCGAATTTGGCGCGTTCGTCGAACTTGCCGAAGGCATCGAAGGCCTTTGCCACATTTCCGAAATCGAGGAGCGGCGTGCCAAGGGCGACCGCGACAAAACCGCCAATAATAAGTTGTCGCGTGAGCAGCGCGTCACCTCGGTGCTCTCGGCCGGTCAGGAATATGATTTCAAAATCCTTAAGATCGAGCCCGAGCAGCGCAAGATCAGCTTGAGCTATCGAGCAGCGCAAAAGCAGGCGGAGCGCCAGGAAATGGAGTCGTTCCGCTCGACGCGTTCTTCGCCCAATGCCACGATCGGCGACGCGCTTTTGGCTAAGCGCCAGGCTTTGTGACGTCGTCCTTCCGCGGAGCGGGCGAGGTGCCCGGACGCGGAACTATTGCGAATTGCATTTACCTTAACGTAGATTGATGATATTCACGGGATTGTGCGGCGCCCCGCCCCGGCGCGCAACAGACCGGATCACAACACGCAGCGAGAGGAGGCTCTCCACCGATGGCAGAGGTCGCGGGAGCACAAGAAAATCCGAATCACACAATGACCAAGGCTGACTTGGTAGGCGAGGTCGAGCGCGTTGCCGAATTGTCGCGCAAGGAAGCGGAAGCCGCCGTGGAAACGATTTTCGACAGCATCATCACGGCGCTGCAAGGCGACGATAAGATCGAAATCCGCGGTTTCGGCAGCTTTCGCACCCGCGAACGCCGCGGCCGCACGGGGCGAAATCCGAAAACCGGCGCGAAAGTAGATGTTCCGGCGAAAAAAATTCCTTTCTTCAAACCCAGCAAGGAACTCAAGGATTACGTCAATAACCCGGAGGGTTCTTCGTCCTCTGGCGCGCAGAGCTAGGCGGGATGGACTATCTTTGGTCGCCTTGGCGCTATCGCTATATCGCCAACGCTTCGAAAGATGACCGCTGCATCTTCTGCGACGCTCTTGCCGCCAACGACGATGCGCGCACGCTGGTCGTCTTTCGCGGCGAAAAAAATTTCATCATTCTGAATCGTTATCCTTATACCAGCGGCCATGTCATGGTGGTTCCCTACGCGCACGTGGCCGATCTCGGTGCCGCCGAACCGGAAACGCTCTCCGAGATGATGCGCCTCGCGCAGCGGGTGCAAGGCGCGCTGGGCCGCGTCTATCGCCCGGAGGGTTACAACCTTGGCATGAATTTAGGACGCGCCGCTGGAGCCGGCATCACCGGCCATCTCCATCTGCACGTGTTGCCGCGCTGGGCGGGCGACGCCAATTTCATGACCGTCACCGGCGAAACGCGCGTGGAGCCGGAAGAACTTTCGACCACTTACGAAAAGTTGCGCCACGAACTAACGAACTGAATTGAGCGCAGTGCCTGTGTTGGCCGCGAAATTCACCCGTAATTCGGCGGATTCACTGACTGATCCATTCCCATCGTCTTCTGCCCGCCTTCCTGCACATTCACGCTGACGAGGGACGGGCATTTCGACTCAAACGCGTCGCGCAGCGCCGGCTCCAACTCCTCGGGACGATCCACCGAGCGCGCCTGCATTCCATAGCCGCGCGCGATCTGCGTCGCGTCGATTCCGGGAATGTCGATCCCCGGCACGTTCTTGCCAACCTTTGTGAACTCGCGAAATCCCTTCAGCGCCGAATAGTTCCCGTTACAGATCACGAGGAAAATCACCGGAGCCTTCGATTGCACTGCCGACCACAGCGCCTGCACTGAATATTGCAGTGACCCATCGCCCACCGCGCAGATCACGCGCCGCTCGGGATGCGCCAGTTGCAGCCCTACCGCCGCTGGCAGGCCGAATCCCAAAATGCCGCTGCGCACGGAGTAAAACGAGCCGGGCTCGTCCAGCCGGATGTAGCGGTCCAGATCGCCCTTCGACGAAGGGCATTCCTCGGCAATGATCGCATCGCGCGGCATCAGCTTCGCGAGCGTGTTGAAAAGATATGCCGTCGTCATTGGATATGCAGGCTTCGGCTCTGGCGGCGCGGACTGCGGCGGCGAGTCTCGTTCAACTTTTTTCACCCGCTCACGCAAATATCTTGCTGCCATGGAAATATTGCCCACGATGCTCGTCCCGGCCAGCGCCGCCGAGGCATCCTGCGGCGAATTCGTAATCTGAAACAGTTTCGTTCCCGGACGGATCGCGTCACCCGGCACGTACGCGTAATAGAGAAACACCGGCGCGCCCAGCACCACCACCGTGTCGTAACCAGCCAGTTGGTCCGCCAAAGGCTTTTGCGCCGGCAGCAATCCGCCCCGAAACAAGCGGTGATTGCGCGGAAACGCCCAGCGCGGCGCGATCGGCTCAGCGTAGACGTCCGCATGCAGCCGCTCGGCCAGCGGGATCGTTTCATTCCACGCTCCATCCTCTTCGATCTGCGACCCGGCGATCAGTGCGACCTTGCTGCTGGAATCGATTGCGCGCGCCACTTCATCGAGCGCCGCGGAATCCGGCGCAACCGTTTGGCTTACTCGCCGCGCCACCACGGGTTGGCACGGCTTGTTCCAATCGTCCATCGGAATGGAAATGAACACGGGCCCTCGCGGCGGTTGCATCGCCAGATGGTATCCGCGCGCAATCGCCGCAGGCACGTCTTCCGCGCGCAGCGGCTCGCACGCCCATTTCACGTACGGCTTCACCACTTCCACGGCCCGGCTCACCAGAAAGGGCTCAGCCATGATCTGCCGGCGATCTTGCTGCCCCGTGGTCACCACCAGAGGCGCATGCAAATAGTAGGCGTCAATCAGGGCCGAAAGCCCGTTGCCGACGCTCGCAACGGAATGCAAATTCACGAACGCCGCTTCATTTCGCCCCAGCGAGTACCCCAGCCCGATGCCGGCCGCCGCGCGCTCGTGCAGCCCCAGCACGTATTCAAATTCCGGGGGCATGTCCTTCAGAAACGGCAGCTCGCTCGATCCGGGGTTGCCGAAAATTTTGGTAATGCCCAGGTCGCGCAGCACCTGGTAGGTAGCCTCTCGTACTGTTGTCAACGCAATCCTCCGCACTCGCCGTAAATTCCCCGTAACATTTTGCCCTCTTCACCCGTTATAATCACTCGCACCGATTGCACGGGCAGTCACATACATCGTAATCCGTTTGGCCGCCGTAGACGTATGCTCGCCTGCGCGCATCCGCGCGGTAGGGCGATCGGGGTGGGGTCGCGCAAGATTCCGTTACGGATGAAAGGGTTCGCATGAGCGACATGATCGTAGTGCAGGATCTCGTCAAGAACTACGGCAATTTCTGCGCGGTGAACCATATCTCGTTCACCGTGCCGGAGGGCAAGATCTTCGGCTTTCTCGGTCCAAACGGCGCGGGCAAAACCACCACGATCAAGATGCTCACCACAATTCTGGAGCCTACCAGCGGCACGCTGCGCGTCAACGGACACGATCCGGTGCGCGAGCGCAAGCAGGTGCGCCGCTCCTTCGGCATCGTCTTCCAGGATCCCAGCCTCGATGACGAGCTGACCGCCCTCGAAAACATGGACCTGCACGGCGCTCTCTACGGCGTTCCTCGCGGCGAACGCATGAAGCGCGCCCAGTCGTTGCTCGAACTCGTCGGCCTGTGGGAGCGCCGGGGCGACTTCGTCAAGCAATACTCCGGCGGCATGAAGCGGCGCTTGGAAGTGGCCCGCGCGCTGTTGCACCGCCCGCGTATTTTGTTTCTCGACGAGCCTACCATTGGCCTCGATCCGCAGACGCGCAATCACATCTGGGGCTACATCGATACTCTTAGCAAGGAACAGAACGTCACCGTCTTTTTCACCACGCACTATATGGAAGAGGCCGATCGTGTGGCTGCCGAATGCGCGGTAATCGACCACGGCAAAATCGTGGCGCAGGATACGCCCGCCGCGCTTAAGTTGCAGACCGATTCACCCACGTTGGAGGACGCTTTCATCGCGCTTACCGGCCATGCCATTCGCGACGAAGAAGCTAATTCCACCGACCGCATGCGCATGATGCGCAACGCCTGGAGAGGAGCCGGCCGCCGATGAGAGCCATCTACATCCTGTGCATCAGGCAGTTGAAGCGTTACGTCCGCTCGCCCGCCCGTATTGTGGGATCGCTCGGCCAGCCCGTAATATTTTTGCTGGCGCTCGGTTTCGGACTTGGCTCGGTCGTTAAACTCACCGGTGCTGCCAATTATTTCACTTTTCTCGTGCCGGGAATCATCGCCATGGGCATCATGTTCACCGCGGTCTTTTCCGGAATAGAGATCATTTGGGACCGCCAGTTCGGTTTCCTCAAGGAAACCTTGGTCGCGCCCGTCTCGCGCCTGCAGATCGTGCTCGGGCGCGTCCTCGGCGGAGCCATCGTGGCCATGTTGCAGGGCTTTGCCGTCTTTTTGGTCTGTTTGGCGTTCGGTTTTCGCATACACAACTGGGCGCTGGTTCCTGTCGCGCTCGTTTTCATGTTTTTGATCTCGCTGCTATTCACTTCCATCGGCACCGCCGTCGGCTCCGTGCTGCAGGATATGCAGGGTTTTCCGCTGGTGATGAATTTCCTGGTGATGCCGCTCTTTTTCTTTTCGGACGCGCTCATCCCGATGAAGGGCTTGCCGAAAATCTTGGAGGGAGCGCTGCGCCTCAATCCGGTGACCTATGGCGTCGACGGCCTCCGCGGCGCGCTGAGCAGCGCCTTCGGCTTCAGCATCGTGACGGACCTCGGCGTCCTCGTAATCCTCAGCGCCATCCTGCTCTCCATCGGCAGCTATTTGTTCTCAAGGATTCAGTTGTAGGTTGATCGAAACGGAATAGGCCGGCAGCTATTTGGGGAAAAGCGTAAGCGGCGGCTCCGGCGCATACGCCTCATCGTCTGTCAGCCCTGGATACGCTAGTTTTCGGCATACGTAACCTACGAAAGTTGCCAGGCACACCGCCCCTTCAAATTCCAGGATCACGAAGAACTGATCCCGCGAAACGGCAAAACACAACACTGCGAAAGGAACCAGAATCGAAAGTCCTGCTTTGTGGCAGGTCCGCGGTGACCACTTTCGGTGCCGCGCTATGTGCGAGAGCAATACACCCCAAAAGAACGTCAGGCCGCCAAGCGCGCACATCGTTGCGGATAAAAAACCGATTCGGAACAAAATGTCGTGCTTCAACTGTGGTAGCAGCGAATATAGCCAGTAAACCGCCGACCACGAAATCACCAGCGCGGCGACGGTGCCAACTTTTCTGCTTCGGGGTGACTGGAACATTGCTCAAGCTCCCAGTGCACCGAGGTTACCAAATCGCGACGTACTGCGCAACATATACGCGTTCGCAGGTGCCCGGTCATCGAGGTCGCCGGTCCGCGAAGCCTACGCTACTGCGCTGCGGCCTGCACCGCTTCCGCGCCCACCGCCGCGCCAGGCTTCGGCATGGCCGCGAACAAAATCGCCACGATGCCCACCGCCGCCAGGGCCGCGTTCAATTCAAACGCCGGCGTGTAGCTCTTGTACGCATCGAAAATCCAGCCACCCACTATTCCTGCTGGAGACGCAATCAACGAAATCAGCAGCGTCATTGTCCCATACAGCTTCGGGAAAGCCGCCGGCCCGTAGTAGTGTGCGATCATCGTCCCCACGCACGTAAATGTCCATCCGTACGCCGCCCCATTCAGCAAGGCGGCAATATAAGCCATCCACAAACCCGCTTCGCCAGGCATCGCCGCGATCGCTAGGTAGGTTCCCACGAAGTACACCGCTAGCCCCACCACAAACGCCATACGCGCATTCATAAAATCCATCAGCACGCCGCCCAGCCACCGCCCCAGGAGCGTGCCGATTGTCAAGAAGCCCAGTGCCCAATCGGCGTCGGAGCCGCTGAATCCCACCCCCGTCAGGCGTCTGGCCCAGTGTGCCACAAATAGAAAAAACGGAAATGTCGCGACGATACCTCCCAGGGCGATCAACCAATAAGCGGATGTCCGGTACGCCTGCGATGTCGTCCACGGATACTTCGTCGCCAGGGTATCCGTGCGGGTCACCTGCGTTTGCTGCTCCGGCGGTATGCCATCGACGAACTGTCCCATTGATTCGGGGCTTTCCTTCACCCCGAAAAACGCCAGGATTCCGGCAATCACCACGGCGCCGGCCACGATGAACCACCCCAACCGCCAATTACCTCCATGACCGCGAATAACGCTGCCCAGCAGCGGGGCGGCCAGTAGTCCCGCGATTCCGGAAGCCGAAACCGCAATGCCGTTCGCCCTCCCGCGATATTTTCGGAACCATCGCGCCACCGCTGTGAACGCCGGAACCAGCGTTGCAAAAATGATACCCGTTCCGATCACCACGCCGAAGGCAATCAGGTACTCCAGGGAAGTCTTCGCAAACAGCGCCATGTACAGCGCGCCCAGGCAAACGATCGCAGAGCCGAGCACGAACGTCGCCCGCAGCCCGATCTTCACGATCGAGATCGCCGCCGGTATCGCCGCCAAACCCACGAAGATATTCAGCAGCGTGAATCCCAGTCCCCGCGTGCTGGCGCTCATGTGGATGTCGCGCGACATGAAATCGTTGATGATCACGCTGCCGCCGTAATAGGGGACGCCCATGTTGACGAAATCCAGGCAAAACAGCACAGCGACAAGATTCCATCCGTAGAATTTCGTTTTTTCTGGCACGCTTGATCCTCCCCGTTTATCTTCGGCGATTGCGGGGCCATTTCCGTTCGACGGGACGTCCGTCTTCCCTGGGATCCGCAATGCGTTCCTGCACGTTCAGGTGGATGCATTCTAGATTGATCTTTCCTCTTTGCAAGTTGAATGTACAATGTTCCACGGCCTCACCAAGTGCCGTGGTTTTGCGGGTACCGCATCCTTCGCGGTTTGCGCAGAAGATGCGGGTTTTTCGGATGTTACCTGCGTTGCGTAACCTCGCCTAATCGAAAGGACCTCCACCACGAATCTCCGTACCCAAGTCGGAATCATCGGTGCTGGTCCCGCCGGACTGGTCCTCTCGCACTTGCTTCATCTCCAAGGCATCGAGTCGATCGTCATCGAATCGCGCAGCCGCCAGTATGTCGAAGATCGCGTCCGCGCCGGCGTGCTCGAACAGGGCACCGTCGATCTGATGAAGGAAACTGGCGTTGGCGAACGCCTCGAACGCGAAGGGCTAACGCACTACGGCATCGAACTTCGCTTCCATGGCCGCAGTCACCGCATCGATTTTAAGGAACTTGCCGGAGGCAAAGGCGTCACTATCTACGGCCAGAACCACGTCACCGCCGATCTCGCCGACGCGCGCCTCGCGGCCGGCGGCCGCATCTTTTACGAAGCCGAAGGCGCGTCGAT
>JBOGNC010000128.1:0-11959 GCA_050747045.1 Candidatus Acidiferrales bacterium | reverse complement strand
GTAAGCGATCGCCTTACAAGTGCGGAAGTTCCACGTTCGTGGTGAGTCCCGTGAATGCCCGAAGGGCGCTCGGCGATTTCCTAAAGAAGTCGCGTAAGCAGCTGTGGATCTACGATCCGAAAATTTCGGATCGGGAGATGATTCGCATTCTGCGGGAGCGGCAACGGGCCGGAGTCGAGATTCGAGTGATCGGCCAAAGTAAGGCAGGTTTTGGGGTCCGAGGCTTGCCGAATATGCGGTTGCACACGCGAACGATCATTCGAGACGGAGCTCAGGCGTTTATCGGTAGCCAGAGCTTGCGAGCAAACGAACTGGACGCGCGGCGCGAAGTTGGTTTGATTGTGCACGATGCAAAAATCGTGAGCCAGCTTATTGCTACGTTCCAGCGTGACTGGAAATCTGCCACCGGCCAGAAAGCCAACTTCCAAGTAAACGCAGCCAAAGAGGCGGAGCCATCGAGAGCAGATACAGAAAAGGCGATCAAACTTTTGACGAAGGAACTCCATCCCATCACCGCCACGGTGAAAAAAGCCGTGGAAAAGGTTGTGGTCGAGACGGGTGAGGAGATTCTTGAAGATGGAGAGGTGAGGGCGACGGTGAAGAAAGTTATAAAGAAAGCAGTCAAACAAGCCGTCAAGCAAGCAGCTCAGAGCTAGCGGCGGAACACAAATTCCTTCAAGCAAATTCGGGCGATGGATCGAACACCAGAGCGCCAGTGCGGCACGATGAGCTCTGCCGTGGACGCATGCGGCGCGAATCCCCTCGCAATTTGGCCATTCGCATATAAAATCAACGGATAACACTATGGGGCTGTAGCTCAGATGGATAGAGCAGCAGTTTCCTAAACTGCGTGTCGGGAGTTCGACTCTCCCCAGCCCCATTAGATTTCGGACGCAAGTAATTGCTTCTACGAAGCGTTCAATCAAAACTCGGCGCGGGAACCAATCAGGGAATCTCTCGGGCTGTGGAAAAGCCGGTCCGAGAACTTCTCAAGGTGCTATCCTTAACGCGTACTGCTGATCGTCGGGAAGCGAGCGGCCGGTGAGATTTATCGGCGCCAGCTCGACGATTGAGCCTCGAGGCCTTAGGTTGGCGGACACCCGGGATTCGGAACGACCAGCCACCAGGCTCGCGGCACGAAAGACCAGCGGCGGCTCCTGAATTAGTAAGAAGCGACGCCGCCTGCGGAATATCAGTTGCGCGATTTGTCGAGTTGTCCGATTGGGTAGTCTGATCGAGCGAAAGCGGGGCTCGTCAGAGAGTTTCCGCTTACTCGGACGCACTGGCTTATAACCTTAGACGCTGTTCCAGTGGGGAATTGCCTTGCGACTCAGCCTACGGCTAATCCTATTGCTGGTGGTGGGGGTCACCGTTGTCACGTTTCTGGTGGCTCGCAGTCAAGTGCGCGCCGAAAAACGCGGGCTTCGCGAAGACCTCCAGCGAAGATCAGAGATTCTTGCGGAAACGTTGCAAGAGCTAGTTGAGCCTACGCTTGAGCAGCGTTCGCATCGGGATCTGCGCCGCATTGTGGATCGCTTCGGAAACCGCGAACGGCTGGCGGGCGTGGCGGTTTACGATATGGACGGCAACCTCATGGCGGTAAGCCCGGGACTAACGGAGAGACTCAACCCTCCGATTCCTCCCCTCGCCACCATCAAGAGCGATCAGTCCGTGGGCCAGTTTGTGGACCTCGCGGGGATTCACATGCATGTCTACTACCTGCCGCTTCACAACAACGGCACTGTGGCAGGCGTGCTGGCGGTCTTTCACGACGCCACGTACATTTACCAGGAAAGCGACCGCATCTGGCGTGACACGATCTGGCACGTGGTGGCGGAGGTGCTGCTGATCGTTTTTGTGACTGTGCTGATCATACGATCGACGATCGTGGTTCCCATTTCCCGGACAACACAATGGGTAAGACAACTGCGATCGGGCAAAGGAAAAATTCCGCCCCGGCCGAGGCTGCCAGCTGAGGATTTCTTAGCCCCGCTATCGGCGGAGGTGATGAACTTGGCGCGCAGTCTGGCGGAGGCTCGGGCGGCGGCTGAAGAAGAGGCGCGACTGCGAGAATCGGGCGATGCGATCTGGACCGCGGAGCGCTTGCGGCTGACGATTCGGAGCCGCACAGAGCAGCGATCGTTGTTTGTGGTGTCAAATCGCGAGCCGTATTCGCACGTGCACGGGGCCAAGGGCATCGAGTTGCAGGTGCCAGCGAGCGGATTGGTGACGGCGCTGGAGCCGGTACTTCGTGCGTGCGATGGGACTTGGATCGCGTCCGGATCGGGCGGCGCGGATCGGGAGACGGTCGACAAAAACGGGCGCATTCGGGTGCCGCCAGACACGCGGGAATACACACTCAGGCGCGTATGGCTGCCGCAAAAAATCGAGGACGGTTACTACTACGGATTCGCGAACGAGGGGCTTTGGCCACTTTGCCATATCGCGCACGCGCGTCCGATATTCCGCGCCACCGATTGGGAGGCGTACCAAGCGGCCAATCAGAAATTTGCGGACGCAGCGTTGGAAGAAATGGCGGATACCAGCCAGCCATTGCTGCTGGTGCAGGATTATCATTTCGCGCTGCTGCCGCGCATGATCAAGAAAAAGCGGCCGGAAGTACGCGTGGCAATCTTCTGGCACATTCCGTGGCCGAATCCAGAGGCGTTCGCAATTTGTCCGTGGCGCCGGGAATTGATCGACGGCTTGCTAGGCGCGGACATGATCGGCTTTCACACCCAGGCGCACTGCAATAATTTCCTGGAGACAACCGACCAGGCAGTGCAGTCGCGAATCGAGTGGGAGCGCTTCGCGGTGCGCCGCAACGATCATTTGACGATGGTGCGCCCGTTCCCGATCAGCGTGGATATGCTCGACCGGAAGTTTTCGAATGATGCGGACTCGCCGTACTTGTTGCGCGCCAAGCTGCTGAAGGATATGGGAGTGTCGGCGCAGTTTTTAGGGGTCGGAGTCGACCGGATTGATTACACCAAGGGACTGCTGGAGCGGTTTCGCGGCGTGGAGCGTTTCATCGAAAAGAATCCTACCTATCGCCGGAAATTCACATTTGTACAGATCGGAGCGCCGAGCCGGACGCGCATCGAGCGCTACCAGCACTTTCTGGAGGATGTGGAGGCTGAAGCGGCTCGCATCAATGCGCGTTTCCAAACGACGGACTGGCGTCCGATCGTGCTGCTGACGCGCCACCATAGCCACGAGGAAATCTTACCGTATTACCGTGCCGCGGACTTGTGCATGGTGACTTCGCTGCACGACGGAATGAACCTGGTGGCCAAGGAATTCGTGGCGGCGCGGGATGACGAGGAAGGCGCGCTGATATTGAGCCAGTTTACGGGCGCTAGCCGGGAATTGCGCGATGCGCTGATCGTGAACCCCTACGATACAGAGCAAGTGAGCGACGCGATCCAGCTGGCTTTGGAAATGGATCCCGACGAGCGCCACGAACGCATGCACCGAATGCGGCGAACCATACGCGAAAACAACATCTATCGATGGGCCGGGACGCTGATTACCGAACTATCGGAAATTCGCGTGGAGGAGCCGGATTTCGCGCCGCAGCGCCGCACTTGAGCGCTGCCGCCAACTGCGCCCATCAGTGGGCTGTGGCAGCGGGAACCGGTTGCCGATGGTAGACGATCTCGTTGACTTGCGGTTGGCCCTTTTGCGGAACAATTTCAAATCGCTGGATGAAGCTATCCGCACCGCTCCGCCTCATAAGCCAGCTCTTCGGTTGGCCATCGTCGGCATTCTCGAAAACGATCAACTTCGAGTCAATGCTCTCGAGGCTGAGCAGCGTCGGTCCGAGCTTCTCCCAATGAGCCAAGGACGGAGTGAAACGGCGAACGCGCAGTTCTATGCCATGCGGCGTTGAAACGATGGAGTAGAGCTCGAGGACGAGAGTCTTACTGTTGTCCGAGAGCTGAAAAATCCCTACCATGACTCCGGAGTGCGGCGGCATCCATGCTTGCTGCGCCAGGCGCGGACCCCACTGCCCCTGCCAGTGGCCCGCAAGCCACGAGAATTGCGAGAGCGTGGCTTTGGTCACTGCTGGAGGAGGCGCAGATTTCAGCACGGCCTCAGGCGCGGGCAATTGCGCCGAAGGAGCTTCAAAGGTGCCAACTCCCTTGGGTTGCTGGGCGCGTGTCCGTAGTGGGAACGCAGCAGTAGAAGGGAAAAGAGCAAAGGCCACCAGCATGTTGGCGAAGGCGCGTGCCGTAGCGGTGCGCGTCATGACGATTCTCCCCAGCGGACAGATCAACGGTAGTGTACTAGAGGCGGGACGAAAATCGCTGTCGAAGTGGCATCCTGATACCCGGTTCGGGCGTCGTAGATATTTGGATATTGCGGCCAGGGACCACTGGCAGGGGATTGCTTTGACCGTCCGCAGCGGCTATACGATAATAGTAGGCCTCGACCGAAAATGAAAAAGCAGATGATCGTCGCGGCAGTAACACTGGCTATCGGGGCGCCGCTTGCGATCGCGCGGCCAAATCGTACGGACCAAAGGGCAGTTGCCGATTCGACTTCCCATCCGGCGGCGACGAGCACGAGTTCAAAACAGGGTGACCTCTATTACGACGTGATGATGGGCCACCTGGACGAACTGCGTTTCGAAGGGAGCGGCAGCGCGGACGCGGCGGATCAATCCATCGCGTATTACAAGAAGGCTCTGGACATTGCCCCACACGCGTCCGTGATCCTGGAGCGGCTCGCAGAAATCGACGCGAAATCGCAGCATATCGCGGACGCCATCACCGAAGCCCAAGCGGCGTTGCAGTCTGACCCGAGCAATGTGGACGCACACCGGTTGCTTGCGAGGATTTACGTGCGAGCGCTGAGCGATCAATCCGTGGGGACCGCGCAACAAGAGGATCTGACCAAGGCGGTGCAACAGTTCGAGGCAGTGTTGCAGCTATCTCCGAACGACACCTACTCTGCGCTGTGGCTCGCGCGACTTTACGGTTTCGAAAACCAGCCGGATCAGGCGGAAAAGGTGTTGCGCGGAATACTGCAGCGCGATTCAGAGAACGAGCCTGCGCTCGATCAACTGAGCCAATTGCTGATTGATGAGGGACGCGCGCCGGAAGCGATCGCCCTGCTGACGAAAGCCGCGGACGATACTTCATCACCCGATCTTTACGGCGTGCTGGGAAACGCTTACTCGCACACGCACGATTACGCCAAGGCCGAAGCCGCATACCGGAAGGCGATCGAAAACGATCCCACCGACGCAAGCCATCGACACGGACTTGCGCAGGCGCTTATGTCGCAGCACAAGTACGCGGACGCCCTGGAGCAATTCAAGAAGCTCACGCAGATGGAGCCAAATTCCTCGGACAACTATCTGCGGATGGCGGAGTTGCAGCGGCGGCTCGGGCAATATGGCGACGCGCAATCAAGCCTAACCCACGCGCAACAACTTGCGCCGGGAAACCTGGAAGTGCTCTACAACCAGGCGTTGCTGTATGAGGATCAGAATCAGTTCGACAAGGCCGCCAAATTACTAAGCGATGCGATTGCGTCAATCAAAGCGCAGAGCAGTGGAACGCAGAACCCCAGGGCGCTGGCAATTCTTTACGAGCAATTGGGGCACGCCTATAACGGAGGGCACAATTATTCGGCGGCTATCGAGACGTTTCAGGACATGGAAAAATTGGGACCTGATGCTCAAAAAAGAGCGCAGCTGCTGCTGATCGAGGCCTATCGCTCCGACCACCAGATCGATCAGGCCATCGATGAGGCCAAGCGGGCGCTGGCCCAGGACCCGAAGGATCAGGATCTGACGATTTCCCTGGCGATGCTTTACAGTGAGAAGTCCAACACGTCGACCGCCACGCAGCTACTGCGCGCGCTGCTGAAGGGAACTGATTCCGACCAGTCGATCTATCTCTATTTGGCGCAAGTGCAGGTGAGTGGGAAGAAATTCGCCGATGCGGAGCAGTCGGCTGAGAAAGCCGAGACGTTGTCGCATCAGTCGTCCGATAAACAATCGGCTTGGCTCATGCTGGGGTCGATTTACGCGCGGCAGAAGAAATACGATCAGGCCGAAGCTCAATACAAGAAAGTGCTAGGCGTGAATCCGGATAACGCGGAGGGATTGAACGATTACGGATACATGTTGGCGGACCGGGGAGTGCGGGTGACCGAGGCGACATCGCTGATACAGCGCGCTTTGAAACAGGACCCGAGTAATGGCGCCTACCTGGACAGCCTTGGCTGGGCATACTTCAAGCAGAACCGGCTGACCCAAGCCGAACAGTATTTGCGAAAAGCCATCGAACGGCAGGGCAACGATCCAACGATTTTAGGCCACCTCGGAGACGTCTATCTGAAACTGGGCGACAATCAGGAGGCCGCGGAGACATTTGAACGCGCCCTGGCGCAGTGGCAAAAAGCGGCGCCTGCTGACTATGAGCCCGCGAAAGTGAACGAATTGGACTCTCAACTGAAAAAGCTGAAGAAGCGCCTGGCGCAGAAAACCTCGTCTGAACCGGCGAAGCCGCAGTAATCTGCCGCGCATGAAAAATTCCGTTCGCCTGTCTGCATTCGCAAAGATCAATCTGTGCTTGCACGTAACGGGCCGCCGTCCGGACGGCTACCACGAACTCCGCACGATCTTCCAGACAATTGGTTTGCGCGACACGCTGGAGTTGTCGACGACGCGAGCGCCGGGTATTCAGCTTGAAGTGAGCGATCCGATCCTTTCGGCCGGTTCCGACAACTTGGTTTATCGCGCGATAGAAGCGATTGGATGCGAGATCGGATTTCGGAATGGAATTCGTGCGAGGCTGACCAAGCGAATTCCAGTGGCGCGCGGTCTTGGCGGGGGATCGAGCGACGCGGCTGCGGCGCTGATCGGAATGCTGCGGCTGACGGGCCGCGGACGGAATTTCCCTCTGCAGAGGCTGATGGAAATTGCGTCGGGGCTAGGCGCGGATGTGCCGTTCTTTTTGTTTGGCGGGCGCGCGCTGGCGGTGAATCGCGGAGATGAAATTTATCCTCTGAAAGACGCGCCGCAACGAACGATCCTGGTGGTCTCGCCGCGAGCCATCGGCGTAAGCACAAAAGAAGCCTATCGATGGCTTTCCGAGGAATTGACAAAACGGAACAATCCCCCTAATATTTGGAGGTTCTGTGCTCTGTGCTGGAGCCGGCAAGGAGAGGTCTCGAACGATTTCGAGGGACCTGTTTTCAGCCGACACCCGCGTCTTGGAGAAATCCGGGACGCATTGCTCAAGCGAGGAGCCGCAGAAGCCGCGCTGGCGGGTAGCGGGTCGGCGGTGTTCGGAGTATTCCGAAACCCAGCGCAGGCGCGCCGAGCCGCTCGTACGTTTCCGGAAGATTCGGTTTTCGTCGTAGAAACCTTGTCCAGGGAAAAGTATGGCCGCGCAATGTGCTGGCGCGCGACCGTCTAGGGGAGAACTTTGGGCGACGGCAAGTTCAAAGTGTTCTGCGGGAATGCTAACCCCGCACTAGCGCACGCGATCTGCGAGTATTTGGGCGTACCGCTGGGCAAAGCCGAGCACGGGCAATTTTCCGACGGTGAAACGCGGTACCAGATTTTGGAAAATGTGCGCGGTGCCGACGTGTTCGTGGTGCAACCATGCTCGCATCCGGTGGACCATCACTTGATGCAGCTCCTGCTGATGGTGGACGCGTTCAAGCGCGCATCCGCGTGGCGGATAACAGCTGTGATTCCGTATTATCCGTACGCCCGGCAGGACCGTAAGGACCGTCCACGGGTGGCGATTTCGGCGAAGCTAGTGGCGGATTTGCTGGCGACTGCGGGAGCGAGCCGGGTGCTGTCTCTCGATCTCCACGCGCCTCAGATCCAGGGATATTTTAATATTCCGGTGGATCACCTGTACGCGTCGCCGGTGATGGTCGAGTATTTTCAGAAGAAGGATCTGGGACCGATCACGGTGGTTTCGCCGGACGCGGGCGGGGTGGAGCGCGCGAGGTTGTTTGCGAAGAGAATTGACGCGCCGCTGGCGATCGTCGATAAGCGGCGCATCGACGTGAACGTTGCGGAAGTGATGCACCTGATCGGCGACGTTTCCGGGCGGCCGGCGCTCGTGATCGACGACATAATCGACACGGCAGGAACGCTTGTGAAAACGGCTGAAGCACTACTGGAAAATGGAGCGACGAAGGTATTTGCGGCGGCGACGCATGCGGTGCTTTCGGGGCTGGCGGTGGAACGTGTCACGAAGTCGAAGATCGAGGAAGTGGTGGTGACGGATTCGGTGCCACTGAATTGCGAAGCGCAGAAGTTGAAGCAGCTGAAGATACTGAGCGTGGCTCCGCTGCTGGCGCGAGGCATCCAGTCGATCCACGAGGAGACTTCGATCAGCGAATTGTTTGTCTGAGCAAAACGACGGCCGTAATAGCGGCCACATAAAGAACCAGAGATTCGGAAACACGGGCGAGAGGAACACGATGGCGACGTTTACAGTAGACGGCAAAGTTCGCGAAGAACGCGGGAAGAATGCTGCGCGGCGCACGCGGCTGACTGGCATGGTTCCGGCGGTGCTGTATGGGGGCCGCGGAGAATCGGTGGCGCTTTCGGTGAACGCAAAGCAAGTGGCCCGGATTCTGCGGTCCGAGTCGGGCCACAACACAATCTTCTCGGTGCAGGTGGCTGGCGGGCAGCAAGAAAACGCGATGGTGAAGGACTGGCAGGTCGATCCGGTTAGCAACAACCTGTTGCACGTCGATCTGCTGCGCATCGCGATGGATGTGCGGATGCGGGTGCGCGTGCCGGTGCATACATTCGGCGAGCCGGAGGGCGTCAAGCTGCAGGGCGGCATTTTCGAAATGGTGACGCGCGAGGTGGAGATCGAGTGTTTGCCGGGCGACATTCCGGAAGAGTTTCGCGTCGATATTAGCGGGCTGACGATCGGCAAACAGCTGCGCGCAAGCGAACTGCCAATCGATCCACAGAAGATTAAGCTGATTACCGATCCAGAGCGGGTGTTGGCTCACGTGGTGATTTTGAAGAAGGAAGAAGAGCCCGCGGCGGAAGCGGCGGTTGCAACGGAAACGGCTCCTGCCGAGCCCGAGGTAATCAAGAAGGGCAAGAAGGAAGAAGAGGGCGAGGGGGAAGCTGCGGCTGGCGAGGCACCTAAAGCGGCCGAGAAGAAGGGTAAGGAGAAGTAATCCTCCCAGCCACTCCGTGCTAGCGCGCGGATTCGCGGCACTCGGGAGCCCGGGATTATGAGATTGATCGTGGGTCTTGGAAATCCCGGTGCGGATTACGAATGGACGCCGCATAACGTTGGTTTCCTGGCGATCGACGCCTTGGCGGAGCGGAGTGGAATCCGGGTAAATCGTCCGGAGGCGAAGTCGCTGATCGGGCGCGGAACGTTCGCGGGCCACGGCGTAATCCTGGCAAAGCCGCAGACGATGATGAACTTGAGTGGCGTGGCGGTGCGAATGTTGCTGGAGCGCTACGAATGCGATCCAGCGGAAACGATCGTGCTGCTGGACGAGACGGATTTGCCGTGGGGCATGCTGAGGATTCGACAGCACGGCCGCAACAGCACGCACAACGGCTTGCAGTCAATCATTAGCGCGATTGGCGGCGACGAGTTCATTCGCATCCGAATGGGCGTGCAGCCGAAGCAGATGTGGGGCGACCGCCGGGATTACGTGCTTTCGCAGATGAATCGCGAAGACCGGCAGGCGGCGGAAGAAATGGCGGTAGCAGCTGGAGACGCTGTGGAGCTGGTTTTGACTGACGGCGTGGAAAAGGCGATGACGAAGTTCAATCGCAAAGCGTCGCAGGAAGAGAGTGCGGAATAGGGGATTGCCCGCCGCAGTTGAGGCGGCTAGGAATCGAGAGGACACATGGATGAACGCCAGTACGATTTGATTTTCATTTGCCGGCCCGATACTCCGGAGCCGGAAATTGATAAGGTCATCGCGACAGTGGAGCACGCCGCCACGGAAAAAGGCGGCAAAGTGGAAAGCACGGAGAAATGGGGCCGGCGGCGCATGGCGTACGTGGTAAAGCGGCTGCGCGAAGGCTATTACGTGTACATGGTGGTGCGATCCACGCACAGCGAAGTGATCAAGGAACTCGAGCGGCGGCTGAAAGTTGCTGACCCGGTGATCAAGTACCTGACCGTGCGGCTTGACGAAGAACTGAAGCGCCAGCAGAAGCTGAAAAAGCACCGCGAGCGGCGCGCCGCGCGGCGTCCGCGAAAAGCAGCGCCTACAACCACGGGCGGAGAACAAGCGGCCGCCACAGCTTAATTAGAGAGACTAGGGAGATTGTGAATGGCAGACGAACAGGCACCAAATCAGCAACCCGCTCCGGCGGCGGGGCACTCGGCTCCGCCAGCGGGATCATCGGCGGGACACTCGGCTCCGGCGACGGGGCATGCGGGTCCGTCCGGATATCAGCAGCGGCATTCGGGGCCCGGCGGTCCTAGGCCGCCGGGTGGAAGGCCAAGCGGGCCTCCCCGGCGTGGCAAGAGAAACTTCGTGCGCAAGAAGAAAGTGTGCCGCTTCTGCGTCGATAAGAGCGATTTTATTGACTACAAAAAGGCCGAAATCCTTGCTCCGTTTCTCCAGGAGCGCGGCAAGATACTGCCTCGCCGTATGACGGGCACTTGCGCGCGGCATCAGCGGTGGCTGACAGTGGCCATCAAGCGCGCTCAGAATATCGCCATGCTTCCGTTTTCCGCCGAGCTGTAAATGCGACGGCGCTCAGAAAATTTCGAGGTTTAGAGAATATGCAGATTATTTTGCAGGAAGACGTGGAAAAGCTCGGCGCCCGCGGCCAGGTAGTGGAAGTTGCGGAAGGGTATGCGCGGAATTTTCTGTTGCCGCGGAAGCTGGCGCTCGAGGCCAGCTCCAGCAATTTGAAGCGACTGGAAAAAATGCGCGCGGTGTTTGCGAAGAAGGAAGCCGTTGAGCAGGCAGACGCGCAGAAGCTCGCGGAAATGCTGGCGAATGTGTCGCTCGAATTCACGCGGCGCGCAGGAGAAAACGACCAGCTGTTTGGCTCGGTTACCTCCACGGATGTTTCCGATGCGCTGGCCGCGCAGGGCTACACAGTTGATAAGCGCAAGGTGGCGCTGCCCGAGCCCATCAAAGTGGTGGGTGAGTTCGAGGTGCCGCTGAAGCTGCATCGTGAAGTGAGCACCAACGTGAAGCTGATAATCAAGAAGGAAGAATAGTCTGACGCGGTTAGGCTGCGTGGTCCCGACCATTGCAGAGACCTTCGTTTGTCGCCCTCGCTGGGGTAAACATCCACATACCCTGTGAATTTCACAGCGCGATTGCGCGGCTGGTCCCCTTGACCAGCAGACGCACCCCGCGCAGAATGCGCTTCGTCCAAATTACCTGATAGGCGAGAAGGATCGGACAGCACGCCGTCCTGAAAAAGTCCTTGCAGTGTGAACGCGCCAAGGAGAAGATAAAGCGAAAGTGTCTACAGCCGCAAATACCGCGATCGAACGCCCATTGCCGCATTATCGGGTCGCAGAGCAGACGCTCCTAGGCGTCGTCCTGGTGAACAGCGACAAGCTCGTGGGGGCGCTGGAAAAGGGCCTCACTGCGGAAGATTTCTTCGACCCCCAAAACCGCAACGTGTTCGAAGCGATGATGAGCCTGGACGAGGAACGCAAGCCGATCGATACCGTCACCGTGACGGAAATTCTGCACCGCACGGGGAAGCTGGAAGCTTCCGGGGGGCCGGCATATATTTCGCAGCTCGCCGACGGCGTTCCGCGCGCGATGAATGTGGAGCACTACACGCAGATCATTCGCGAAAAGGCGGTGCTGCGCGGATTGATTCACGCTGCGGAAGCGATTCAGGAACGCGCATTCGAAGCACGCGATAACGTCGACGAGATTCTCGACCAGGCCGAATCCTGGGTGTTCAAACTGGCGGAGCAGCGCATTCGCACGGGGTTCATCGGCATCAAGC
>JBOGNC010000127.1:0-11979 GCA_050747045.1 Candidatus Acidiferrales bacterium | reverse complement strand
CTCGCCGGATTCGCCGGATTCATTGAGGCCCCTCCCGGTGCCGGCCCCGATTTCCCAACGATCCGCCCAGCTGAACTTTGTCGAATCCGAATTTGTCCCGCAAGCGATCAGCAGTCTGCGCCAGGCGTTCCAGCTTTTCGCGCAACCCAGGATCGAGCAAATCCATCTGTTGCGCTCCGTGCGAAAAAGACGATAACGCCACCCCCACCAGCCGCAGCTTTGCCGCACCATTCCAGGCGCGAGTAAAAAGCTCTCGTACCGCCTTCAAAAACACCGAATCAAGGTCCGAAGGCTCTCCCAGCGAATGGCTGCGCGTGATCGTCGCAAAGTCCGCGTAGCGTAGTGTGAGCGTCATCGTTCGCGCGTGCAGCCCGGCGTCGCGCAGCCGTTTCCCTGCTTTCTGGCACAGAAAACTGAGCATCGAATTCAGCTGCTCGCGGTCGGTAGTATCCTCGCCAAAAGTGCAATTGTGCGAAATCGACTTCGGCTCGGCATCCACGAAAAACTCGTACGAATCAATCCCTCGCGCCTTTCGAAACAGTGCCGTTCCCCACCGCCCAAACTCTTGCTCCAGCCTCTCGCTCGGAAGATTCTGCAATTGCACGACTGCCTCAATCCCCAGTGATTTCAAAGCCGCCTCCGTCACCTGGCCGATCCCCGGGATCTTGCGCACTGCCAGTGGCGCCAGGAAAGCAGCCTCGCTTCCCGCTGGTACCCATACCAGCCCGCGCGGCTTGGCCTGTTCGCTCGCCACTTTGGCCACCAGCCGCGTCGCTCCCAACCCTCCCGAGCATGGCAATCCGGTCGTCGCCGTGATTTCCCTTAGCAATTTGTGCGCGGCACACAACGGCGGCCCGTGCATCTTCTCCGTTCCCGCTAAATCCAGATATGCTTCATCGATCGACGCCATCTCCACCACCGGCGAATATTTCCCCAGCACAGTAGCTACGCGGTCGCTCCATTTGCCATACAGCTCGTGGTGTCCATCGAGAAAAATTGCCTGCGGGCACAACTTCCCTGCTGTGCGCAGCGGCATCGCGGAATGAACTCCACAGCGGCGCGCCTCATAGCTCGCCGAAGTGACCACTCCGCGCTGATCGCGTTGGCCACCCACGACCACCGGCAGGCCTTTCAGCTCCGGGCGCGCCAACAGCTCAACGGACACAAAAAACGCGTCCATATCGATATGCAGAATTGAAGAAGTGGTTTCGGGCGAAGTGGCCGGAAGGGCTTCCTGCTTGGCGCGGAATTGAGCCAGCTTCGGCATAGGAGCGGGTTCTTACCCAGGTGGCCTGCTGCCGCCGGAAATGCCCTTGCTATCCCCAACGCGCTCGGCGGCAATCACGCGCGGAATTCCAGCCAGATCGTTCGTCAAGCTCACGCTCGCCCACACTCCCTTTCGCGAAAGCATTGCGCGAACGGAGTCTGCGCAATTGTAGCCCAACTCCAGCACCAGAATTCCACGCCGATCCAGTAGCGCCGCTGCTTGTTCAATGAGGCGCTCGTACAGTTCGATTCCCGTAGGTCCACCGAATAACGCCGCAGCGGGCTCGTGCTCCCGAACTTCGCGCGGAAGTTCGTCGGCCTCGCTCCGCGCCACGTACGGCGGATTGCTGACGATCAGATCGAACAGCTGTGCGTCATTATCTGACGCGCCCATCCGGTCGGACAGTTCCTGCAGCAAATCGGTGCGCACAAAATGCACGCGATCCGCCGCGCCGTGTCTCTCAGCATTTCGCCGCGCAACCTGAAGAGCGTCCTCTGAAATATCCGTGGCGAAAATTTCCGCGTGCGGCAATTCATTCGCCAGCGCCACCGCGATGCACCCCGATCCGGTGCCAACGTCGGCAATTCTCAGCACGGGACTCGGCGCTCCGGTGCGCATATTGATCTTGATCCCCCGCTGCTCGCCCAGCCGCTCCAGCGCCACCTCAATCACATGCTCCGTCTCTGGCCGCGGGATCAACACCGCGGGCGTAACGTCGAAATCGAGTCCCCAGAATTCTTGCTTGCCCGTCAGGTACTGCGTCGGCTCGCCGGCAGCGCGTCGCGCCACTAGTTCGAAAAGTTTTTTCCCCTCTGCCAGCCCGAGCGCAGCCTCCGGGTGCGCGTAAATCCATGCTCGATCGTGTCCGGTCGCGTGCATCAGCAGCAGTTCCGCCGCTAGCGTCGACGACGCAACGTTCGCCGCGCGCAGCCGCGCCATTCCCTCTTTCAGCGCGGACCGCACGTCCATTGGTGACGCCATCGGAGACGAATTACTCTCGGTTGAATTGGCGGCCATTGCTTCCATTGTTAAGCCCATGAAAACTCGATCGGCCTCACGGACTCAGGCAGCCGTAAGCTCCTGCTTGAGCCTTTCGGATTCGAAATGCGTAACCAGTCCATCCACAATTGGCGCCAGCTTGCCTTCCATCACCTGATCGAGTTGATGCAGCGTCAGATTGACGCGGTGATCGGTCACACGGTTTTGCGGAAAATTGTACGTGCGAATTTTTTCTGAACGGTCACCGGTCTTGATCTGCCCGCGCCGCTCTGCCGCTTGCGCCTGATGTTGTTTTTCCTGCTCCATCTCGTAGAGGCGTGACCGCAGCACGCGCATCGCCTTGGCGCGATTCTTGATCTGCGATTTCTCGTCCTGCTGCGATACCACCAGCCCACTTGGAATATGCGTGATTCGCACGGCGGAATAAGTAGTGTTCACCGATTGCCCGCCCGGCCCTGACGAGCAGAACGTATCCACGCGCAAATCTTTCGCGTCGATCTTGATGTCGATCTCTTCCGCTTCCGGCAGCACCGCCACAGTCGCCGCCGACGTGTGGATGCGGCCTTGCTGCTCTGTAGCCGGTACCCGCTGCACGCGATGCACGCCGCTTTCATACTTCAGCCGCGAATATACCTTCCGCCCCTGAATCGACGCGACGATTTCCTTCACGCCCCCGATCGGGGAAGGCGAACTCTCCAGCACTTCCACTTTCCACCCCTGCGTTTCCGCGTATCGCGAATACATGCGAAAAAGCTCGGCGGCGAAAAGCGACGCCTCGTCGCCTCCAGTTCCCGCGCGAATTTCCAGGATTACGTTTTTCTCGTCGTTCGGGTCCTTCGGCACCAACAGCAGCTTCACTTCGCGCTCCACAGCATCCCGCTGCGTTTCCAGCGAACGCAGCTCCTCATGCGCCAGTTGCTTCATCTCTGGATCGTCGGCCTCGGATTGCAAGTGCCGAGCGTCTTCTATTCCCTTCTCGATTCCCTTCCACTCGCGGTATTTGTTCACGATCTCCGCGAGCTCCGAATGCGTCTTGGCGAGCTTCTGGTAGCGAGAAGCATCGTCGTGAATTTCCGGCGAGGAAATCTCGCGCGTCATCTCGTCGAATCGCGATTCGATCTCATCAAGTTTTGCAAAAAGCGTTTCATTCGGCATGGCAAGGCCTCGAAGGTTCCACGGTCAAATTGGATGCGAAAAACAGGTTTCCTGGTATGAGCAGCGTCCGCGATGGACGGGAGATGATCGGCAGCTAATAAAAGGCGGCGAACATTGGAGCTTGTCACATAAGGATAGCGGTAACAACGCTAGCCGTCAAACAGCCCGCGAGTGTAGTTGCCGAACCTGTACCGCCTCAAGTTGCAACTTGCCCCCTCCGCTCCCGGAGTGTTACTTTGCCCCACTCGCAGTGTGCCCCGCGGTTTGTGCGCCGCGGCACTACGAGATCCCGACAAACGGCTCTACGGGCCATTAAAGATCAATTCAGAGACGATACTTGGCCACGGATCTTCAGAAGCAACCCGCTGCCCCGGAAGGCTTTCGTCCCTACGTCGGGCCGGACGAAACGCTACGCGAATTCACCTTCCGCGCCGTCGCGCTGGGCGCCCTTTTCGGAGTTCTGTTCGGCGCGGTTTCCGTCTACGTCGGTTTGCGCGCCGGCCTCACTGTTTCCGCCTCGATTCCGATCGCCGTCCTTTCCATCAGCATCCTGCGCGCATTCGGCCGCTCGTCGATTCTCGAAAATAACATCGTCCAAACCACTGGATCGGCCGGCGAATCCGTAGCCGCCGGAGTGATCTTCACGCTCCCCGCACTCATTTTCCTCGGCTTTTCATTGAACACGGAATACTGGCGCATCTTTTTTCTCGCGCTCCTCGGCGGCACGCTTGGCGTGCTCTTCATGATCCCGCTTCGCCGCCAACTAATCGTCAAAGAGCACGGAAATCTCACGTTCCCGGAGGGCACCGCCTGCGCGGATGTCCTGATCGCAGGCGAGCGCGGCGGCTCATTTGCAGGCCGCGTCTTCTGGGGCCTCGGCCTCGGCGGCGTGTACACCTTCTGCATGAACACGCTCGGCCTATGGCCCGGACAGCCCGAGTACCAGCCGAAATGGCTGCCTGGCGCATCGTTTCGCGCCGCGATCACCTCCGAATACCTCGGCGTTGGCTACATCATCGGCCCGCGAGTTGCCGGGACCCTTTTCGCCGGAGGCGTAATCTCCTGGCTCGTGCTCATGCCCGCGATCCGCTTTTTCGGCTCGCTCGCTCCTAACGCACCTCTCTATCCCAGCACCATTCCGATTCCGCAGATGACGCCGGACATGCTCTGGTCCGCCTATATCCGCCCAATGGGCGCTGGCGCTGTCGCAGCGTCCGGCCTGATTACGCTGATCAAAACGATGCCCACGATTTTGTCGGCGCTGAGCGCCGGTTTGAAAGATGTGCGCGCCAAGCAAGCCGCCGCTGCCGAAACGCTCCGGACCGAGCGCGACCTGTCCATGCGCTTCGTGATTGTCGGCTCGGCTGTGATCGTCCTGATGGTGTGGGCGCTGCTGAAGTTCAAGCCGATTCCCGGTGCGCAGACCGGCATCATCGCCAATTTGATCGCCGCCGTCTTCGTGGTCGTCTTTGGATTCTTGTTCGTCACCGTGGCTTCGCGCATCAGCGGCTTGATCGGAAACTCCTCGAATCCCGTCAGCGGCATGACCATCGCCACTCTGATGGCCACTTGCGCCATGTTTCTGGTGATGCATTGGACCGCAAATTCTTACGCCGCGCTGGCTCTCACGATCGGCGGCGTGGTCTGCATCGCCGCAGCCATCGCCGGCGCCACTTCGCAAGACCTGAAGACCGGATTTCTGGTTGGCGCCACGCCCTACTACCAGCAGATCGCGCTGGTTGTTGGTGTCGCCGTTTCGGCCTTCGCCGTCGGCGGCACTTTGATCCTGATGAACGTCGGCCTCGCGCAGTACAAGCCGGTGCACATGCCGCTCGATCTGCAGCACCTGCCCGAAGGCGTCGAGCTGCAATCGAACAACTACGCCTATAACGGCAAAACCTACGTGCTCGTGAATGCCATCGGCTCGAACGTAATTCCCGATGGAAAATATCTGTACGATCGTGGCGCGCACGAAATCGAAATTCAGTGGGTGCAAGGAATCGGCAGCGAACAAGCCGCCGCGCCGCAGGCGCGCCTCATGGCTACCGTGATCAGCGGCATCCTGAATCGCCGCTTGCCCTGGCGCCTCGTTTTTCTCGGCGTATTTCTCGTGATCGCCGTCGAGCTATTGGGAATCCGCTCGCTGCCCTTCGCCGTTGGATCGTATCTTTCGATCGCCACTACGATGACCATGTTCGCTGGGGGCGCGGTACGCTGGCTCGCCGAACGCGGCGAAGAGAAGAAGAGTGACTCCGAAAGCGAGGTCAGTCCTGGTTCGCTTTATGCCAGTGGATTAATCGCGGCGGGTGGTGTCTTCGGCCTGCTCGCCATCGTCATCAATCTTCTGCAGGATCCCGAGCTCAGCAGACGACTGCCTCATTGGACCCTCACCATATTTCGCCTTCCGTGGCCTGCAGGCGCATTTGCGTTTGGCAAGCGTTTGATGCCTTATCTGAGCCAGCGGCCGGAACTCGGCGTCGCCGTCTTCGTTGCTTTGGCCATCACTCTTTTTATTTCCGCGCGAAAAAAGCTCGCTCGGTAATTTGACTGGTCTTGAAAAACATTTTCCGAGGGACCGACCGATGAAACCTTTCCTGCTTGCTGTTTTCCTCGTGCTGGCGGTTGGCCGCCTGAGAGCGCAGACGCTCACTTGGCAGCAAGAACACAAGCAAGTGCCGATTTGGCCGGGCGCCGTACCCGATGCGCAGCCCGCTCCCGGAGCGGAGTACGCGAAAACCGCGAAGGATGCTTTGGTCGCTGGCAAACCTTGGATCGCCGTCGGCAACGTTACTCGCCCGACCATGACGGTCTATTCGCCAAAGAAAAACAATGCTGGCATTGCCATAGTCGTTTTTCCCGGCGGCGGTTTCCAGATTCTCGCGATTGACCTGGAAGGAACAGAGGTCTGCCACTGGCTGACGTCCAACGGAATCACCTGCGTGCTGTTGAAATACCGCGTGCCGAATTCCGGGCCGCATTGGGAGCGAAGCTGCCGCTGCGAAGTCGCCCCAAAAGCTCCAACGGCCTTGGAAGACGCGCAGAGAACGATGGGACTCGTCCGGCTCCACGCCACACAGTGGCATATCGATCCCCACAAGATTGGCGTCATCGGATTTTCCGCCGGTGGGTTCTTGGTCGCCGCGATCAGCACGAATTATGAGAAGCGCCTCTATGCGCCGATCGATGCCGCGGACAAGGAAAGCGCTCGCCCAGACTTCGCCGTCGCTCTGTATCCGGGGCATCTGTGCGAGTATCCAGGACATCCGTGCACCAATAACATCTCAGACATAAATCCGGATATTCACGTTACCAGGCAGACTCCGCCTACGCTCCTGATTCAAGCAGAGAACGATTACGAGGACGGAATCAACCAAGCACTGACTTACTACATGGCACTGAAGAATGCGCGCGTTCCCGTGGAAATCCATCTGTACGCGCAGGGCGGACATGGTTTCGGCCTGCGGCGCACCGGGCTCCCGATCACGCAGTGGCCCGAGATGATGGAGAAATGGCTCGAAACCATCGGCATGCTTCCTGATCGCGGCCAGGATTGACGCTTCGCAGAGGAAGCAAGGTGTGCGCTACCTCGCTTCGCGGAGAAAGCGCGCGGATTCTTCCGGCGGGGTGGGATTGATGTAGAAGCCGGTACCCCATTCGAATCCGGCGACTTTGGTCAGCTTGGGCATTACTTCGATGTGCCAATGATAATGATCGTTGATTTCCTCGCCGATCGGCGAAGTATGCACCACGAAATTATAGGAAGGGCGCAGCAGCGCTCCGTCAACCCGCGTTAGAAACTCTCCCAGGATCTTCGCCAGGTTCTGATAATACGGCGTCGGCATATTTTCGAACGCGGAGCTGTGCTGCCTCGGCAAAATCCACGTTTCAAACGGAAACCGCGGCGCGTACGGCGCCATGGCGATGAAGTGGTCGTCCACTTGAATCACTCGCGATTCCGCTTCCATCTCCTGCCGAATCATGTCGCAAAAAATACAGCGCTCTTTTTCGTCGAAATAACGCTTGGAATTGTCCACTTCCTCGCGCACGCGTTTCGGCACAATCGGCAGTGCGATCAGTTGCGAATGCGTGTGCTCCAGCGTGGCGCCGGCGGCTTCCCCGTGATTCTTGAACAGCAGCACGTAGCGGAAGCGGCGGTCGTTTTTCAAGTCCAGCATGCGGTCGCGATAGGCCCAAAGCGTTTCTTCCAGCGATTTCACCGGCATGGTCGCAAGGGTCTGAAAATGGTCGGCGGTTTCCACGATCACTTCGTGCGCGCCCACGCCATTCATGCGGTCAAAAAGCCCTTCCCCTTCGCGGTCCAGTCCGCCTTCAATGCCCAGCGCGGGGAATTTATTCGGGACCACGCGCAGCGACCAACCCGGCGTGTTCCTCCCGGACCCGTTGCGCCCGTAAGCCAGAATTTCCGGAGGCGTCTTCCCTTCGTTGCCGGGACAAAACGGGCACATGCCCACATTCTTGATTTGCACGCTTTCGCGGACAAAATCGGTGGGGCGCTTCGAGCGGTCCATGGAAATAATCACCCAGCGGCCCGTGATCGGGTCTCTGCGAAGTTCCGGCAAATTCTCGTCTCCCTTACCGCGCTTCGATCTGGCGCGTCACGCGTACCTCAGTGCCAGAATAATACTCCTCTAAAGCGAGCCCCGCCCCCTCAGCTGCGCGCGTGCGGGCTGGAAGTAAACGCCCCTTTGTGCAAACGCAGCACCGGCCGCGCGTCCGGTCGCGACTCGATCGCGATCACGTCAAACCGGTGCGGCACGCCTTCGAGTTTCCTCGCGCGCAGAAATTGTCCCGCCATCCGCGCTAGATGGCGCCGCTTTTCCGCGTTCACCGCTTCCTCGGGCCGCGGCTGCTCCGGGTCCGCGCTCGTCCGAGTTTTTACTTCCACGAACGCGAGCACCGAGCCGTCGTAACCAACCATATCGATTTCGCCCTTGAGTCCCGGAGCGGTGTAATTGCGCGCCACCATCACGTAGCGATGCCGGCGAAGGTACCAATACGCATACGTCTCACCGCGGATTCCGGTTCGGCGCGCTCGTTCACGCGGCGCGCGCGGCGCCGTATCTTCAAGCGCAGATTCCGCCAGGCCTTTGCGCGCCGCGAAATTCACGGCCGCAAACATGAAATGTGCAATCACCCGCGACTAATCTCCGCCATCTGCAGTTAAATAGTTCGCTCGACTTCGGAAATACATGCATCCA
Source organism: Candidatus Acidiferrales bacterium (assembly GCA_050747045.1). Taxonomy (GTDB): domain Bacteria; phylum Acidobacteriota; class Terriglobia; order Acidiferrales; family UBA7541; genus Palsa-295. The sequence continues at coordinate 3,339 of JBOGNC010000127.1, read as the reverse complement.
GCGTTCGCATCGCGAATTCGGCCTGCTCTTCGTCGACGATCAGCGGAGGAGCGAGCCGCAACGCATTTTCCCCCGCGCCCAGGACCAGCAGGCCTTTCTGAAATGCCGCCTGAAGCACCCGGTTGCGAATCTCCGGAGCGCGCTCCTTGGTTTTCTGATCGCGAACGAATTCGATGCCGATCATCAGTCCTTTTCCGCGGACGTCGCCGACTACCTTGTGACGATCCAGCCAGCCAGCAGTCTGGCTCCTAATGAATTCGCCCATCCGGCTCGCATTGGCGATCAATTCCCGATCCAGCAACTCGAACGTAGCCAGCGCGGACGCAACAGCGACGGGATTGCCTCCAAAAGTCGACGCGTGCGCGCCCGGTTTCCAATCCATAACGTCGGCTTTGGCGATCACCGCGCTCAGCGGCATGCCCGAAGCGATGCCCTTTGCCGTGCACACCATATCCGGTTCGATTCCGGAGTGATCGGAGGCCCACCATTTTCCAGTCCGGCCCATTCCGGACTGCACTTCGTCAGCGACCAGCAAAATGCCGTGGTGGCGGCAGAGTTTTTCAAGTCCCTGCAGGAATTCCGCCGGCGCGGGGACGTAACCGCCCTCACCCTGAATCGGCTCGACGAAAATTGCCGCCACGTCTTCAGGATCGACGAGTCGCTTGAAAAGTTCGCGCTCGATGTGCCCAAGCGCGTCTGTCGCGGCGTGCTCCGGGCGAACGCCATACGCGCCGCGGTAGCTATCGGGATACGGAGTATGAAACACGCCCCCAAGAAGCGCACCGAAATTTTTTCGCTGCACCGCTTTGCTGGCGGTGAGTGAAAGCGATCCGAACGTGCGCCCGTGGAAGCAGCCGTGGAAAGCAATAAATTTGTCGCGGCGCGTGTGATACCGTGCCAACTTCATGGCCGCTTCGATGGCTTCCGTACCCGAATTCCCGAAATAGACGCGCTTCGCCGATTTCCCGGGCGCTATCGCCGCTAGCTTTTCCGCAAGTTCCACCATGCCCGGGTAGTAGAAATCGGTGCCGGACATGTGAATCAATTCGGACGCTTGCCGCTGGATCGCGGAAACAACTTGCGGATGGCAATGGCCCGTGGCGACCACGGCAATGCCGGCGGCGAAGTCGAGGAACATGTTGCCGTCGACATCTTCGACGATTGCGCCGCGACCGCGCTTGGCGACCAACGGATAATCGCGCGTATACGAAGGAGAGATGACGCGGCTATCGCGCTCGACAATCTCTATCGCTTTCGGTCCCGGCAAAGCAGTCACCAGATGGGGAAGCTTGGACACTTTTTTTTCTGCTGTTTGCATGATTTCCTCCGGCGATCGATTTTTCTGGCGCTGGGCGTGCACGCCACGGCGCCTAACACGGCCGAGGAAAACAGATCAATCAACGCCGAAAAGATTCGGCCGCTCGCGGGAAGGCTGGACGTGGCGCCAGGGGAGGCGCGTATGCATCGTTGCGTCAGAAAAGTTCATTTGTACTTCCACCGGACACTAGCGTCTTTCGTATCTTCCAAGAGGATACCAGAATCGGAGAGCTGTTGGCGTATCTCGTCGGAGCGTTTGAAATCGCGGCTGCGCTTCGCGTTGTTGCGCTCTTCGATGAGCGCTTCGATCTGCGCAGGTTGCAACTGCGCCTTGCTAGTTGCGATACCCAGACCGCGGAGTTTTTCGTCATCGTCATCGACCAGTAGCGCCAGAACGGAATCAAACTTCTCCATGGCAGCCACAGCGCGCGGCGCATCCTGCTGCAAGAATTCACGGCGATCCATGGCGGCGTTCACATCACGCACCAGATCGAAAATCGCGGCCAGCGCGCGGGCTGCATTCACGTCGTCTGCTAGGCCGGCATCGAAATCGGCTTCGGCCTTTTCTATGCGCTTGTGCACTTCGGGATTGGAGCCGTCGGCGAATTGCTCGTTTTTCAGGCGAGCAAGAAAATTGCGCAACCGCTCGACCGAATTTTTTGCCTGTAGAAGTCCGTCTTCGGTGAAATTCAGCTGCCGGCGGTACGGCACGGAAAGCAGCAGAAAACGTATCGTGGAAGGCTTATGGCCCTTGGCGAACAGATCGCGCAGCGTGTAGAAGTTGCCGAGCGACTTGGACATCTTCTGCCCGTTGATAATCAAATGTTCGGCATGCAGCCACATGCGCACGAACGGTTTGCCGGTGGCCGATTCGCTCTGCGCGATTTCGTTTTCGTGATGTGGAAAAGCGAGATCCACTCCGCCGGTGTGAATATCGATGGTATCGCCGAGATATTTCATGGCCATCGCCGAGCACTCGATGTGCCAGCCAGGACGGCCCGCGCCGACGCGCGTTTCCCAAAAATGCTCGCCAGGCTTCGGAGATTTCCAGAGCGCGAAATCGCGCACGTCGTCTTTTTCGTACTGATCCACGTCCACGCGCGTCCCCGTCTGCATGCCGCTCACGTCGATCTTCGAAAGCTTGCCGTATGCGGGAAATTTCGCGATTCGAAAATAAACCGAACCGTCGCTGTTGTAGGTGAGGCCTTTGGCTTGCAACTTTTCGATCAGAGCAACCATGTCATCAATGTGGTCGGTGGCGCGCACCAGTTCTTCGGGCATTTCGATATGCAACGCGTCGATATCTTCGAGGAACGCTTTGATGTATTTCTCGGTGTATTCGCGAATCGGAACGCCGGCAGCGGCGGCATTGTGGATGATGCGATCGTCCACATCGGTTATGTTCATCACCTGCAGGACGCGCAGCCCGCGCAGACGAAAAAAGCGGCGCAGTACGTCCTGAAATACGAAGGTGCGGAAGTTGCCGATGTGCGCGAAGGAATAGACCGTCGGCCCGCAGGTATAAATGCGGACCTCGCCAGGATGAATGGGCGTGAGCGGTTCAACGCGGTTCGAAAGCGTGTTGTGCAGGATGATCTCTGTCAATTTGGTGGCCACCCGAAAACGGCTATTGTAGCGGACGCTAGAGCGCGCGGCAACGCCGCCAGAGGAATGGCCCCCCGGAGTTGCGCGCATCGGCTGACGCCGATCACTCTCGCGCCAACCTCGCCTAATTCCTCGAAATCTGGAAAAGCCTCACGCCCAAGCCACTTCCGGGCTTGTCGCGCCGTAGCGCGGAGCGCGAAGGCGGTTGCCGCCATCTTTCGCCAGCGGTCGTCATCCCGAGCGAGCTCGCCGGAGGCGGGCGACGAGGGATCTGCCGTTGAATTGGATGGTTCGGGTGCCGCTCGATAAGAACGAAGGCGTTGTCAAGAGACACTTATTTGCTGCAGTGCCTTTCAGCATCGCGTGACGATCAGAGTGGTTGGAGGACCGAAGCTCTGAAACTCACACGGTGAATCA